>JAILDI010000061.1 GCA_024689525.1 Bacteroidales bacterium
TGTCCCAGAAGGACGAGTTCAGCTCCACATAGGGAGCCTCCGCCCTGTACTGCTCGCGGATTGCTTCATCCGGAATTGCGTCAATCAGACCGGAGCCGATGACCCCGATGGTCGATTCCAGGCGGAAGCCCATCGTGAGCCCCTTCTCCTGAGCCGTGTCGTAAGGATTGGGATTCGTATTGAAGGCCTCGCGGGCAATCGTTATCTCCGGATACTGCAGCGCATAAGTCTCCCCGTCCGGGAAAGTCATCGGCAGGCCGCTTGCCATTGCGGAAACCGGGATCCAGGTGATTGAGATGCCTTTTTCGTCGATGGGCGGGAGGAATGGATCCGCGGCCATGGTCTGAGGCATACCGGTTACTTCGGCCACATAGGCGCCGTCGTTGCTGCCGGGCTCATTGGCATAATAGACTACCAGTAAATAGCCGTTGCCGAAGGCCCGCGCAGTGTTTGCCTCATACACCAGCTGCCTCTTTCCGTGGCCGTAACCGGGATGGCAGTCCAGGCAGGACTTGCGCACCGACGCCGGTCCCAGGCCCTTGAAAGGCTCTGTGTTAAGGGTAACGTTACGTTCAAAGAACATTTCCCCGTGATTGAACTCCGACAGCAGCCCCTGGGCACGTACGGCAGGAGTCTCATCCTCGTAGCAGCCCTCGGTGACATTGTCGGTGGTTCCGAGTTCGCCGCCTGGATACCACTCCTCTGCTGTGAAGTTGCCAACGGCTTTGCCAACGTATTTGGCATCGGACTCTCTCGAACTGGGAATCTCCTTGTTCCTGTTGCAGGCCACAAAGGCCAGCATAACCAGCAATAAGTATCTGTATCTCATAACGTTATAATTTGGATACCCAGTCGGCCGCATCGTTCAGCAGCGCATCAAGGGCATTGATTTTCACTATGCAGTTTTCAGCCTCGGCGGAGGTGGGATTGTCCACAAAAGCGCCCTCGGCCATCGCATCGTCCAAGGCCTTTACCGAAGCGTCCAGAGCGTTTACCAGCTCATCGGCCTTATCCCATTTATTGCTCTTGAGGAATGCGGCGATGGACTTCTTCCCGGCCTTTGTCGCACCCTGCTCGCCATAAAGGCTGTACTGGATGGACAGGATATTGTCCTTGAAATCCTGGTAAGATTTCTTTGAATAAGGCGACTCGATGTAGTCCGGGTCGTACTCGCTGCCGTTCACGTAATGCGCAGTGCCGATCTTAGTGTTAGCCACCTCGTTGCAGATGTTGGAGCAACCGGCCACCAGGATGGAGACAACGGCCTCCGGCCAACTGCGGTATGTGCTGCCCGCGTTGCCGGTCTGGAGCAGATTCTCCCCGTAGGTGAGCCCTGAATCCATCGTGGTGTTCAGCTCAAGTTCATCCTCCACAAGCTCCTTGCGGGCATCGGGGCAGGAAGGATCCCAGGCCGCCTGCAGCTCGAAGCAGTAATTGCGCAGGTCTTCAGCCACGGCCACCGCGAAAATGATCTCGCTCTTTCCCGTGACATTGCGTCCGGCGAAGGACTCATCGGCCTCAACCCCGTTCAGGGCCGATGCAGCGCGGGGTTTTCCATCGCGGAAGATGATGAATTCGATGCCATGGAAGCCAAGCGACGCAGCGCCAACCTCATCAACGGCTCCGGCACCATTCTCGTCAAGATCGGCAATCGTCTCGGCGTTGGACAGGCTCTTGGCGAGTTTGTCCTTATCCAGGGGCCATGAGTCGATATGAGGGTCGATGCCGTAAGCCGTAGCCGCTCCGTAAAGGAACGCCTCGCTCTGCTCCCACCATTTGCGGGCCTCCAGGAATGTATTGCAAACCTGGTCGATCTGGGCCTGGGTGTAGCTGGACGATGCTTTCATTGCCGACAGCTCCTCATAGAGCTTCTGCGACGAATCGGCCAGATTTCCGTAAATCTTGTAAATGACGCCGGGGACATACTGCTCCACGGCGGCTTTCAGTTCCTTTTCCTGGGAGGTGAGTCCCTCCGGATTCAATTTGTTGTTGCAAGCGACAGCTGCCAGAAGCGCAGCTGCAATGATAACTACCTTCTTCATAAATATTTAATTTTTAAACCATGCCATGTAACACACGCCTACGCTGATCGACGGCTCGGGATTGTACCCGGCCTTGAGGAAGCGGTGTGAATACTCCGCCTTCACGGCAATCTGGGGAAGGGGCATATAGTTCAAGCCCACTGCGATGCGGTGTTTCTGCGTCCATTCCGCCAGTTCCTGCCCTGCGTCGGGGATATAGGAATTGTAATATTCGTATCGACCAAAAAGAAACAGCTTCTCATCGCCGGACAGCAGGTCATAGCCAGCCTCAACGCCTGCGGCGAAAGCTCCCTTACCCACTGCCGATTTCTTGTACGGGGCGTTGTTGGCGGAGCGGTTCCGCTTCATATTGCTTATCATCGCGGCATCGCCCACATAGCCATAATCGGCATTGCCCCTGGCAATGAACCGGCCTCCCTTATACTCGAAATCGAAGGCTCCGATAGCTGTACGGCCCTTTACGCCGTAATACCGCGACGTCTCCGGAATAACCTCATAGGGATATGTATTGTTGAAAGCCCGGCCATAGAAGCCGCTCAGGGACAGTCTGAGATTCTTTATTGAATAATTGTCGATGCGGCCGGCAAACCCCAGCTGGTTTGCGGCCTTGAACTCGAAGGGCGACCCGGCCCCGTACTTCACGAAATTCTCCGTGCTGAACATATAGGCGTCCAGCCCGGCGATGACCATTGCCTCGTACCGCCAACTGCCTGCGCGACCCCAGAGGCTTACGCCCGTATCGTGCCACGTGGACGGGAGAATCGTATACTCCCCTTCCGGGCGGTACACAGTGAAGTAGTTCAGCGGCTCGTGGGCATTGTTCAAACCGCCCACCGGCACCACTATGTGCCCCATTTTAACGTTGAACTCCGGGCAGAAACTCTTCTGGAGCCAGAACTGCTCCAGGGCCACTTCCCCGCCCTTCTCGGTTTCGCTCTCCCACTCGCCTGCCTCCTCGAACTCCTTCTCCACCGCTCCTCCGCTGCCGCCGTGCTCGAACTCTATTTCCGTCTGCATGGACCATCCCTTGCCGAAGTCGTATCCTATATATATTACCGCGTGCGGGATGTCGAACCGGCCGTGCTGCTCACCGGCGTGAGAAGCCGCCGACGAATACCGGTAAACATTGTCACTGTAGAAATTGCGGGTGAGGGCCACTTCCCCATATCCACCCAAAGTAAGTCTCTGCTGCCTGTCTGAATCGGATCCGGCCTGCTGGGCCTGAAGCGAGAGGCAGGCGGCAGCAAGAATAGCCACAACTAGCGCTCTTTTCATCTTTGAACCGTTTTAACGGTGCAAAGTTACTCAGGGCCGCTGCGGTGCGCAATCCCTATTTATTGGTATTTTACGGCGCGGGGTTCCCCGGGTTCATCCACGTTTTTGGCCTGTTTTCGTGGATGAATAATCACCGTTCCGCGGACTAACACTTTTTCTGGCTCCGCGGACTAAAACTTTTCTAGGCTAAAAAATGCCGTCGAAAAGTTTTGTCCGACTCCACTATAGATTATTCATCCTGGTGTTGCGGAGCTCCTATGGCAACACAACGCGCGGGAGGATGCCCTGGAGGTGGGCGATGGACAGGCCGTAGTTGGTGATGGGGACGCCGGCAAGGAGGGCCTTGCGGGTTCTGGAACGCACCAGGGTGGATGTGGCCACGCAGGCGCCGCAATGAATGATGAGGCTGTATTGGGACAAATCCTCAGGGAAGTCGTTTCCGGCGGCGATGTCCACTTGCAATTCGCCGATGCGCTTGCGAAGCATGGCAGGGATTTTCACGCGGCCGATGTCTTCAGTGTCAGGGACATGCGTGCAGGCCTCGGCGATGAGCACGCGGGAGCCGGGCTTCAGTGAGTCGATGGCGCGGGCGCCTTCCAGGAACACGCGCAGATCGCCCTTGGCCGCAGCCAGGAGTATGGAGAACGATGTAAGGCGCCACTCGCGCGGGATGGCCTCGTTCACCAGTTTGAACACCTGGGAATCCGTGATCACAAGAGCAGGGGTAACGCTCTTTATGGCTGCAGTCAGTGAAGCGGGCGTGCAGCAAACCGGCACGCAGCCGCGGTCCAGCAGTTCGCGAATCACCTGTACCTGGGGCAGGATGAGCCGCCCTTTGGGAGCCTCGCTGTCCTGAGGCATAACCAGCATCACGGTGTCTCCGGCCTTCACCAGCGAGCCTGTGAGGAAGCGTTCTTCACGCTCCGGCGCCAGGGCAAGGATGCGCTGAATCAACGATTCGATGCTTTCCCCACGCTTGTAAACCACTGTGGGAATACCCTCGAGGAACTTGGGAATATCGTCCCCAAGCACCACGGCAATGTCCGTCTCGTCAAGGACATTGCGCGTGAGCCGCATACGTTCGGGGCCCAGGATTCCGGCATCGTCCAGCCCTGCTGTGTCGATGAGCACGCAGGGGCCAAGACCGGGGATTTCGATGGCTTTACGCACGGGATCTGTCGTGGTGCCCGGAACCGCGCTCACCAGCGACACTTCCTGCCCGGCCAGCGCATTCACCAGCGTGGATTTCCCGCTGTTGGTAGGACCGAAGAACGATATGTGGAGCCTCTCCATCAGAATCTGAAATCGTGGGCGCCGTGGCCGATTTCATCAAGATGCCTTATCGTAATCTCACGGATCTTGCCTTCCGGGATGTCGTTCAGGCTGCGGGCGATAAGCTTTTCGCCAGCCTCGCGGGTTGCCGGGGAGGCATAATCGACCAGATACTCCTTGAGCGTCATAAGGGCATTGGGCGTGCAGCAGAGGCTGATTTTGCCGCTCTTGCACAGGGACATGAAGCGGTCGCCGGTGCGGCCTTCGCGGTAGCAGGCGGTGCAGAACGACGGGATATGGTCGTTCTCCAGCAGCCAGCGCACAACCTCGTCCAGAGGCCTGGTGTCGGATACGTCGAACTGTGCGGTTTCGTCGTGGCGAACCTCAGTAGTGTAGCCGCCCACGCTAGTGCGTGAACCGCCGCTTATCTGTGAGATACCGCAGTGAAGGAGTTGCTCCCTCATACGCTGTGACTCACGTGTGGAGATAATCATTCCGGTATAAGGGACGGCTACGCGGAGCACGGCCACCAGTTTACGGAAAATATTGTCCGGAAGGGCGTCCGGGAAACTGTCGGTGGAGATGTCATCGGCAGGGCAAATACGGGGCATACTGATAGTGTGGGGGCCAACGCCGAAGCGAGCCTCCAGATGCTCCGCGTGCATCAGCATACCAACCAGCTCGTAGCGGTAGCCGCTGAGGCCGAACAACACGCCGATACCCACATCGTCGCATCCACCTTCCTGGGCGCGGTCCATCGCCTCCGTGTGCCATGCATAGTTGCTCTTGGGGCCGGTGGGATGGAGCTTTTCGTAGTTTTCCTTGTTGTAGGTCTCCTGGAAAAGGATATATGTGCCGATTCCGGCAGCCTTCAGCTTCCGGTAGGATTCCACATCCGTCGCAGCGATGTTCACGTTCACGCGGCGGATCGAGTTTCCGCCCTCGTTAACAGAGTAGATGGTCTTTATCGAATCCAGAATATACTCCAGAGGGTTGTACAGCGGATGCTCGCCGGCTTCCACGGCCAGTCTCTTGTGACCGGTGCGGATGAGGGCGCGCACCTCGGCCTCGATTTCCTCCTGTGTGAGTTTTTTGCGGGGAATAGTGCGGTTGATTGCGTGATACGGGCAGTATACGCAGCCGTTTATGCAGTAGTTCGACAGATACAGTGGTGCGAACAGGACTATTCTGTTGCCGTAGAACCGGCGCTTGATCTCGCCCGCCAGCTTGTAAATCTTCTCCTCCAGACCGGGGTCGTCGCAGTCCATCAGGATGGCGGCCTCCCTGTGCGTAAGGCCTTTGAGCAGAGCGGCCTTTTCCAGAATTTCCTTGACTCTCTGCGGGTTTTTGCTTTCTCTCTGTGCCTCTACGAGGCTTTCCATCACTTCGCCATGGTCGATGAATTCGTCGGCGTGGGCAGATAAAGGGTTGTACATTGTCTATTTTTTAAATTTTACAAATTTAGTCAATTTCCGGGAAAAGTAGTATATTTACGGTCATAAAGAATACGGTTATGTTAGACAGATTGAAAGCGCGGGTCCGCTACTACGCTAATCTTCACGAGCATATGGACACCGTGGACGCTGCAGAACGCATAAAGAAGGCCATCTGGTTCAGGGGGCCCAATGTCTACATCCTTGCCTTTTCCATCATAATCGCCTCCGTGGGACTCAACGTGAACTCCACGGCCGTGATTATCGGCGCCATGCTCATTTCCCCTCTCATGGGGCCCATCATCGGCATGGGTATGGCCCTGGGCACCAACGACACGGCACTGCTGCGGGACTCCCTGCGCAACCTGCTGGTCATGGTGGGCATCTCGCTGGTGGTTTCCACGCTGTTCTTCCTGCTTTCCCCGCTTTCGCTGCTCAATCCAACCGAACTGGAGGCCCGCACGAGCCCCACGATATATGACGTTCTGATCGCATTCTTCGGCGGCCTTGCCGGTATCTTCGAAAATAGCCGCAAGGAGAGAGGCACGGTGCTTTCAGGCGTTGCAATCGCCACGGCCCTTATGCCGCCGCTCTGCACCGCGGGCTACGGCCTGGCGCACTGGAACGCCCACTATTTCGTGGGGGCGATGTACCTGTTCCTCATAAACGGCGTGTTCATCATAATGGCCACGTACTTTATGGTGAAGTATCTGCGTTTCAAGACCGTGGCGGGCATCGACGAGAAAACCGCCAGGACGCGCCGCAACATCATTACAGCCGTAATGGTGGTGATGATTATCCCCAGCCTGTACACTGCGTTCACCCTGGTGGTGGACAACAATTTCGAGCGCAAAGTGGAAGCGTTCATCGGCGAGAACCGGATTATCGGCAGTTCCTATATCTACGACTACTACATCGTCAAGGAAAAGGGAAAACGCAAGGTGGAACTGTTCGTGGCCGGGGAGGCTCCCGACAAAGCTGAAATGGACAAACTGCTGGCATCGGCCGCAGCCAACGGCATCAATCCCGGCACCATCCGTATGAACTCCCACACCATCGGCCTCACCCAGGAGTATCTGGATAATATGCTGGAAACCGTCTACGAGAACACCGGCGCCGAACTCGAAGAAAAAGACCGTCGCCTCCAAGCCCTCGAATCCCGCCTGGATTCCCTCGAATCCCTCCTGGCCCTCCCCGACACCCTAATGCTTGAGGATGAATAATCTATATTGGAGTCTGACAAAACTTTTTCGATAGCGGAGTCGGACAAAACTTTTCGACGGCATTTTTTAGCCTAGAAAAGTTTTAGTCCGCGGAGCCAGAAAAAGTTTTGTCTGCTGAACGGTGATTATTCATCCACGAAATCGGCTAAAATCGTGGATGAGATGACGGGGATAGGCCGAAAACAAAAAGGGTCGGCAAACTGCCGGCCCTTCTGTTTCAATCGATACCCGATTAGTAGGTTACCATAGGCTCGAGTTCCTTGGCCTGGTCGATCATTTCCTGGATCTGGGCCTCGGTGGGAACTACCTTGGTGAGGTGCTTTGCCTCGTTGACTTCTTTCATCTTGGCGACGAGATTGTCTGCGCGGCGGGTCTTGAGCTCCTTCACTGTGTCTACGCCGGTTGCCTCCAGAAGTTCGGAGAACTGGGGGCCGATGCCCTTTACGCGGAACAGGTCGGCGTGGTTCACCCAGGTGAGGATGAGTTTGCCGGAGATGCCGGTTGTCTCCTCAAGTTCCTTGCGGCCCTTGGGGGTCTTGCCCTTTGCGAGGATGTCATCAACGGTGATGATGCCGGCTTCGGTGAGTTTCTGAGCGTACACGTCTCCTACGCCCTGGATGTCGATGATTTTGTAGGTCATATCAGTATTAATTAAAGGTGTTATTCCGTTTTTGTGTTTTTCGGGTACCAATATAAGCAATTTTCATTATATTTGCAAAGTTAAGACCTCTATTGTTATGAGATTCAAAGCCTTCTTTATCTATATCGGCGTGGGCATCGCTTTCCTGGCCGTTTCCCTGTGGGTAATACTTACCGCCGGCAAGAATGCCAAGGCAGTGGGTGCCAAGTACAAACTGGGCGGAATGCTCATCGCCACCTGGGCAATGCTCTCGGCCTGCACCTGCAACGGCCCCGGAGTGGGCACCGTAACCTGCTACGATCCCGCCCCGCCGGAGCAGCCCCTGTGCTATGACGTCGCAGTTATGATGAACGAGGTAGTCCTTGAATCCACCACAGTCAAGAAGGGAGAAAACTTCCGCATCACCATCAAGGAACCTTCCGGAGACAATTACGTTGCCAGGCTCCTTTCGGCCGACGGCAAGGAACTCCAGAAAGCGGAACTCGCCAGGGAAGAAGGCTCCAACTGGGACTTCTTCTTCAAGGCATCGGCAAACCTCCCCGCGGGCAAGGCCGTCCTGGTTGTGGAATTCATCCACAAGGACGACACGGAGGAACACGTGGACGAAATCTTCCGCAGCGAGGACATAACCATCGAATAACCGGATGCCCCGCCAGAAGATCGACAATTTGGTTTTCGAACTTACAGAAGCCTGCAACCAGCGTTGCAGGTTCTGTTATAATTACTGGAGGGACGGTTCCTCGCCCATCCCGGCTCCGGACCATAAACTCTGCAGACGTACACTCAGAAAACTGCTCTCTCAGGTATCTGTGGGCACCATTTCCTTCTCCGGCGGAGAACCGATGACAATGCCCAATGTAACGGACCTGGCTCTTATGTGCAGGTTCAAGGGCTGCGGGGTGAATCTTCTTACCAACGGCACTCTGCTCACGGAGGATCACATCCGGAATTTCAAGGAAATAGGCATCGGGGCTATCCAGATTCCCCTTCTAAGCGCGGACCCTGCGGTGCACGACTATCTCACCTGCCTGCCCGGCTCGTGGGAGAAAGCGGTGAAGGCCCTGCGTGCGGTTACAACGCTGAATTCCGGGCACGCATATGCCGTGCTGGTAATGACCAAGGTCAACGCCCCGGGGATTCCGGACACGCTGGAACTGCTTGCAGATTGTGGCGTCCGCGGAGTAATGGTGAACCGCTTCAACCTCGGCGGCCAGGGGCTGCTTCACCGCGACGAACTGGTGTTGGACCGCGCCGGGCTCCGCAAGGCTTTTGCCGATGTGGACGCCTTCGCCGCAACCCACTCCGGGATGCGCTTCACCAGCGGCGTGTGCACCCCTATGTGCCTGATAATGCCCTCGGAGTTCCGTCACATCCAGTTCACCTTCTGCAGCACGGACTTCAACCGCCGTCCCGTAGCCGTCAACTTCCGGGGCGACGTACGCTTCTGCAACCACTCCCCCAAGGTTCTGGGCAACATCTATCAGCGCAACATATCTGACATCCTGGCCAATCCCGCCGCCACAGAGTACTACAACGCCGTTCCGGAGCATTGCCGGGACTGCCGTTTCCTTCACCCCTGCAACGGCGGTTGCCGCGCCGCCTCAGAACAGGTCTACGGCACATTCGCAGCCATCGACCCGGTATTGGAATAAAAAAGAGGTCCTCAAGCGAGGGCCTCTTCTTTTGCTTTCTTCTTCTCTTCCCGTTCCTTCCGCTTCTTCTCCTCCCGCTCTTTCTTCTCCTCTTCTTCCGCCTCCTGGATAGCCAGCTGGTAGTTGTTCACAATGGCACCGACCACGAGGTTCAACAGAAGGAATGCGGAAAGGGTGAACCACAGAACGTGGAACAGGGTAATCACAGTGGGACTCACCTTGATAACGCCCAGACGCGATGCGGTGACCAGATTGTAGCGAAGGTCCGTCCAGTCCTCGCCGGTGAGGGCGCGGAACAGGGTGAAGGTTGCCTCGTGCAGGGTCCCGTACGGGTCCGGCGAATTGGCGGGCGCGTTAGGGGCAAGCTCCATCAGTTTCTCGTAATTTGCGAGCTGCTCGCCGCTGAGGGTGGACGGATCCGGCAAGCGGAACAGGCCAACGCCAACGATGGCGAACAGGTACACGAAAATGCAGAACATTACCACATTGTAGAACAGGGCGCTCATCGACTTGACCAGCACCGTGATCATAACCTTGATTTCCTTTGTGGCGCGCAGCAGGCGGAGCACCCTGAAAACCCTCACGACTCGCAGCGCCATCATTGCCGATGCGTTCGCGAAAATGGTTTCAGGAATGTAGCCTATGAGCACCAGGGTGAGGTCGAAGATGTTCCAGCCATCAGTGAAGAATGCCTTCACGCTGTCGGCCGCGATGAACCTCATCAGGATTTCAAAGGTAAAGATACCCAGGATGATGGTCTGGATAATCTTGATGGTGGGATCTGCTGTATAGGTTTCAACGCCGATGAGTACGGAGTTGATGATGATGATTGCAGTGATTCCCAGCTCGAACCATCTTGCAGTGGTGAGCTTCTTTGCTAGACTCTTTACCATATATTATTACTTATTTGCCAAACCTGAGCCCTTGAGTGCGTTGGGATCGCAATTAGCGGGCATGTTGTTAACAGTCTTGAGAGCACGGCAATTAAGGAATATGTTGCTGCGCATTTCCACAAGGTTGGTGGGAAGGCTCACCGTGATCAGGTTCTCGCAGTTCTCGAACATATACTTTCCGAGGATGTTGTTCTCCGAGTAGAAGGTGATGTAGTATACGCCGTCGTCCCCCTTGGTGATAAGGCGGGAGGAATTCCTCTCCTTGTGGTTGGCGGTGAACTTGGCCCATTCCGCATCCGTTATCTTGGACATATCGTAGCTGTACGACGTTCCGTCGGGATAATAGCCGCTCACGCCCATATTGTAGCACGGACGGGTGTGATAGGGCTCGTTGCCCACAATAGTGGCGTCGGACAGGTCCATCTCGCTGAGGATTCCGTGGCCGCTGCGGCCTTCCACATTGGCTCCTGCCATGCGGCGGAGAACCTTGATGTCGGTACCGTTGATGGGGCCGGAGACCTTAATGGAATAGGAATTCTTAATCTGCTGTTCGGTGAGAAGGCTCTCCAGCGTACCGGCCTCGGAGGTGGTTACGCGCAGGGTGGAGCGGTCGTCGTCCGTAAAGGGAACCACGCCCACCATCATCTCGTTGAAGGGAAGGCGCTGGGTGTCCGAGTCGAAAAGCATAAGACGGAACCAGCCGTTGCAGTATCCCGTCCATCCGAAATTCAGGTGCACGAAAGCGCCGTCCAGGCCGTCGCAGATGAATGTGTGCACGCTGCTCTGGGCCACGAGAACGGGCCTTCTGCAAAGGAGTTCCTCTTTGAGCGCGTTCACGAATTCAATGTCGTCGCCGCCTTTGAAGTGGGTGCAGGCAGGAGTGTAGCCGAATTTGGAAACCAGCACGCTCTTCATGTCGTTGAAGGCCGACTGGGTTTCCCCGTTCAGCGTAGCCTGGGCATTGAGTGCGGCCGATGAAGCCAGCAGCACGCGGGCGATGTCATCCTCCGAGCCGTCGAACTTGAACTTGAAAGTGGCCAGATTGTAGTTCGTAACCCGGCCCTTGGTATCGGTAATCGACCCCTGGCCCTGCGGCGTTGTGGGGAACTTGTTGGCATAGAGTATCTGCGCCACGGCAAGAGGGCCGCAACCGGACACTAGGCGCTGGCCGTCCTCTAAGGGGTAATACTTGTTGTAGGGATCTCCCTGGCCGATATTCATTGCCATCGGCGCAACATAATCCCCCATCTTGGACTTTCTGGTATAGAACAGCGGATGGAAGAGGCAGCGCGACGGCTTCACGTTTTTCAGCTGGGCGTCATACCGGGCGACAATATCATAGACCATCTCATCGACCCCTCCGTTGAGGGCCGATTCGGTGCTCCAGGCCAGAACCTGGTCGCCGCCGAGCTTGGACTTGAACTTATTCGCCGCCAAAACCACGAAGCACTTGGCGTATGAGTCCGAGAACACCGCCAGATTGTCCGTGGAGTGGGTGCATTTAAGTTCGTACAGGGTTATTCCCTGGCTATTTAAGAACTCCCTGGCGGTTTCTGAAAGGTCCTGGCTGCGAGCGGGAGATGCGCTCATAATCAGCCCGACGAATACCGCCAGTATCGAAAGAACAAGTTTTTTCATCGCTTACAACCTCTTGCGGATGGCTTTGGTAGCTTCCTCGTAACCGGGCTTCTCCAGAAGGGCGAACATATTCTTCTTGTATGCCTCCACGCCGGGCTGGTTGAAGGGGTTCACGCCAAGTTCGTAGGCGCTCACGCCGCAGGCGAACTCGAAGAAGTAGAACAGGCCGCCAAGGTTGAAGGCGTCCAGGCAGGGCACTGAGACCTCGATCTGGGGAACGCCGCCGTCGATGTGGGCGAGCTTTGTGCCGAGTTCAGCCATATGGTTGCAGTGCTCCACGCTCTTTCCGGCCAGGAAATTGAGCTGGTCCAGGTTCTGCTCATCTGTGCCGATGACCACGCTCCTCAAGGCCTTCTCCACGTGAAGGACGGTCTCGAACATAACGCGGTCGCCTTCCTGGATGAACTGACCCATGGAGTGAAGGTCGGCCGTGTTGTTCACGCTGGCAGGGAAGATTCCCTTGCCGTCCTTGCCCTCGGATTCGCC
>JAILDI010000096.1 GCA_024689525.1 Bacteroidales bacterium
ACGGCCTTTTCGTACCAATAAACAGCCCAACGTAGACTCTTTTGAAGCCCCAGTCCATGCTCATAGGCAAAACCGAGATTGCTCATCGCCCCTGATGATCCCTGCTCCACCAGATTCCTCAACACAACTAAATGCGCCGGATAATCTCGTTCGCCAAACCATCCGACAGACAGTCCGTATGCAAGTGTGTTGCCGGCACGCCAGCTGCCCAGACGATATGCAGACTCCAGGTCTTTCCGTCCTTGCTCAGTTCTGCCTTCGGTAATAAAATCCATTGCTGAAGCATATATCAACTCGGCCGGATCATCTGGATTGTAGTCCTCTACTTCCATGGGTGGAGTGATCATTGCGTGAGAATAAACAGTGAATTCAATTTCTTGATCAATAATAGCTGGTTTTTTCATAATTATTATATTTAATTATTTAATAATCAGTATGTTATGAGAGCCGGCAGCAAAGATAGGCGGTCCTTTTGGGACCACCAAACGGAATTTGTTAAAAGATGTTAAAGGATTCGAAAAAATGCGTGCATGATAGTGTAGTTCACCCAGGTAGTGCAGGTAGTGTAGGTAGTACAGGGACAAAGTGAAGTACATCGCAGTGGGACATTGAGATTCGGAGAGTTATGCTTACTTTTGTACGAGAAACCCCATTATTATGACTACAAAGCAAATGACCGACCTTGTGGATCGGTATCTGGATTCCAAAGGTCTGAGTAATCCGAGCATCAGGAAACGGGCTGCTCGGAAGGTTCTTGGATATATGGACTCCACAGGCGCATTTCTGTCTGGTGGCCAACTGGCTCTTCCTTCGGACAAACGGATTGTTGCATCAGCCTATGAGCGTCATAAGGGCTCTCCTCTCAACGGTGCGGAGAAGAGTGTCATCAACCATATCTATGATTTGGCCGGATCGTCTATCGGCAAATCCAGCCCCCGACCTGATGTGACTCCCAAGGCAACAAAAACGGTGGTCGCAGTTCCGAAAGCCGTGAAGGGATTGGCCGCTGCTGAGAAAAAACTGCTGCAGGGAGAGTTTGTTTCCGTAGGCGCTCTATCTGGAGACATGGTCCCGGATGTGCCAGGCCTATATTGCATCAAACTCCGTAAAGGTGTCCACCTGCCGGCAAAGTATGGCAAGGTCCGGGAGGATGGGGTTATCTATATCGGGAAGGCCGACAATCTCCGAGAAAGACTATGGGAAGAGGAATTGAGCCACAAAAGGCCAGCGACTTTTTTCAGAGGAATTGGCGCTATCCTCGATTATCTTCCTCCCAAAGGCTCGCTGATTGGCTATGCTAATCAGAAGAATTACAAGTTTAGTCCTGAAGATACCAATGCCATAATAAAATGGATGAAACTCTCCCTGGTGGTGAACTGGATTCAGCTGACACCATCTCTGATTCTTGATACCGAGAAGGAACTGATTGTGAAGTATGCGCCTATGATGAATACGACACATAATCCTCACAAAAACAAAGAACTGGCCGCCGCCAGAAAGCGTTGCAGAGAATATGCCAAAAGTGAATAACATCCCCCAGGAGAAGCCCTGGTACCGGAGATCCAGCAGCTGGGCATGGATTGTTACCGGAGTCCTTGTGCTGGCCGTCATTATCACACAGATTATGGCAGATGCAGCTGAAGAACGTGCAAAAGCAAATCGGCCCAAACCTCGCTCCTATGAGGAGGTCTTCAGTCCTGAGGAGGCAAAAAGGATGGGCATCGGCGGGCGCATCGATGGACCCGGCGATTGGAAACCTGACCCGAATGCCGCCAAGAATTTTCGTGAATTCATCGAGAAGGGTGGCAATGCAGATCCTGCGCTCGATGCCATTCAAGACGGCGACTACCACGACCTCTTGGACCAGAACGGCGGTCCGGAAGGGTTCTAATATATGACACTCCGGGATATCTCCTTGCTTAATCGCCATTTTGGCACCGTCCCGGAAGTGATACCGCTCAGGTATGACCGAAGCCCCACTTCATGCGAGGCTTCGGTTTCGTTTTATTTTCTCATTCCGAAATGGAATAAAGCTATTTACCAACAATGTGCCGCTCCACGACCTTGCTGTCCTCATAGACGCAGAATGCTATCGGCCCAGATTTTTCCGGGGTCCTTCCGAACCATCGGCCCGATTTCTCACGGCCGGCCTTTTTTGCGGCCTTCAGGGCGGTTTCGGCATCGGGATGAGGAATCTTCCGGCTGGTGTCTTTGGGCTTCTGCACGGGCCTGCCAGGCAGGAAGGCGGACTTATCATACCGGCGAGACCAGACGTAGTCCGGAACCTCCGTGATGGGTGGAGCAACAAAAATGGGGTCATGTGGATTCATGGCCCCAAAGGTAATCATCAGATGTGCTAAACTGTTGCCGATGCTCTATTTTTTCCGGAACACGAAAGGAATGTCAAATGGTAGCCCAACACACGGGTCATCGTAGGCAGAGAAATCGGCCACGTATTTCTTCTCCTTCTTGATGAGACGAAGAAGACGGTTATGGACTTCAAATAGGTCAAGTTCCGAGATTTGCTCGGGCTCTTTATCGCCCCACTTGTACCCATTGATCTTCATGAGCACTTCAAAGGTAGAGATTTCACCTTTGGCTCGCCTTTTCTTGAGCCATTCATAGGCCTGCTGGGCAATGGCGTTGTAGTCGGGCTGGAATGTTTGGGTATCGGCCATATCTTTGAGGTTTATTTCAGGGGACCTATTAACAGTGGAGAAACATATTGCTTATACCCGAACGCTTCACCGATGTAAATCGCCTTGGGGGCATGGATTTCAATCCCAGGCTCGCGTTTCTTGAATTCTTGCCAATGAGACTCTATTTCACGGAGATAATCTTCATCTTGAGCATTC
>JAILDI010000097.1 GCA_024689525.1 Bacteroidales bacterium
TCCCAGGCCATGTGGTCTTTCTCGCCGTCAATCCACTTCTGGATGAGCTTCTGGGTGGGATAGTCGTCGGCGAATGCAGTTGCCAGTTCGCTGAGCTCCTTGATAGCGGCAGGCTGAAAGTCGCTTTCAATCTGCTGCTTAGGATCATCGTAGAAGGGGAATTCGATGGTCTTCATGGCTTCTTGAAGGTCAGCGGGCTTGCAGCCTAGTTCCACGAGGCGCTGCAGCACCTCTTCGGCCTCCTCCCATTCCTCTTCGGCCTCTTCTTTCCACTTGTCGGCCAATTTGTTCCAACCCTGCAGACGGCAGTATGCCGAGAAAGCGAAATGCTGTTTGCTGTTTCCGAACCATGTTGCGCCTAGATAGGCGAAATGCTTTAAAGCTTCTTCTTTTGTCATAGTGCTATCAGTTAAATAATTGAACAATGATGATTGTATATTCTATTCAAAAGAAATCATTGACAGATACAAAACAATCCCCGCCCTCAGTGAATCAGAATCTCCTGGAGAGTAATGCCCGGATCAAGAAAGTAGATCCTCAACTTCGTGTTATCTTTGCTTCCGGGAGGAATTGTGATGCTGCGGGAGGCATAGCCCCGTAACACATTCCAGCGCCACTCAGCCGTGAAATCACCTGCATGAATGTCAAATAACTCCGGGCTCTGTTCTCCCATCCGGACGGCATAACCGGCATTTCTGCCGTCATATACGTGAAGGGTGGGCAGGGTCCTGATTTCTATTTCCGTGTCACCTTCCTGAAGGTCCAGGCGGTATTCTACGAACGGTGCTTCAGAGAGTGTATGCAATGTGTATGAAGGCGTGTCAAAAGGCAGCACAAGTACTCCGTCAATGTAGCCAAGGCCTTTCACACGCCGGACATTTCCCTTACTGTTCCGGAAATCGGAAGCCGGGATGCGAACGCGGGGTTCCCTGTCAAAGGGCGGATACAGGCCGATGAATACGCGGTCTATGCGTGCCCCAGGTGTAAGCTCGCTTATCCTGAGACGGTTTTCTCCCTTTTTTAGATGAAGGGTGCCAACTTTACTCCACATCGGGCCGACATACGGGGCGTGCCAGACGTTGTTGATTGGTGTAGCCGATGCCACAAAAGACTGCTCATTCAAAGCCACGCTGCAGATGACATTATCCTCCGGAGCCTTTGAGAAATTACGTATGGGACTGAGGGCTTCCAGCCAGATGTCAACATCCCCTCCGGTTTCACATTCAATGACGGTTCCGCCATCGGAAACCGCCTCTTGGGCGCATACAAAACGGGGAGCCGGGCCATTCTGAGCCAGTCTGAAGAGATCCGGCGTGCAAAAGGGCTGCTCTATTTTCCGGGAACGGAACCAGTGGTAGGGCTGCCAGTCGAAAAAACCTGCCCATTTGCCATCCATAATGTCCTCATTGTATTTATCGGTCCATTGGTTGAGCGCATCGAACATCTCTTTCACGCGTTCTGAATCCGCCATTGCTCCGGTATAATCACCTTCCGTTCCCCGCACCATGCTCCTTCGTGCAAGAAGCTGATACTCATTAATCATGGCAGCTCCCCGCACAGGGTAGTGAATCAGTTCGAAATAGGCGTCCTTCAGTCGTTCCGGAATACGGTGAGACAGTTCATCGGCATGGGCCGAAATGGCTCTCCAACGAGCAATCCTCCCTTCAATCTGCGGCTCCGTGTAGTTGATAAACCACACATGGGCGTCCTTGCCGGCAGCCTGCATGGCGTAATAATCTGCCTGAATGTCTGCAATTTCCTGCGCCAGGTCCTCTCCAAAGGTTTTGGATGCCCAATACTTTATGTAATTGTGCGCGTCGGATGGTTTCCAGCGGTCAAGGTCCCAGGCAAGGTCCATCACAAAGGAAATTTCCTTTTCGGCCGGTTTTATGTCACCTACATTGAACACCCAGATCTTCCGCGCCCCGTAAGTATAGGCCTTGGTCAGTTCGGCCGACAGGAAGGCGGGGGAGAGGGGGCTCAGCCATATCCAGCTGGCGGGGTCTCCGTGATAGGAGAGGTGATAGTAGATGCCGGCGCCGCCGCTCCGCTTCATCTCCTGGGGATTGGAGAGATTACGGCAGTAACCGTGTTTGTCATCGCTCCATAGGAGGGTTACATCGTCCGGTACCTGAAGCCCGTTGTGATAAGCTTCAAGTACTTCTTCGTAGGTGCACAGGACCTGTGGTATCTCTTCCAGCGGTTTCCCGATATTCCGCCGAAGCATATCGCGTTGGTCGTCAATGGCCTTCTGCATCAGCGCCACACGCTCTTCCGTACTGCCGGCACCCTCCATTGGATAGTCGTGAATACCCCGGAGCCCCAGGGTATAGGTGTTTTCGTACTTGCCGTTTGCCTTAACGCGCTCCTCCCAGTAATTCTGCATGAACGCACGGTTGGTGATGTAATTAAAGTCACCAAAGCCTTTTGCCTTCCACTCACCTTCGTTGTTGCGGAGCATCTGCTCGCAGTGGGAACTGCCCATCACGATGGCATAGTCGTCGGCCAGACGGGCATTCTCCGGATCCTCGTTAAAGGCTAGCGTACCAGGGTGCATGGCCGGCCAGAGGTAGTTGGCCTTGAGACGGAGGAGCAGTTCGAACACTTTCGTGTAAGTCTCGGGTCCCACGCGGCCATGCCTTTTCTCCGCCCAGCGGGCCCAGCCGCCAAAGCGCTCGTCGTTGATGAAAATACCGCGGTACTGTACGGCGGGTTCTCCCTGGCAGATGGTGCCGGGTTCAAGATAAAGCGTCTCTTTGTGCTCCGGGGGAACGTCGGCCCACCAGTACCAAGGGGATACGCCGATTTCTTCGCTTATGGATGTGAGGCCGAAGGCTGTGCCACGCCGGTCGCTGCCGGCAATCACCAGCAGCATTCCCGCATCCTTTGAGCGCTCAATGCTCGTGATGATATACGATTCCCATTTACCTTTTATTGCCGATACGTCAATGAGTTTCTGCCTTACCAGGTCGTCGATGAGGCTGCTGTTCCCCAGGGTTCCGGCTACTACCACGGCACCCTTCGGTAACTTCTTGACAGATTTGGCGTCCGATGTCACAGGACGGAAGCCGGTCACTCGCTCCACATCATCGGCCAGCATCCCGGCCGCAATCTGTACAACGGTAAAATCATCTGCATCCGTGTATATGGCAGCCTGGCTAAGGGGGAATTTCCCGTCTTCAGCCTTGGCATGGGTAGCCGCCAAAAGGCATATGAGCATCGTAATCAGTCGTTTCATCTTTGTGATTCGTACAAGTGGTTGAGGTCTGTGGCAAACAGCGTTTTTTCTCTCTTGTAGAAGGACACAAAGTCATCGCATGAGGGGTGACCGGGGTAGGGCGCATAGAAATGGCCTTCCTTGTCATAGGCGTTGCGCCATACCATAACATAGCTCAGCGGATACTGCTCAATGGCAGGAAGGAGGGTAGCAGTCCACCAGTCGGCTGTCTTTATGCCCTCGTAGCCTGTTTCTGTAATCGCCGCGGCTTTGTGGTGTTCCTTTGCCAGGGCGCAGAGCATGGGGATGTTCTTATGGGCCTTTGCAAGGTATTGCCCGCAGGCATCGGCTTCGCTCACGGGCGAGGAGCAGTAGAAGTCAAGCCCCAGAAGGTCTATATAGTCATCCCCGGGATAGCGCTCCATGAATTTTTCCTGGTCTCCGCCCGCCTCAAGTCCGGTGGAATATGCATATAGGGCATTCACGACGCCCTTTTCGCGCAGATGGTTCACCGTGAGTTGCCACAGATCGATGAATTGTTCCTTAGTGCAGTTGTTCTGGCCCCACCAGAACCAGGATCCCGTATGCTCATGCCAGGGCCGTAAAATCACGGGAACGCGAATACCATCCGGCGTTTTCAGGGATTTGAGGAAACAGGCAATCCGGTCCAACCAGACAAGAAAGGTTTCGTGCGTCTGTCCTTCAGCAAGGATTTGTTCCACTGTGTGGGATTCGGCCTCACGGGTTTCGTCCGTTACCCAGGCATGCCTTCCGGAGAGGGGATTGTTGCAGTGCCAGGAAAGGGTCACGACACCGCCCCTTTCAAAGTGTTTGACAATTTCCTCGCGAAGCTTGCCTCCCTCTACCCCGTCAAGGTTTCTGTTCTTGCCCATTTCCAGCCCGCCCAGGTCCATGCCCAGAAGGGCGGGATAGTCTCCGCAGACGCTCAGAACATCACTGCGGCCTTCTTCATCAACCCAGCCCACACCATACACCGTATCGTCGTGATGGCCGAAAAAGAACTTTCCTTCGGCGGCAATCTCCTTGAGTGAGGCTAGAAGGTTTTCCGTGCGCTGCGTACGGCCGCTTGCGGCAAGAGGATCAACATCCCTGTTGGCGCAGGATGAGGAAACAAGGAAGATTAGGGTCAGGTAATATAGGGCTTGTTTCATAAAACGAATCCATATTAAAGGGTATTTACAAAGTAATACCCTTTTTGCGGAAGGGTATACGAGCAAAACGAAACAAAAACCGACAGATACGAAACAATTTGCATATTTTAATTATCTTTGCCTGGTAGCAGATGAATCCTATACCCTGGAGGCGCCGTCCACTCGGACCTCTGTCCGGACGGCCCTGCTTTCTGTCATTGAAATTCGTCAGCCTGCCGTGTCGCTATCACAGGAAGAAGGCGTCCGGCTTGGAGCACTAATCCGGATGGCCGGCGAGTCCCTCGCATCTGATACTTCCCTGCGCGAAGAGTTGCTTGGGAACCTCTATTCCCTTTTCCTGACGGATGTCTCTTCCATCCTTTTAAGGCGGACCCAACACGTGAAAATGGGGAAAAGGGCGGAAGAACTGTTCATGGATTTCATGCAGATGCTCCCGCAGCACTTTGTCCGAGAACACGGAATTGATTTCTATGCGAGCGCACTCGGTGTCACGTCCACCTATCTTTCCCGGGTGGTCCGGGAGGTGTCAGGAAGGACGGTGGTCGAGTATATCAACCGCATGCTTACTATGGAGGCACTTTGGTTGCTGGAGAATACATCCCTGAGCATTGACGAGATTGCCGAAAGAATCCATTATGCCGATTCCACAACCTTCGGCCGCTTTTTTTCCCGGATGAAAGGCGTCACGCCCAAGGAATACAGAAAAAATTTGCAGGAATCAGGAATTCTGTTTTAAGTGGGACAATAGGAGCAAAAACACCCCCTAAACGCGCCTAATGTCCCTTTTTTTTTGGGGACGATAGGCGCACTCTGCCAGTAAGACACAAAAAAAGACAGCGTCAAAGCTGTCTTATTTCGTGCCTCGGGCGGGAACACTAACTTAATATCATAAACGCTTGATATTAAGCGTGTTGTGTGTTTGTTAAAATAACTTACTGAAACTATACTGAAACATTTATGTCAGTTAGTGTCTTTCTAAGTCGGTATTTGGAATATGAAACCAATTGGATGCTGATATCATGTCCAGATACGTCCTACATGCAAATATACGTATTATTTGCCAAATTCTAGGTAAAAATAACGACATAATATGGCGTAATAGAGCGACATAGGGCGACATGATATTTTATGTTGTGTGAGTACTGACAGACGAGCAAGTCCCGCTCCTTTATGGACGCCGGCATCGGGAAAACGTTGGGACTAGGTACCATAGGCCCGAAAGAATCTCAAACCTATCTACGGCTGCGCTTCCTGAGAGTTTGATGTCGGCCCTATCTTTCTATAGATTGCATTGTTCCACTCGCTCTCTCCAACAAGGGTATTGGAGTCTTGAATTTTAAACATCACGATGAGGTTTTGACCGGCATCAGCGATGATGTGACCATTGTCCATCCGATATGATGCTGGAAGCTTCATGCCGAAGTAAGTCAAAACGCAGGAGTTATTTCCTACGAACTCGATTTGTTCGACTAAGCCGCCTCCATCACTCACATAGGTGCCAGACACCCTGCTGCAGGATGCAAATAATACTATGGCAAGAAGGATTACAAGTATTCTTTTCATAATCGAATAAATAATTCTTATGCTAAAACTAGAGCTCTCTCAAACTATACAGAAGGTCGTCGCGACGGTAAGCCCAGGGACGGTCGCACGGAACTTTCTTCTCTTTATCCTGGAAGACGTTACGACGAGTCTTGACTGTTGGTTGGCCATACTCAGGTGACTTGAAGTCCTTCCAGATAACCCGATTCGCCGTGCCGTCGATGCTGAAGCCGTTCAAGAAGAACTACAGGTATGTGGAACGGTCGTCGAATTTAGGTTCTGGTACTGTCTTGTAGCAGCCATCACCATAGTCCTCACCGGTGAACCAATAGACCCAACTGCCGTGTTCTCCAGCATGGCAATCAAAAACTGCAAATTCTCTGATGAGTGCTGAAGCCCTGTATCGGCCGCATGAGTCTTCGAAAGTTATATCGTAGCCGGACCAGTGGGCATGGAGGCACATCATCGGGAATGGCGGAAGTCATTGTGTGCGTTGTCGATGGTGGCGTGGATTATAACCACGAGGATCTTGCCGGCAATATCTGGTACGACGGCGAGGGTCGATGCGGCTACAATTTCTGCTCCGACTCATATGACATTACTCCTGACGCGCACGCCACCCATGTGGCCGGCACGATTGCCGCAGTCAATAACAACGGCATCGGAGTGTGCGGAATCGCTGGCGGAGACTTCGCCCGCGGATTGCCCGGAGTTAAAATAATGTCCTGCCAGATCTTTACCGGGAATGAAAGCGCCGGCAATCCGGCCGCGGCCATCAAGTGGGGAGCCGACCACGGCGCGGTTATCTCCCAGAACAGCTGGGGATATCCGGATCTTGATACCACTCCGGAATCCGTAAAGGCTGCCGTGGATTATTTCGTGAAATATGCCGGGTTCGATGCCGACGGCAACCAGGTGGGCCCCATGGCGGGCGGCCTGGTGGTCTTTGCCGCCGGGAACGAGCGCCGCGAAGCCAGCTCGTCGTCGTATGAGGGGATACTTACCGTGACATCGCTGGGGGCCAGTTTCAAGAAGGCCTCCTATTCCAACTGGGGCTCATTTGCTGACCTGGCTGCCCCCGGAGGAGACCCGCTCAACAGAGTGTTGAGCACGCTCCCGGACAACAAGTACGGCTGGATGAACGGCACCTCAATGGCCTGCCCGCACGTTTCAGGCGTGGCCGCGCTGGTCGTCTCCGCCTGTGGCGGCCCCGGCTTCACTTCTGCAGAGTTGCGGCGTCGGCTCGAAAGCACCGCGAAGCCCCTGGATGCCACGGACTACTATCTCGGCCACGGCCTTGTAGACGCTACCGCCGCCAGTAGCCCTTAATATCACTGCTCGTCCTTTTCGTACAGGCTACACCACTTGTAGTACCAGCGGGTGCTGCTGCCGCTGCCCCCGAATTCGACGCACAGTTCATCACCCTTGTAACCACCACTGAAGTACAGGACGGCATCCCACTCTCCGGATGTGGGCA
>JAILDI010000174.1 GCA_024689525.1 Bacteroidales bacterium
GCGGCGATGATGATGTAGATAACGTCGGTGGGAGGCGTTCCGGGCTCCAGGCCGAAGCCGAACACAAGGATTGCAAGGCCGATACCGGAGATTGCGCCCAGGGCCAGAGAGCCGTAGCGGGAGCCCACGTACAGGGCGGCAAGCACTATCAGCAGCTGGATAATCATCAGGAAAGTCATGGGTTTTCAGTTTTAATGCTTCCAAATATAGTTAATTTTTCTTTAAGTTGGCCCGGAATGTGTATATTTGCAGTGCGTTTGAATAAGACACTATGAAAAGAACAATACTCGCATTCCTGCTTCTGGCCGCATCGGCCCTTATCCTGAACGCACAGGAAATCCGAACGAACTACCGCAGTGGCTCCAAGTCGCACATCTCCACAGATTATGAGGAGATTACCTGCGGCGAATGCCCCCTGTGGACGCGTATCGAGAAAGTGGGCTACAGCGACGGTTCCAGCATCTATATCCTGTACCTGAACTTCGAGCAGAAGGTGGCAACCAGCGTCCCCAAGGGCGTGAAAATGGCTTTCAACCTGCCCAACGGGAGCATGGTGCGCTCGGAGCAGATCGGCCAGGACAGCGCAACGAAAAGGTCCTTTACCCGCGGCAACGGCAAAGTTTACTGGAACCGCACGAAATACGCCCTTGACGAGGCCGACATGAAGAAAATCAGCCGCGGAATCAGCTCCATCGACGTCGTTACCGGCTGGAATCCGGAGGATTATATCCAGATGTCTTTCCCGGGCGATGAACTCGCTTCGCTTTTCCGCCGTCACATGGAGGCCATCGACAAGGCATCGGCCTCAACCGTCAACCTCAAGGCGGAACTCTCCGGCCGGGCGAATAACCGCAACAACATCCTCACCACGGCCAAGGCAATATCGGCACGCGGGGCTGATTACGCGTTCAATGTAACCCTCACGCACCTGTATTACAAGAACTCCAACAAGGAGGATTTCGACCTGAAGATTCAGATTGGTGCACGCGGAAAGCATCATATCGCCATAGACTCGCCCATTACCTTCACGCTCGCAAACGGCTCCTCCCTGGTGCTCAAGCAGGCGATCGACGAAGACGATATCTTCACCGTGTATCCTTCAATACGTGAGTTGAGGCTTCTGTGCGGCGGCATCAAGGCCATCACCATCGAATACGAGGGCGGGAAACTCACCGATTCGTTCAGCAGCAATGCTCTTTCATCGGCCATAAACCAGCAGTATCAGCTGCTGATGTCGGTTTCGGACAGATAATCCATGAAACGTTTCCTCATACTGCTCTTCCTCGCGCTTTCAGTGCCCTCCTTTGCCTGCACTTCCGTGATTGTGAGCGGAAAATATACCCGTGACGGCAGGGCCGTGATGTACAAGCACAGGGATTCCTCGTGCAAGGATGTTTCCGTGGAGTATTTCCAGGGCTCGCTGTACCGCCTTATGGGCGTTGTGAACAGCAACTGGCGCCGCCATCCGGTGGCCCGGGTGCCCAAGGGAACCCCTGAAGTTTGGGGCGGCATGAACGAAATGGGATTCGCCATCATGAACACCGCAACCTACGATTTGAAGGACGACGATGTGCCCCAGAGCGAGATGGACAAGGAGGGCGTTGTGATGTATCAGGCCCTGTCGGTGTGCGCCACCCTGGAGGAATTCGAATACTTCCTGGACACTCTTTCCAGGCCGATGTGCATAGAAACCAACTTCGGGGTGATAGATGCCAAAGGCGGCGCGGCATATTATGAAGTGAACAACCACTCATGGGTTAAGTTCGACGTGAACGAAGATCCACATGGCTACCGTGTCGTGACAAACTTCACCTGGACCGGCCGCCCGGCAGACCGCAAGGGCTACGACCGTTACGAGAAGGCATGCAGAATCCTGGAATCCACCGACGTGCCCATGCCGGAGTGGGATCACTCATTCTTCATTCGCGAAATCTCCTGCTCCGGAGCCCCCATCCTACGAAAATCCGCCTCATGCGCCATGATTTTCGAAGGCGACACCATGTGGGCCGCCCTCGGCCGTCCGGACGAAGTCCCCTGCAAGCCCTTCCGCCTGTAGCCAAATTCTAATCAGTCCAGGATTACCAGGGCCGATGAGGGATGGGAGAAATGTAACTTTACGATATCCGTGTCGGCGAGGTTGAGCGTGGCTTTCCACCAGGCGTCGAA
>JAILDI010000124.1 GCA_024689525.1 Bacteroidales bacterium
AATTTTTCTTATCAAAATAATTGTGGATTTTGAAGTAGGTAGCTGCCGTTTTTTTTTGCTATATTTGTAATTCATTACATTATATGAAAGAAGTGGTAGACAATAAGACACTGTGGAACGAGGCGGCGCGGGTGGGGATAGTCTTCGGGCTGTTCTCGTCGGTGTGCCTGGGGCTGAAGGAGGCCGCGGCGCTCACGAATTCGACACTGTTGGTAACGGCGGCGGCAATCATTCTGTGGGCGGTGGAGTTCTTCGGCTGCATCCTGCTGATGAAGAAGTACATGCTGGACGAGCTGGAGAAGTACGAGGGGATGACGCAGTTGCAGCTGTATAAGTTCGGGCGCAGGGTGGCGTTGCTGTCGGGATTCATCCTGGCAGTGGTCAATGCCGTGCTAGTGAGCCTCATCCCGGATGAGACCCTGGCGGAGACGCTGAATGAGACAATGGCCGCAATGCCGGCGTCAATGCAGGCCGATGCGGAGGACACGATGGCGCTGATGATGGACAGATTCCCCCTCCTCACCTTCCTGGGCCAGTGGTTCTATTGCTTCCTTTATGGGTCGATACTATCGGCCATAATGAGCCGATACGTGTCGGTGTACAGCGTTTTCAAGCGCAGCAGCGGCATCGACCCTCATAATAATGACGATACCCCTGACGACCAGTCGGCCGATGACGAACCAGAAGAACAATGACGATATGGACCTTTCCATTGTAATCCCCCTGTACAACGAAGTAGAATCGCTTCCGGAGCTCACCGCCTGGATCGACAAGGTTATGAAGGAGAACGCCTTCTCCTACGAACTCCTGTTCATCGACGACGGCTCCACCGACGGCTCGTGGGACGCCATCGGCAAACTGAAGGCCGATTATCCCGCCGTCCAGGGCATCCGCTTCCGCCGCAATTATGGCAAATCCGCGGCCCTGTACGAGGGTTTTGCCGCCTGCAAGGGCGAACTCGTGGCCACGATGGACGCGGATTTGCAGGACTCCCCGGAAGAGCTTCCGGAAATGATGCGGATGGTCCGAGAAGACGGCTACGACCTGGTTTCCGGCTGGAAACAGAAGCGCAAGGACAACGCCATCACCAAGAACCTTCCGTCGAAACTCTACAACTGGACGGCCCGCCGCGTCACCGGCATCAAGCTGCACGATATGAACTGCGGCATCAAGGTCTATAGGGCCGATGTCGTCAAGAACATCGAGGTCTACAGCGATATGCACCGCTATATCCCGTATCTTGCCAAGAACGCCGGCTTCACCAAAATCGGCGAAAAACCCGTGCATCACCAGAAGCGCAAATACGGAAAGACAAAGTTCGGCGCCAGCCGTTTCGTCAACGGCTTCCTGGACCTGATGACGCTTTGGTTCCTCGCCAAATTCGGCAAGAAACCCATGCACTTCTTCGGCACCAGCGGCATCCTGATGTTCCTTGTTGGCTTTGTGATAACCGTCTGGATAATAGTGAGAAAGCTTGTGTGCCAGGCACAGGGCCTGCGCTTCCGTGCCGTAACGGACCAGCCCCTTTTCTACCTTGCCCTTGTGGCACTGGTACTGGGCGTGATGCTTTTCCTTGCCGGCTTCATCGGCGAAATGGTCTCCCGCAGCTCCACCACCCGCAACGACTACCAGATAAGCGAAAGAATATGAAAAAGTTAGTAGGTATAGCGGCGCTCATTATGCTGTCTTTAGCATTGAACGCTCAGGAATATGAGCAATCCATCCGCAAGTGGTCCGACGGCCCGATTACCTGGGACAACTTCGTCGAATCCAGCAATAATTACAATGTGCCTTCATTTATCGCTTATGGCTGGAGAGGGGAGAACAAGACTTTCAAGAAAGGGAATCTGCGCATAAAGTATTATGATTATTATACTTCGATGAATTCCGTGGAGTCCTGGGTGGATCCATATCACAAATCCCCTTCGGTCCTTCTGTACAACCAGACGGTTTTTGATTATGCCGAGGTGTGCAGAAGGCAGTTGATGAAGGAATGGGAGAATAACACGAACAATTACAGTTTCAAGGAACTTTCAAACTATTATTTCCAGAAAGCGGAAAGATTCGAATCGGAAGCGGCTCGCCAATGCGATTATGGAACCGATTCCTCCATGGTTAACTATTATATGTCGCAAGTTGCGTCCCAACTGGAGGAATTCCCTCAAACAGAAGCGATTCCTGAACCCAGGAGGGGCAAAATCGGAATCGGCATGCATGTGGGTTATGGCAATGAGTTTTTACTTGGCGAAGCCAATACGTATTTCCCGCCCCGGCATGGATTAAAGTTTGGATGGGATATTCCTATTTACCGTTTCTGTGTTTATATGGACGGGATGCTCGGATTCGGGACGCCAACTCCCCGGGATTTTTATAATGCGGGTTATTTGTGGGAAAAAGGTCGAACGCAAAGGGCCGGAAGCATGGAACTCGGCCTGGGCTATGCCCTTGTCGACAATTCCTGGTTATGTCTCAGCCCTTTCGTTGGAATCGGAGTAGGCTTTACCGATATTGACGAGCAGAAGGGAGAGAATCTGACCGCCGATGAAAAAGAGGTAGACGGCTTCAGGTTCCAGGCTGGTCTGATGGCAGACATTAAGTTTTTGCGGATTTATGATGAATTGGGACAGTATAATGAGAACAGCGTCCGTCTGATGGCTTATGCCGCCAGGACAAATCTTCCCATACCTGGCCCCTCCTGGTCCGTGAACTTCGGTTTGCTGGTAAATACCAATATCTGGCTGCGTTCTGTCCGGTGATCCCGGTGTTCACTTTTTCATGAAAAAACGCTATATTTGCAGGCTATTCACTGATGCAGTGAAAGACTTGGTATGTAATAACTCATCAAAAGAAAAGACAAGGTATGATTAACGTAAAGTTTCCCGACGGAAGTGTCCGGCAGTACGAGTCCGGAGTAACCGGCTATGACATTGCAATGTCCATCAGCCCCCGCCTTGCAGCGGACGTGCTGGCAGTTTCTATAAAGCGCCCGAATGAGCCCGAGACATCCAGGGGAACTACAATAGATGCAATGCGTCCCATCACGGAAGACGTGGA
>JAILDI010000163.1 GCA_024689525.1 Bacteroidales bacterium
AGGTCGCTTTCGACCCTGAATTTTTGCTCGGACATAGTTTTAATAAGCGTGTTATAGGAATACAAATATAGGTATAATTGGCGAAATAAGGAAAGATTTCGTATCTTCGCAGATGATGAGTTGAAATAAAACGCTGAACAATAATGAGAAAAGTTTTACTCCTGGTAGCCGGTGCGCTTCTGAGCCTCGGCGCCTTTGCCCAGAGCGGCGGAATTTCGCCTGAAATGCTCCAAACCATCAGGAGCTCCTATAAGGGAGATGCCTCGGACCGCGCAATCCAGAATGCGCTTAACGCGGCGGCTATCAACGTGCTGGCCGCATCCACCGAAAGAATCGCTATGATAGACACGCATTTCAGCGACGAGGTCCACACCGTTGGCCGCACGGATCAGAAATCCTCCGGCCGCTGCTGGCTGTTCACCGGAATGAACGTGCTGCGCGCCAAGATGATCGACAAGTACGATCTGGGCCAGTTCACCCTATCCCAGAACTACCTGTTCTTCTACGACCAGCTGGAGAAGGCGAACCTGTTCCTTCAGGCCGTCATCGACACAAGGAATCTCCCGATGGACGACAGGAAAGTGGAATGGCTGTTCGCCCATCCCATTGGCGACGGCGGACAGTTCACGGGCGTTTCCAATCTGGTGATGAAGTACGGAGTGGTTCCGTCGGACGCTATGCCGGAGACGCTCTGCGCCAACAATACCGCCCAGATGAGGGGTCAGCTTGCCACGCTTTTGCGTCAGCAGGGCCTGTTGATCCGCGAGGCCCATACGTTGCAGTACCAGAAGATGAAATTGCAGATGCTCAAGGAGGTCTACCGCGTGCTGGCTCTGTGCCTTGGCGTGCCTCCCACCGAGTTCATCTGGGCCAGGTACGACTCCAATGGCAAGTTTGTGAGCGAGAAGACATATACTCCGCTTGGCTTCTACAACGAGTTCATCGGGGAAGACCTGGAGAACAACTACGTTATGGTGATGAACAATCCCACGCTGGAATATAATAAGGTATACGAGATCGAGTGGGACCGACACGTGTACGACGGCCAGAACTGGGTGTACGTGAACCTCCCGATGGACCGCATCAAGGAGATGGCCATCGCTTCCATCAAGGACAACACCGCAATGTATTTCTCCTGCGACGTGGGCAAGTTCCTGGACCGCAAGAGGGGAGTGGCCGATATCGACAATTTCGACTATGAGTCGCTCCTTGGAGTGAAGTTCACGATGGACAAGCGCCAGCGCATCCTCACCGGAGCCAGCGGCTCCACGCACGCGATGACGCTCATCGCAGTGGATATCCGCGACGGCAAGCCCGTGAAGTGGATGGTGGAGAACAGCTGGGGCGCCAACAGCGGCTACAAGGGCAATATCATCATGACGGACCAGTGGTTCGACGAGTATATGTTCCGCCTGGTTGTGGAGAAGAAGTACGTGCCGGCCGACATCCTTGGGATGATGACCCAGAAGCCCGTCCTGCTTCCCGCCTGGGATCCCATGTTTGAACCTGAAGAGTAATATGAGACGTTTTATACTATGTCTGGCAGCAGCCCTGAGCATCTCGTGGCTGTTTGCCTTTGCGCAGGAGCCTGCACGCATTCCGGACAACAGCGTGAACCTTATGGAGTTCGGCGCCGTGGCCGACGGAATCACTTTGAATACAGAGGCTTTCGACAAGGCAATTAAAGCGCTGGTAAAGCAGGGCGGCGGCCATCTCGTGGTGCCGGAAGGGCTGTTCCTGTGTGGGCCCATCGTCCTGAAAGACAACATCGACCTACATCTGGACAGGGGAGCTTTCATCCTCTTTTCTCCCGACAAGGCCGATTTCCTGGTTGATGGCAAGGTGAAGCCTTGCATATCGGCCTCAAAGAGGCACGACGTTAGCATCTCCGGGGAGGGGATTATCGACGGAAACGGCGAGTGGTGGAGGGCTGTCAAGCGCGGCAAGGTGTCGGATACGGAATGGGCCGATTTCCAGCGGATGGGCGGCACGGTTACGGAGGACGGGTTATTGTGGTATCCGTTCGGGCTTAAGCATTTTGCCGATATTGCCGATACCTATCGCGTGCAGGAGAAGATGCGAACGCACCTGGTGCGGTTCACTGATTGTGAGCGCGTGACGGTGACGGGCGTGACGCTGCAGAATTCACCCAAGTTCCATCTGGTGCCTCAGAGGTGCACGGATGTTATCATTGAGGGAATTGTCGTGCGCTGCCCCTGGAACGCCCAGAACGGCGACGGCATCGACCTTATGTGCAGCCGCAATGTGGTTGTGCGCGGATGTATTGTGGATGTGGGTGACGACGGTATCTGCCTCAAGGCGGGCGGTGGCCCCAAGGGCGTGGAGGACGGCCCTTGCAAGAACGTGCTCATTGAGAACAATACCGTGTTTCACGCGCATGGTGGCTTTGTTATCGGCTCAGAATTTTCCGGCGGAATGCAGGATATAGTTGTGCGGCACAATACGTTCAGCGGCACGGATACAGGGCTACGCTTCAAGAGCGCCCCGGAACGCGGCGGCAAGTGCTCCGGGATACGTATAAGCGACATTATCATGAGCGACATCAGGGGAGAGGCGATAGTGTTTGAAACATCGTATGCCGACCGCGCTGCAGGCTACGAAAACGCCGTTGCCGCGGAATCCCTTGCGTACCTGCCCGAGTTCTGCGACATCGTCATCGACCGCGTCGTCTGCCGCGATGCCCGCATCGCCGTCCGCGCCCAAGGCACTTTGGGTATGATTCATGATATTGTCGTGCGTAATTCGGTGTTCTTCTACACGGAAAAGGAGCGGGTCCTGGACGATCCCGCGATGATCTCCTTCCGCGACTGCCGATTCGTTACGTACCCGTAAAATGTAACTCGCTGAGTATCAATGACTTGTTGAAATTAAATGCGGCATTTCGCCGCATTTAATTTTCATAACTCGCTGAATATCAGACACATCCAGTTTACGCCTCTATTCACCGAAGACACACCACTTCACGACGGGGATGCGGCGCAGACCTTCGTACAGGAGCGGGGAGAGCGTGAACACGGCTACCGTAAGAATCACGTACATCGCCAGGGGCGGAAGTGTGGTGTATTGTTTCATCATATAGCCCAGGCTGGCGACAACCAGATAGTGCACGATGTACAGGCCGTAGCTGCTACGGGTCATGTAGGTGGCGAATTTGCCGGTGCGGTCGAACAGGGCTTTGAACGTTCCAATGAGCGCCAGGATCATCATCCAGCCGTAAACAGTGTTCAACGGGTTCTGGAGGAACTCGGGGCTGGTGTTGTCCTTGCCGAAGTAAAGCACCACCAGAGCAACACCGAAGCCAATTGCCCATCCTACCAGGAAGTACCACACCTTGCCAAGCATCTCGATAATCTCGTCGTGGGAGAACACGAAGTAGCCAAGAAGGAAGGGAATCAGGTAATACAGCGGCTTGTACAGGTTCAGGAGACCGTCGGCCGATTCCGGACGGGGCTCACGTATGAGCGTGAACGAACCCAGATATAGCAGCGCTCCAAGTAGCATCACGGGAATCAGGCCAAACTTGCCGCACCAGTTCCAGAACTTGTCATTCTTGTCTATGGCGCGCACCAGAAGCAGAACAAGGCACAGCAGCCAAAGCACCTGAACAAACCAAAGCGGGCCGGTGCCGCTAACTGCCATAATGCAGAATTTGACCACGCCGGGGACTCCTTCGAAAACACCCGTTCCGCGAGCCACGGCCGTATTGAAATACCCCACCATCCAGTGGAATACGAACAGGCCGATTGTGCCCGGGACCAGCAGCTTGCGTGTTCGTGCCTTGAACCACTCCTTGGCCGATTTCTTCTCCAACGCATACCGCGCGCTGATACCTGCAAGCAGGAACAGCAGGGGCATAAAGAAGGGGTACAGGATGTACATCACCACATCCTGATACTGATGCCACTGGGGATAGGGTCCAAAGCCGCCTATGCCGCCGAAGACACCTTTATTATTATAGAAGTAAATAACGTGGTAAAACAGCACCGAGAGTACGGTAACCCAGCGCAGATTGTCTATCCAATGCTTTCTCATTTTGTGAGACCCTCCATGGCCTGATCTATTGCCGACTGGAAGATGTCGGTCTTCAACAATACCATACCCTTTTCATCGCCCAGCATGATGAGGGCGTCACCGGGATTGATGTTGTAAATCTTGCGGGCATCGCGCGGAATCACGATTTGCCCCTTGTCGCCCACCTTCACTACACCGAAGATGTATTTGCCGTCTTTTTCTTGCATTTGTAGGAAAAGTTAGAAATTTTCCACAAATTTAACACTTAATCTGACATCGACAAATAAAATTGCAAAAATCCGCCTTATTCGCTAAATTTGTATCCCGTATTTTTGAAACCAAGGCAATATGAAATACGGGTTCGACAACGAGAAATATCTCAAGATTCAATCGGAACACATCAAAGAGCGCATCGCCAAATTCGGCGATAAACTGTATATGGAATTCGGCGGCAAGCTGTTCGACGATTACCACGCCAGCCGCGTCCTGCCGGGCTTCCAGCCGGACAGTAAGCTCCAGATGCTCATGCAGCTGAAGGACGACCTTGAGATTATCATCGTAATCAGCGCTGTGGACATCGAGAAGAACAAGATCCGCGCAGACCTTGGCATCACCTACGATATGGACGTGCTGCGTCTCAGGGACGAATTCCTGGACCGCGGCCTCAGCGTGAACAGCGTTGTCATAACCCACTTCAACGGCCAGTCCAGCGCGGAAGCCTATCGCTCCCGCCTGGAGCGTATGGGAATCACAGTGTACTATCATCACACGATTGAAGGATATCCCAATAACGTGGCTCTCATCGACTCGGATGAAGGATTCGGAAAGAACGATTATGTAGTAACGTCCAAGCCCCTTGTGGTTGTTACGGCTCCCGGCCCCGGCAGCGGCAAGATGGCGGTATGCCTGAGCCAGCTGTATCAGGAGAACAAGAGGGGAGTGAAGGCGGGATATGCCAAGTTCGAGACCTTCCCCGTGTGGAACCTGCCGCTCACCCATCCCGTGAATATGGCCTATGAAGCCGCCACGGCCGACCTGGAGGACGTCAATATGATCGACCCGTTCCATCTGGACGCTTACGGCACAACGGCGGTGAATTACAACCGCGACATCGAGATATTCCCGGTGATGAACGCCCTGTTCGAGGACATCTACGGCCAGAGCCCGTACAAGAGCCCCACCGACATGGGCGTGAATATGATCGGCTCCTGCATATGCGACGACGAGGTGTGCCGCGAGGCCTCCCTTCAGGAGATAATCCGCCGCTACTATACCGCCCTCTGCAACTTTGCCGACGGCAAGGCCAAGGAGAGTGAGATCAACAAGGTCTCCCTGCTTATGAAGCTGGCGAAGATAACCACGGCCGACCGCAAGACCACGGTGGTAGCGCGTGAAAGGCTGGAACGCAGCGGTGTTGCCACGGCGGCCATCGAACTCCCGGACGGCACTATCCTCTCAGCGGAATCTTCGCCCCTGCTTGGCCCCAGCGCCGCTCTTTTGCTCAACGCCACAAAGCATCTGGCGGGCATCGAACACAACATCAAACTCATCCCGCAGACGATGATCGCGCCCATCCAGAAAACGAAGGTCACGTACCTTCACGGCCATAATCCCCGCCTGCACACGGACGAGGTCCTTGTTGCGTTATCGATGCTGAGCCTCCTGGACGAGAAGTGCAAACAGGCCCTGGACCAGCTGCCCAACCTCGCGGGCTCCCAGGTTCACTCCACGGTGATGCTGTCGGAGGTAGACCGCAAGACATTCACCAAATTAGGGATCGCACTCACGTGCGACCCCGTACGAAAAATCAAAAAGATTCAGTAGGAGTTACTCCTGGGAGGGTTCCTCCACTTTGGTTATCTCCACAACTGCACCTAAAGCCTCGAGTTCACTCTTGAGGCTTTCCATTTCTTCCTCCGTCGCATTCTCCTTGATAACTGCGGGCATTTCCTCCAGCATATCGAAAGCTTCCTTCAGTTCCACGCCCAGCTGGGTGCGGAGCACTTTGATAACCTTAACCTTGTGGGGACCGACCTCCTTGAGGACTACGGTATAGGATGCGCCGGCCAATACGGCGAGCATCACTGCAAATGTGAGAAGAAAATTTTTCATAATGCCTGGCTATATTGCAAAAACTAAACCGTTTTGGCGCCGTAGACGCTCTGGGATACATTGATGATGAAATCGCCCATCTTTTCCATACAGTTCACCACGTCCATATAGAATGAACCGGTTTCGTACTGACAGGTCGATTTTTCGATGTTTGTAAGGTGTTCGTTGCGGAGAACGTCCCTGTAGAGGTTGATGGCATCTTCCGCCCTTTCCGAATTGTGGATGTCGTTGAGTTCGATGATCGGGGTGGAAAGATTGTCGTTCATCGCCACATAGGCAGCGTCCAGAAGGTCGATCATATGGTTGAGCTTCTGAAGCATATCTTCCGTGAAGTGGCACTTGTGCTCCCACACGCGCTGGAGGATCTTGCCGATGGTTTCTCCGCTGTCGCCCAGGGATTCCATCTCGCCGATGATACGGTACAGTTCACGTATGCGCGCCATACCGCCGCCGCTCATCAGCGACATACCGTAAAGGAACATCGCCAGCGAGCCCAGCAGTGTTAGAATCTGTAGCAGCATCTGAAGTTGGTTAAAAATCGACTCCCAATTTACAAATTATCGAGCTATTCTCCAATTTTTTTGCGGTAAATGCAACTGAGTTGCAAGAAATAAAGTGTACCTTTGTACGTATGAAAGCTTTCCTATTGTCTTTGTTGCACGTTGTCTGCGAGATGGCCCCGTATCTGCTGCTGGGTTTTCTCATTGCTGGTATTCTGCACGTGTTTGTGCCGCAGGGATTCTATCGGAAGTATCTGTCGAAGGATAATAAATGGGCCGTTCTTTGGGCTGCACTGCTGGGCGTTCCGCTGCCTCTGTGCTCTTGTGGGGTGATTCCCACGGCTATTGGCCTGCGGAATGAGAAGGCGTCCAAAGGCGCTGTGGCTTCTTTCCTGATTGCCACACCGCAGACGGGTATTGATTCCATACTGGCAACGTTCTCGCTGATGGGCCTGGGCTTTGCCATCGTCCGGCCCGTTGCGGCGCTTGTCACGGGCGTTTGCGGAGGATTGCTGGTGAACCGCCTGGTTCCGGAAGATGATGCCGCAATTACATCCGCAGCCTCCTGTAATGTGGAGACTGGAAACAATCTTTGGCGTGTGCTGAAGTACGCTTATTTCAAGATGATTCAGGATATCGGAGGTCGATTGGTCATCGGCCTGCTGGTGGCGGCGCTTATACAGGTGGCCATTCCTGATGAGTTCTTCCTGCATTTTGGCAGCCAGCCGCTTCTGCAGATGCTGGTTATCCTGGTGGTGGCAGTGCCGATGTATATTTGCTCCACCGGCAGCATTCCCGTGGCGGCCGCGCTGATTATGAAGGGGCTATCTCCGGGTGCTGCGCTGGTGATGCTGATGGCCGGCCCCGCCGTGAATCTTGCATCCATCCTGGTGGTGCGGAAGGCCATGGGAAGGCAATTCACGTGGATTTATCTGCTGGTCATTGTTGTGTTTTCCATTCTATTCGGCCTGTTGATAAACGCCTTCGGCATAACTGTAAAGCCTATGGCTACCGGTGACGCCTGCTGCACCACGGCGGCTATTCCAGGCACTTTCAAGCTTATATGTGCATCTGTTTTAACTCTCCTTATACTATTCGCACTTACTATGAAACTGTTCGAACGATTCACCCATAAGGCCGTGGCTCCGGATACGGCCGTCTATACCGTTGAAGGTATGCATTGCAGCCACTGCGAGGCCGCAGTGTGCCGCGCCGTGGAAGACATTCCCGGCGTGGAATCGGCCAGCGCCAGCGCTTCCCGCAAGACGTTGACCATAAAAGGACCAGCCGTGGAGGAAGCTATACGTGAGGCCGTCGAGAAAGCCGGATATACATTTAAAGGAAAGAAATGAGTTCTGTTCTTACTGCACTGATTATTCCGTTCCTGGGGACAGCCATGGGATCAGCTTTCGTGTTCTTTATGAGGCGGGATATGCCCGCGATGTTGCAGAAGGTGCTGCTGGGATTTGCGTCGGGCGTTATGGTGGCGGCATCGGTGTGGTCGCTGCTGATTCCGGCGATTCAGATGGGGCAGGGAAGTGCGGCGGTGCTGCCGCCGGTCATCGGCCTTCTGGCTGGCTTTGCCTTCCTGCTGCTTATCGACTATGTGACGCCGCATCTTCACGCAAATGGAGAGACGGAGGGCCCCAAGAGCCGACTGTCCCGCACAGCTAAATTAGCGCTTGCGGTAACCATCCATAACTTCCCTGAAGGAATGGCGGTTGGCGTGGCAATCGCAGGTGCCTTGACGGCCGATTTCAATATGGCAGGAGCTCTGGCTTTGTCGCTGGGTATTGCAATACAGAATGTGCCTGAAGGTGCGATTATTTCGATGCCCCTGCGGGCCGAAGGCAACTCCCGCTGCAAGGCTTTCGGCATCGGCGCGCTCAGCGGAATCGTCGAGCCCATCGGCGGGGCGCTGGTGCTGCTTCTGGCCACATCGATCATCGGCATTATGCCATATATGCTGGCCTTCGCTGCCGGCGCTATGCTATATGTCGTTGTGGAGGAACTGGTCCCGGACTATTCCCAGGGCAAGCACTCCAACATCGGCACCATCGGCTTTGCCCTCGGCTTCGCCCTGATGATGGTCCTGGATATAGTATTGGGCTAAAAAAATCGATATGGATTTCAAGATATTTGGTAAAGAGGGAGCGGCGGTGGACCATCCGGAAGAGGTAGCCAGGCGTATTGAGGGAATTACAAGTACGGCTGGAGAATAGCATCCTTGGTCTTAGGCATTGTCCAGGCAGGGGTGGAGCGGTCGGCGCCGTCGGAAAGCCCCATCCACCAAAATGCCGCTATGCCGGCATCTTTCGCCTTCTGTGAGAAATAGGATGCGAACCTGACATTCGGATCATCACCCTCGGTACTTCCGCCCCATTCACCGATAATCACGGGAACGCCAAGACGCTTGATGACATAGGTGTCAAGATTGGCGAACAGGAGGTCGATATCGGCCTTCTGCGAGTCGAATTTTGTGGCGTCCCAGTAGCTGTGCACCTGAACGGCTATATGTTCAGATATCTCGGGCACAACCAGATTGGTTAGTGGCTCTTTCAGATGCGTGTTCCATGTGCCGTCACCGCTGCAGGCACCGTATGTATTAACGATGATGTTGCGATTCGAATTGTTTCCGCCCGACGCGCGAACAGTTTCAGCGAACAGCTTCGCATAGCTGTTAATGCCTTTATAGGCCGATGCCGCCACGGCGGAATCGTATCGACCCGAGGTAGCATATGATGCGAAACACCATGAGTCATAGGGGTCCAGCATCTCATTGTAAGATTCAAACAGCAACTTCGGGCCATAATCCTTGAAGGCAAATGCAATCTGTTCCCAAAGCGCATTATAGCGTGTTTTTGCGGCTTCGAAGCCATCTTCACTCGCAACCAGCCATGCTGTTCCGGCGGCACCGGTATCATGGTGCACGTTAAGGATGCAGTACATGTCCTCGTCGATAACATAATCCACAACTTCCTTCACACGCTCCATCCACGCCTGATCCACCGTTGTCCCGCTCCATGAGGATGGATCCCAACATTTCTGGTTAAAGAGGGATATGGTTCCCATATGGGGATACCAGGTTACGGGTACGCGGATAGCACCGAATCCAGCTTCCTTGAACATGTGTATGAGAGCCTTTGTGGTCTCAGGCTGCCCCCATGCGGTTTCGTAGTCGATCGGTCTACGGCCGGACCATGCTTCGATCCACATGTTTTCCAAATCGCCACTGTTGCTGTCCAGGGTATTTCCAAGGTTCCAGCCGGCCCCCATATTGAGCACGGCCTCCTTGGCACTTTCGAAAACCACCACTTCCTGAGGCGGATCTTGAGGCTCCGGTTTCTCCTCTTCCGGAGTGACGGGCTGCTTCCTGCATCCGACCGCCAGTACTGCCAGTATGATATATAGATACTTCTTCATAACGGTGTAAATATAAGTATTTTTCCGGAAAATACTATATTTGTAATTGTTATGACCGAGAAAGAAAAGATGATTGCCGGAGAGATTTATTCGGCTACTGATAAGGAACTGCTCAGGGAGCTGGGCGAGGTTCATGATATCATACACGAGTACAATGCATTGAAGCCATCGGACACTGCTGGCAGGCTGGCC
>JAILDI010000207.1 GCA_024689525.1 Bacteroidales bacterium
AAAGTGCAAGAAGCGACAGAATCCGTAATACCCTTTTCTTTAGCCTCTTCATGAGCTCCGATAATATTCCCCAGTCTGAATGTTTGAGGTGTCTGTGTCCGAATCAGTTTATCTCGGGAAATACTTGTATTGGCAGTAAAGCCATTCGGGCTTTCAAGGATCGCCTCCCGACATTTAATCCCGGTAATAGCGTAACCATATGCCTGGCATGTTGCTATGTTAGAGGAAATGATTTCCTGCGACAGAAGAGGACGTACGGCATCATGAATCAAAACGAGATCATTGTCTCCACAACCAACTTCTCTCAACCCATAAATACCGTTATGGATGGATTTCATTCCGGTACTCCCTCCAGGGAATATCCATTTTAGCTTGTCAATCATGAATTGATTGGCATAACTCTGTAATACTGTTTCCCAACCTTTGAGACAAACAACAGCAATGCTATCAATATCCGGGTGCTGTTGAAAGGCTTTCATTGTCCAAATGATAATCGGAGCACCGTCAATGTGCATAAACTGTTTGGGAATGTCCTGCCCCATTCTGTTCCCGGAGCCTCCCGCGATAATCAGAGCAATATTCATAGTATTTCCTAATCAAGATTAATTAACTGTTACTGCAAACTTTGAATCACCCGCTCCAGCGGCTCCGTCCAGTACGGCACCTGAATCCCGAAGGATTCCTTGATCCTGGTCTTGTCCAGCACCGAATAGGCCGGGCGCTTGACCTTGGACGGGAATTCGTCGGAGTGGCAGGGCTGGATGTCACAGGTGTCGTGTCCCGCCAAGGCGGCGATCACTTTCGTGAAATCGTACCAGGAACACACGCCTTCGTTGGAGTAGTGGTAGATGCCGGTGCGGGGGTAAGATTCCCGGTCAGGCCGGGAACGATAATCCTCCAGGATCACGCCGATCACTTCCGCCAGGTCGCCGGCATAAGTCGGCGTGCCGACCTGGTCGAAGACGACCTTCAGGGACGGCTTTTCGGCCGTCAGGCGGAGCATCGTCCGGACGAAATTCTTGCCGAATTCGCTATACAGCCAGGCGGTGCGCAGGATGACATACTGGCAGCCTGAGGCATGGATGGCCTGCTCGCCGTGCAGTTTGGTCAGTCCGTACACGCCTGTCGGCGTCCCCGTCTGGTCCTCACGGCAGGGGGTATTGTAAGGATCGCCCCCGAACACATAGTCCGTGCTGATGTGCACCAGCAGACCACCGGTCTCTTTCATGGCCCGGGCCAGATTCTCCGGCGCCTTGGCATTCAGGAGTTCCGCGAGTTCATAGTTGTCTTCCGCCGCATCCACATTGGTATAAGCGGCACAATTGACGATCGCATCGATCCGCTCTTCGCGCACCACGGCACGGATGGCTTCCGGATCGGTGATGTCCAGCTTGCGCGTCGAAATGTCCACGCCCCCACCGGCCAGCTTGTGCAGCATCGCCACGGACTCCTCCGAAGCGTCGTTCACGTCCGTGAAAAGGAAACGGTTTCCGTCCTGCCGGGATGCCAGAATGCGCATCTCGTTACCCAACTGGCCATTGGCCCCTGTGATCAGGATATTCATATCTTGCTGTATTCAAACACCAGCGGGGTATCCGCCAGTTTGGCGCGGACACGGTCCTTTTCGCTCATGATCATCCGGTCCGCAGGAATCTGCCAGTCAATCCCCAGACTCTCATCCAGCAACTGGATGCCGGAGTCCGCCTCGGGATGATAGAACTCATCACACTTGTACTGGAAGACCGCTTTTTCACTCAGCACGGCGAACCCGTGGGCAAATCCCTTGGAGATGAAGAACTGCCGATGATTCTCCCCGGACAGTTCCACGGCCACGTGCCGGCCGAAAGTCGGGGACCCCCGACGGATATCCACCGCAACGTCAAGTACCGAACCGGAAACGCAACGTACCAGCTTGCTCTGGGTATAAGGAGGATTCTGGTAGTGCAAACCCCGGACGACACCATAGCTGGACATGGATTCGTTGTCTTGCACGAAGCATACCGTATGCCCCAGGATCGGACGCACCTGCTCATCGAAATCCCGCTGGGAAAAACTCTCGAAGAAGTACCCCCGCGCATCCTGGAAAATACGCGGTTCGATGATCAGCAACCCTTCAATCTCTGTCTTGATGACTTCCATTTACTTCGTTTTCTGTTTCTCGTCTTCAATCACCTTGAGCAGATACTGTCCGTACTGGTTTTTCAGCATCGGTTTCGCGAGCTCGCGCATCCGTTCCTCCGTGATCCAGCCCCGATGATAAGCAATCCCCTCCAGGCACGCGATCTTGAGCCCCTGACGCTTCTCGATGACCTCCACGAAAATGGATGCCTCCGCGAGGGAATCGTGCGTGCCCGTATCCAGCCAGGCGAAGCCACGGCCCAGGGTCTGCACTTTCAAGTTCTTCTCCGCGAGGAATTCCTGGTTCACCGTCGTGATCTCCAGCTCGCCGCGGGCGGAAGGTTTGATGTGCTTGGCGACCTCCACCACCTTGTTCGGGTAGAAGTACAGGCCGACCACGGCATAATTGCTCTTCGGCTCCTTCGGCTTCTCCTCGATGCTCAGGCAATTGCCTTCCCGGTCGAATTCGGCCACGCCGTACCGTTCCGGATCGTCCACCCAATAGCCGAACACCGTCGCCTTCCCGTCCTCCTCCGCGGCGCGCACTGCTTCCTTGAGGATGGGCGTGAAGCCACTGCCGTGGAAAATATTGTCTCCCAGCACAAGGCAGGCACAATCGTCACCGATAAACTCTTCGCCGATGATGAACGCCTGCGCCAGTCCGTCCGGACTCGGCTGCTCTGCATATTCGAAGCGCACCCCGTAATCCGAGCCGTCGCCCAGCAGGCGGCGGAATCCCGGCAGGTCCTGCGGCGTCGAGATGATCAGGATGTCCCGGATCCCGGCCAGCATCAATACGCTGATCGGGTAGTAAACCATCGGTTTGTCATAAATCGGCAGCAACTGCTTGCTGACACCCTTGGTGATCGGGTAGAGACGGGTGCCGGATCCACCGGCGAGGACGATGCCTTTCATGGGTTCAATTGATTTTTTCCAAAAAACTGGGATGGATATAACTGACAGCAACGACGGCGACTCCGGTCACGGAGACGATCAGTTTGCGGTCCTTTTTGATGCGTTTGATGTATCCTTCGGCACCCTTGTACAGCCCCTCGATCACCCGGACCCGGTCGCCGGTGTGGTACTCGGGCGCATCCGCGCCGAAATACTTGACATTCCGGCCGGAATTGGCCGATGTCACGAGGATGAAGGAGCGCATCTCCGTATCGGGGATGATGCCGGGACGGCGGGTTGCAGCTTCAGTGTAGAACATGAAGTCCTCCGGGTACTTCCGCTTGAAATCCTCCAGCCATTTTTCCCGGCAGCGGACGAACATCAGCGAGGGGATCAGTTGCTTCTCTTCATACGAAAGGCGTCCCTTGTCATACTGCTCCACCGTATGGAGCGGCACATAAGTCTCGATTCCCTCCGGGTCCATGAGGGACTTCAAGTATACGACACGGTTGTAGAAAACCTTCAGCGCATACCAGTGCAATTCGTCGTTTTTCTGATCTTTGGGCATTTCTTTAACTCCCCGGTCCGGCAAAATGCAATGGCCCGGGTAAGAACCGGATTTGGCGGGCCGACCCCGCACGACAGGCACACTCCTATCCAAGAGCAGTCTCTGCAAATCCTCCTCCAAAACCTCTATCCAGAGGTCTTTGAAATTAAATACAAAGATAATCAAATATTGCAACTTCCCAAAAAGATTCCTTCTTCTCCTTAAAGGCTTTATTATTTCTCCCGAAAAAACTTATATTTGCAAACTATGCGTCGAATCAAAGCATTTTTCCTCCTTGCGGGCATCCTGCTGATAGCGGGGTGCGACGGTCTGGACAAGCCATTCGAAGGCACCTACGACCAGGTATTCATCTACTATGGCCTGGGATACAACAACCTGAGCAACAACCTCAAGACCAACCTGGAGGAGCTGCAGACAGACGTCCTCCCCGGACTGTCCTACGACAAGGCCATCGTCGCTTTCTGCCACAACACGCTCAATGGCAGTTATACGCAGGAGAACCCGCCCTGCCTGATCCGGATTTTCCGCGGCAACGACGGCAAGCCCGTGATGGACACACTGCACGTCTACAAAGATATCACCCGGAGCGCCACCAAGGAGACGCTGCACACGGTCCTGGAAGATATCCACCAGCGATTCCCCGCACGCCGTTACGGCTTGCTCGTCTCATCGCACGGTTCCGGCTGGATCCCAGCCAATTATACCACCAGCAGCGAGCGTTCCACCATCCGGACGGTCATCCGGAAGCCCGCTGTGCCCCTCCCCGAGACCAAAGCCATCGGGAACCAATACGTCGGTTCCAGCAGCCGCGCAGAGTGGATTGAACTGACTGACTTCGCCAGCGCCATTCCGATGAAGATGGAATTCATCATCCTCGACACCTGCCTGTCCGGCTGCGTGGAAGTTGCCTACGAACTGAAGGATGTGTGCAATTATCTCGTCCTTTCTCCGACCGAGATCCTCACCTCCGGCATGCGCTATGCGCATCTCTCCACCCAGCTTTTCCGCGGCGAAACGCCCGACCTGCTGCAGTTCTGCAAAGACTATTACGAATACTACAGCGAACAGACCGGGAACAGCCGTGCCGGCACCATCACCCTCGTGGACTGCTCGAAGGTAGATGCCTTGGCCGAGGCTTTCGCCGCCGTCGTCGAGGCGCGCCGGAGCGAACTGGACATCAACCTGGCCCATGTCGTGCAACGCTATTACTATTCCAGCAGCGAACTCCGCTTCTACTACGATCTGAAGGACCTGGTCGACAAACTCTATCCTCCGGCAGCCGAAGCCGCCCGTTTCGAGGCTGCACTGGCAGACTGTGTCATATACCACGGAGAGACGCCCAGTTTCTTCGACCTGCTGCTCCAGCACTGCTGCGGCCTGTCGGTCTATATCCCCGATCCGCTCCGGACCCGGCTCAATGCCCATTACAAGACCCTCGCCTGGAACAAGCGCGTCCAGCTCGTCTTATAAGTAGTTTGTGAATATCAAGATATTGTTATATCTTTGCGCCCGCATTCGTAAAACCGCAAGGTTTTGGTGCAATGGGACTTGGGGAGATCCCAAGTTGAGTAACACATTTTAAGTATTTAGAAATGCAGCATTTTGAATTGAAAGGCCAGACCCGCAAGGTCGGCAACAAGGCCGTTCTGAAGGCCTTCCGCAAAGAAGGGCTCGTCCCGTGCAACCTCTACGGTCTCGGCATGGACAACATCCTCTTCACCGTCAACGCCAAAGAGCTCAAAGCTCTCACCGACACCCCGAAAGCTTACATCGTAGACCTCGTTCTCGACGGTGGCAAGGCCCAGACCGCCATCCTCCACGAGATCCAGTGGCATCCCGTCACGGACTCTTGCCTCCATGTCGACTTCCTCGCCGTGGGTGACAAGAAGCCCATCGCCATCAGCGTTCCCCTCGTGATCACCGGTCACGCCAAGGGTGTGCAGCAGGGTGGCAAGTTCTATCAGAACGCCCGCAGCCTGCGTGTCTGCGCCCTGATGAAGGACCTTCCCGACGAGGTGTCCGTGGACATCACCGACCTCGGCCTCGACAAGCGCATCAAGGCTTCCGACATCCAGATGAAGAATGTCGCCGTCGTCTCCGACAAGGACACCATCATCTGCGGCGTCAAGACCACGCGCAATGTTACTGCGGCTGCTACGGAGGAATAAACCGGACCCCGCCGTGTCAGACAAGTGTTATCTGGTGGTGGGACTCGGCAACATCGGTGCCGAATACGCCGCGACGAGACACAACATCGGCTTTATGATATTGGATGCCTGGGCTCAGGCATCCAATGTCGTTTTCGAACCCGGCCGCTATGGCGACCGGGCCATCGTCCATGACAAAGGTCGGGAGATCCATCTGCTGAAGCCCTCGACCTACATGAATCTCAGCGGCAACGCCGTCCGCTACTGGCTGCAGAAACTGAACATTCCGAACGACCGCCTGCTGGTCATCTGCGATGATCTCAACCTGCCGTTCGGCACCCTCCGCCTGCGGAAATCCGGCAGTGACGGCGGACACAACGGCCTGAAAAACATCCAGGAACTCCTGGAAACCAGCGACTGGGCCCGCCTGCGGATCGGCATCGGCCACGACTTCACCCAAGGTGCCCAGATCGATTACGTATTGAGCGCTTTTACGGAAGAGCAGCAGAAAGAAATCGCTGGAATCGCGAAAAAAATCGTCGGCGGCGTCCGCACCTGGTGTTTTGTCGGCATCGAGCAGGCCATGAACCAATTGAACACCCGGCAGAAAACGGCCGCGCAGGTCCAATAAAGAAAAAGTAATTTTCACCAGAAATTTGCTTTTTTCTCATTTCTTTGTTATCTTGCCGTCAGTAAACGAGTTATACTGTTTTTACATTTTTAATTTTTACAACACCATGAAAGATCTTGTAAAGAAACTCGAAGAGAACATGGACCTCTTCAAAGCCAACGCTGAGGCACAAGTCGTCAAAGGGAATAAAGCCGCCGGCGCACGTGCCCGCAAGTATGCCCTTGAACTGATGAAGGACCTCAAGGAGTTCCGTAAGGCCTCCGTTGCCGAGGCTAAAAAATAATCATTAAAATTATTTGATTTTTTTGCAACGTTCTGAAACCACCTTGCATCTATGTTGTAGGTTTAGGTTTTAGTACA
>JAILDI010000020.1 GCA_024689525.1 Bacteroidales bacterium
GAGACTATCCTGTTGGAACCCGGGCGCTACTTCATCGCTTTCCAGATTGTGGGATATGATGAGCAGGCCCTACAGGCATTTCTTGCCAAACAGGAAGAACAGAGGGAGTTTTGGGAAATGAGCATGGACTTCAATATTTACTTGAAGAGCAGCTACCTCCGGGAAGTCGCCCTGGGTGAAATGAAGCATCTTCCCGTCAACATCGGTGTCGCCATAAAAGGATTGGAGTATCAGTGAAAATAAAAAAATGATCGGAGAATGTCGCGTTATTCTGCTGGGATTATCTCTTTTACTAAATTGGCAGCACAATAAAGCAGTGATTTAATTGTTCACAGCCTCTTAGTATTTGCAAAGTTTATTTGTCATTGTGAAAAATATACTTATCTTTGCAACAAGAAAACTTAACAAGCGTTTAACATGAATCACAAAAGTATCCTTATGCCGCATACCTGCCAGAAGATTGGCTGGTGCTTCTTGATTATCTTCGTTATCCTGGAGCTCGCAAAAGCGCTATTCGTACACAACATTGATGTGGCCTGGTATTTCGCAAAGGCATCTCACGTCACCTTTATCATTTCTATCTTCCTCATTTGCCTGTCGAAGGAGAAGGTGGAAGATGAAATGATTTCCGGCTTTCGTCTGAAGTCCATCGGTGTTGCGGCTTATGTCTTTTTTGTCCTTTTCCTGATTCTGAGTTTGTTCCTGGAACTGAGACTCGCAACCCTTTTTCCGAGCATCCCGGAAAATCTTGAACTCTACATGAGCGAAGCCTTCTTGATTTTCCTTCCGCTTCTCCTCTTTATCCTGTACTACGGGCTGTTCAAGTGGATGCTCTGGAAATCAAAAAAGCAGTAGGCGCTATGAAAAACACAGTAAGAGTAGAGAGAGCCATCAAAGACATCACCCAGCAGCAGCTGGCCGATGCCATTGGCGTGAGCCGCAATACCATCAATTCCATCGAGTCAGGGAAGTATGTGCCTTCAACGGTTCTGGCGCTCAAAATAGCCCGATATTTTGATAAACCTACAGACTCAATCTTTCAATTGGAAGAGGATGATTGAATGGTTCGTTGTGCAAACGTTGTGCAATGTATATGAAAAACCCCATTAGAATGCGCTCTAATGGGGTTTTGAAGTGACTCCAACAGATGGCGCGACGCTATCTGTCAGATTTGTATTGAATTACATATTGTTTGTAATCACGATGAATGATCTGTTTCGATAGCGGGCGAAAAAAGCTATTTTTTGACGCTTTTCGCCCGCTATTCAGCAAGGGTGAATCTTTTCATGATGCCGTTTGCACCGGCACCTGGATGATGGTGAGCCACTTATCGGCGTCCTCTTGATTCCAGATGCCGTCGATGTAAACGGCGCGCGGAGCATCGGCAATCTTGTAGCCCTCTTTCTCCAGATAGGCAAAGAGTTCGACGTAATTGTCGTACAGTTTATCATACGAGCCGAAGACCTTCAGGCAGGCAGCCAGCGGCACGGCCGGGTTCCGGGCATTCGCAGCCTAGACGAGCCATTTCCGGACCAATCACCTCATAGCAGAGGCGACCGAGGTCCTCGAATGAAGGAATGACAGTACGATGGCTGGCTACGGTGATGGCCGGAAGCGATTCAAAGTAAACTTTTTCCATTTTGGGCAATTTACCTGTCTTCAATAAAGCCGGTGACCAATTTAAAGACGGGTTCATAGCTGTCCCAGCGGACAGTCTTGCTATTGTCGGCCGGGGTGTGATAATACGGGAAGGCACTTCCCTCCTCGTTTTCCAGGAAGATGCAGGGAACCCCGCGGACGGCAAAGGGATAGTGGTCGCTGTTAGCGGCCAGATTCCCCCGGTTGAGCGCCTCAAAAAGGTGCTGCTTCCGGTTAACCTTCTCGAACCTGGGGTACTGGCCCATACCGGCATCGCTTACCTCACAATACAGGACCGGATTGTCGTCTCCAATCATATCAATATTGAAAAGGTACTTGATCTGACTCAGCGGCACAAGGGGATGCTCTGCAAAGTAGGTAGAGCCCCTCAGGTTGGCATCCTCTCCGGAAAAAGCCACGAAATACATGTCGAATTCGGGCCGATTCTTTGCATAGTGCTCCGCCAACGTGACAACTGTTGCCGTACCTGAAGCGTTGTCATTGGCTCCGGGATAGTAAACTTTTCGGCCCAGATTGCCCAGATGGTCATAATGGGCCGTAAAGACGTAACAGGAGTCGTGTCTGCGTCCCTCCACTTTGGCAATCACGTTAAAGAGTTCATAATCGTCAAGAAACTCATTCTCGACGTTTACCTTTACGCTCTTCACGTTCTCTATGGCTTCCGGCGTTACCCAGATGATGGGCTTGTCCACCACTTTCTCCCCATATGCCTTGAAGAACTTGATGGGAGCCGCCCAGGTGAACAGAAGGCCGGCGTTGGGGCACTCTCCTGCTTTCTGAAGCTTGGAAAACACTTCGCGATGCTTGTAGGTGAACCAGAAATCGCAGCACACCAGGCAGCCTGCGTTCTCCGGTTTTGCCAAATCGGCCAGCAGTGCATTCCCGTCGAAATTTAGCGTATCTACATGATACACAGTGAATTCTCCCTTGACGCCAGGCGAATACTCCCGCATGGAGAAATCCACCCCCGCGCGGAGTTTTTTCCCATCGGCCCACATTTCCATGGCGCCGGGGAAAGTGTTGATATCGATGGTAAAGGGCTGTAGCGTCACTTCATTCACCCCGGCTTTCCGGAATTCCTTTTCCAGATATTTTCCAGCCTTGTTGGCACCGCCGCGGGCATATCCGCGCCCCTGGTATCTGGAACTGCTGAGCTCTTTGACTACCCGCTTGAAATGCGGCAGATCCTGCGCATTCAGTTCAAGGGCGGCCAAAGAAAAAAGGATAATAAGTAGTTTCTTCATACGTTATTCAATCACAAAACTGCGCGGGTAGAAATCACTGTAGAAACGGCCGTCGGTGGCAGTGAATTTGAGGACACAATAGTTGGGGTCGGTGACGCCGCCGGGGTAATACTGCTCGTCGCCGTCGCGCCAGATTCTCTCTTTCGAGGCGGCGTCCATCAGCACCTCCATTGTACCACGCAGCATCATACCCTTGAAGCCCTCGGCGTCACAGAAGTAGATACTGGCTTTTGGGTTGGCTTTGTAGTGGGCAACGCGCAGGGAAAAGGTGTTGGTGGTAAAGTAGAAAACTTTGACACCCTCGCGTACACGGGGTGAGAGCATGGCCTTTGAGCAGGGGTAGCCTTCATCATCCACGGAAGAAATGAAGGCAATCGGGAGCGTATCGGCCATTTTACCGATGAGTTCCTTCACGCCGGCCAGGGCAGGATTCTCCGGCATGGAATCCGTAAGTGTCAGCTCCTTGCGCCAACGCTTCAGGTGGGGGAAATACATCTTCATCTGGCCGATGTATTCTTCCTTCGTGATGGGCTTCGGCAGCCCTTTGTTCACCTCGTCCACAAACTGGGCGCAATGCTCTATCATTTCTTCCATCGTGCACTCCTGCAGGAATTTACCATCCTTGTAGCAGTACATGCAGTAATCTTCATTCTTGCTTCCATCGGCATTCGTGCCGAGGACTTCCTGGGTGAGCGGCATCCCGCAGCTTTGACAATACTTCTGTTCCATATCTTTTTACTATCGTTTAATTTCCAATCTCAGAACCCTCATAGGCTTGTCGGAACCAGCAAGGGATTCATCTATGCAAGTTTCGCCCGTAGGAATGAAGCCGCATTTCTCCATAACACGGCCGCTGGCGGAATTGTCGATGAAACGGCTGCTGATAGGACCGAAGGTCCAGAAAGGCTTGCATGTGCCGTCGGGCAGCACTAATTCGGCCTTGGAGAACATCACGTGGCCGATCAGGCGGCATTCTTTCTCCATCACGAAATCCAGTTCCGGGATAAAGTCCGGATTGCTCCGGTACTGGTTCAGCACATAGTGCTCCGTACAGCCGGGCCGATATACGTTCCAAAATGCCTCGCGGGTGAGGTTCTCTACCTCGCGGTAATCGGCAAGGGTTTCCAGTTGGATATTCATACTTACAAAAATACGAACTTTTTACATGCTGTAGCGGACGGAGAGTTTTATATTCTGCGTGTTCATCGGGTCTCGCATTTGTCCATAATTATTCGCCTACAAAGTTAGTGTATCTTTCGTTCCGAAATAAGAATTGATATAGACAATGATGTGGACAATTGAGGATTATTCTTGAAAACCGATTGGACATTCCGGCTCCAATGTTTACTTTTGTAATGAACTGAAACGGAACATCGATTATGGCAAGACCGGTTACTGTCACAAAAGAAAGAATCCTTTCCGCGTCCCTGGATTTGGTGCGCTCCGGAGGTCCCTCCGTCCTTACGGTCAGGAGCCTCTGCGCCCGACTTGGCTGCGGCGCCAATGCTATCTTCTCTTCTTTCGGATCCATTCAAGGAGTCAGGGACGCTGTCCGGGAGGAAGCGCGGAAACTGTATCGGAAACGGGTGGGTGATGGCTTTACGCTTAATCCCCCTTTCAAAGGATTTGGCATGGCCTTTATCTGGTTTGCTGTGGACGAGCCGTATCTATTCTCCATGATTATGGAATCACAGTCGCAGCCCGCTTCCTACAAGGATTACATTGATTCCCACGTCGGTTTCAAGGCGGAGAGCCTTTCAGCGATAGCGGACACATTCGGCCTGCATGGCGAAGATGCGGAAACGCTGTTTTATCAACTCATTCTGGTGGCAATGGGCCTTGCATCAACCTGTACCGGCGGGAAAAGTCCGCTCACCATCCCGCAAGCCAGCGAAATCCTCGGCAAAAATGTCAGGGCTTTCCTGATGGTCATCCGCGCCGGAAACGATGAGCGGGAGAGATTCGTCCCGAAAGCCGGCGAAGGTCCTGACGGCGAAGTCGATACCTATGTACTGATGCGTACGCTTATGGGACAGAATCACCTGCTGCAGGAACTCCGTACCCATCCCCGCTATATTTTGGATGAAGAATGGGCCGAATTGGAACGGATGCTCCGAAATTCATGCGACCTTACGCCCGAATCTCTCCGGGAAGCGCACCCCGACCTGACAAGGGGCGATATCCGCACCTATATCCTCTCGCACCTGCAATTCTCCGTATCCGAGCAGGCCATCCTGCTGGGGATCTCCCCCGCCTCCGTCACGAAAGCGCGTCAGCGGCTCAAAGCAAGGTATTGTTCTGGGCATAAAGAAATGAGGAAAAACCATTAACTTTGTATCCCCATGCCCATCAACCGCACACAAGGAGAAGTCCGCAGCCCGGCCGTCAAGGACCAGGAGGGCATGCTCCATCTGATCAAAAAGTATCGGCTTATACCATTTTTCGTCAATCCGGTCCCCGGCTATTCCATCGAAGAGCATACGCCCAGCGATCTTTGGTTCACGGAGGAGAATCTGGGCCCATGGGACTGGAAAATCGAATGCGTCCAGAGCGGGGACATCGCATACGGAAAGTTCCTATGCGGCGGCAAGGCCGCCTTCGCCACGGTCGACGTTTACCGGGAAATCATCAACTGGCGGCGTTCTCAGCCCAAGTACCGGCCTAATGCCGAGCAGCAGAAGGTCTTGGCGTACCTGGATGAACACGGCAGCGTTTCCGTCCCGGAAGTTCGTGAACTGCTGGGGGTCAACAAGGCCCGTGCAGATGCCCTGCTGGCCAAGTTGCAGATGCAGGCTCGCCTCATTACCGGCGACATCGCGCGGGTATACCGCGGAGCGGACCTTCAATACAGCGGCTGGCAACGGAGCAGTTTCTGCACACCGGAGGCGTTGTTCGAGGAGATGGATTTCCCTTTCCCCGGCTACAAGCCCCGGACGCTCAAATCGTCATTGACACCCGCCGAATCCCTGGAATTCCTCAAGGAAACCATCCGGAATGCCTGCGGTGATGTCTCCGACAAAGTGCTCATGAAAATCCTGGGATGACAGGGTCGCCGAATCTAGTCAACACATTGAATTGTAATGAAATACACAAGACGCTATCAGATTACCGCCGCCCAGATCGACAGCCAGTATCGCCTGACCATCGACGGGCTCCTTACGTTTCACGAGAATACGGTTGCCCGCTATTTCACGACGCTGGGCATTGCTGCATTCGACATGCAGAAACTGGACAAGACCTGGGTAATCTCTGAGATTAACCTTGAACTCCCCCAGCCACCCACCATGTGGTCGGAGGACCTGGATGTGACCGTATGGTTCAGTGAGATCACACCGTTGCGCGCATGGATCGAGTTCGAGGTAAAGGAGGTGCATTCCGGCCTTCTCGCCGCGAGGGGGAACAGTTGCTGGTCGCTGATCTCCATGAGCGAGCGGAAGCTCGTATCCTGTCAGGGGTTTATTCCGGAATCCGAATTGGTACCGGAATTCGCCGCCGGTCCGCACCGAAAACGCGGTATCATGAAATTTGCCGACGTGCCGGTCGCGTCGCTTGAGCACACCATCAATCTCATCGACCTGGATTTCAACGGACACACCAACAACCGCCGATATATCGAAATGGCACTCGTCAGTTTTGGCTCAGAATTCCTCCGGGAGAATCGTCCGGACTTCCTGAACATCCGTTTTATGCGGGAGTCCCGTATCGGTGAACGGCTGAAGGGATTCACCTACCCGACAGAGGATTCTCAGGCCTTTGCAGGCAGGATCCTGAACGGCATCAGCGAAGAAATCTGCCGTATCAGCAGTCACTGGCGGCCCAAGGAGCCCCTTCCGGACATCGCTGAAGTGAATCTTGCCCGGAATTCGTGACCGAATCTCATGGCGGAATCCACGAATCGATAAATCCGACTTTACAATACCGCCTTCACCGGAGCCCAGAAAGTGTCAGCATCCGCGTCCATCAAGGCTGCACGAGGCACCGAATCCTTCCGGGCGCGGCTCCAGGCCGACATCCTTCGAATAAAGCGTCACAGTGCCGTCCTCCAGCACATAGCACGGGATGCCCACGTCACCAATCCGTTTGGCTTCGTCGAAAGCCGGATGGCTGTCGCGCAAGTCCAGGAACTGTTTCAGGTTGCGCACGTGCCTGCCGATATCGATCACCTCGAAATCGGGATTTCCTTCGACCTGCTTCTCCACATACTCGCAGTCCGGACAGGTCTGCATGACGTACATCTTGATCATATCTGTTTCTTTATTTGATCAAATATAATCATTTTTCCGGGAGATGCGGTTCGGGAAGGCTACTGCGGGCTCCTTTCCTTGCTTTTACCGTCCGAAGTGCAGTTCAAAACGGTCGGCGCTCTTAGAGCCGCCATATTTTGAGGCGGAACAGTTGACGAGGGCTCCCTTGTACTCGTAAACCCACTGGAAGCCGTTCAGTTCGTCGAAACTTTTGATTGGATCGCCCTTGTGGATGCCCTGCTCGGCATTGGACTCCAACTTGTAAATGGCTCCGCCGTCAGCTACCGCCTGGCAACGCTCGAAAATGATCTTCTGGAGGTCACGTTCCTCGATGCCCTTCGCGCCCTTGAAGGTCAGGTTGGCGTTGCCGGGGCTGGCGGATGCGCTGTAGAATACCAGGTCGCCTCCCGGATTGGGATCGACGCCGCAGCGGGCTTTGATCAGTTCGGCATAGTTCTCATGATTGACATCGCCCAGGGTCAGCGCTTTTTCTGCTGCAGCAGTAGTAGCAACGGGTTCGGTCTGTTTTGCCTCACTCTTTTTGTTGCCGTTGTTCCCGCATGAAACCAACATCAAAAAGCTGGATACAAGAGTAATAATAATGGCTATTTTCTTCATACCTGTCTGATTTATATTTGATTAAACACGAATTCTACCTGTTTGCCTATCGATTGTTGTTTCTTCGGAGTGCGCCCATCGCCTTGGTCAAATCGATGGTTTTCATCGTATATCCTTCCGGCAGTTCGAACAGCTCCGGATAGAACAGACCGATGCGGATACCACGGAGGAAATTCTTATTCCCGCCAACCTTGCGGATCAGGATGCCGGTTTCCAGATCAACATATTCATAGGTCTTGATTTCCCTCGTTACACCCCGTTTGTCCGTAGACGTCGTGATAAGCTCCCTGCGGTAGCACCACCTTCCGTCAGTGGCTTCAATCTCGCTGCCGACAACCCCTCTCTCGGACTTCTGATTGAACATGTCATCAATCCCGCCCAGCAGTTCCTCGGCATTGCTGACGGAATACTTCTGGATAATCTTTTTTTCTGGATCTATTCTGTAGAAGGCAAGGCTGTCCGGAATGGTCAGCGCCCTGGATACCTTCCCCTGGTCGTTATACGTGATTACGTATTTACGACGATTGCCAGCATTGTAGAAGACCTTTTTCCACGAACCGTCCAAGTCTTCTGCAACCGGGTCGAATTCATACGCGCAATAGGAGACGCAATCCGCAGGCAGGCTGGTCGGGGCAGCGGCATCATCATTCTGCGGAAGGCCGAGCGGGATAGAATGGCTGGGCCTGCCGGTAACGGTATAGGGATCGACCAGCTCATATTCCTGGGGTATTGTTTCCCGCACTGAGGTTTCCCCCATATTGTCCTTTTTGCTTACTTTTTCCCCGTCCAACGCATCATTGATTGCTTCCTCCACTTTATTTCCCACGTTCCTTTCTACGGCATTCCTGGCCCGGTTGCCAAGTTGCTTCAGGAGACTTTGTGCGTTTGCGCTCGCGCATGTAAGCGCGAGGGCAGTCAAGAGTAATGCGACTTTTTTCATATACGATAAAGATTATTGGTTTCAACTAGTTTTACACATATAAAGTTCGACCTTTCAAAGGAGAAAAACACTAAACTAAAGTTTAGAAATGACGTTATTCCGGGCAATATTCGTCCCCGAATTCGTTGATCCGACGCGTTTTTGCTATTTTTGCGATATGGAAAAAGCGGCTCTCACACTCACCATAGTCCTGCTCTCCGGAGCAATATCCTATGGCCAATATACCGACCATCGAGACCATGAACTTGACTCTTTGGAGACCGTCGTGGCTCCATGGACGGAAGCCCGGATAGCCAAAGCAACACCGGAAGAGAGAAGTATGATTGCCGATGCCTGGCACGATCTGATGTGGGGCTATTCCAACATCAATCCCGGCAGGTCGTTGTACTTCGCCAGAAGAAACATGGAACTCTGCCAGCAGGAATTATGGCTGAATCAGGCTCTCCAATCCGCCAAGATGATCGGCCAGCATCACTGGGCCGCCGGGCAGACTGACAGCGCGATGGCCTATTTCAACAAGGCCCTCACCATAGCTGACAGAATGGCCCTGAAAGAGCCCCTTCCCGGCAAGCCGGATGGCTACAAGCAGTCCACCATCGATGATGCTTATTCCGGCGTTTACGGAGCAATCGGGAACCTCTATGCCAGCATGGACTCCATCCCTCAGGCCATGGCGTATTACCGGAAATGCGGTGCCCTTCTGGAAAAGAATGGCTGGAACGAGAGCAGTTCCGTGCTCTATCAGAATATGGGCGAAACCTGGCTGGACGCTGGCAACCTCAAGGAAGCTGAGACGTGTTACAACAAAGCGCTGGAATCTGGCCAGGCGGCGGAAGATTCCCTTCTTATTGCCAATGCCCAGGCCGGCTTGGGCGCTCTATATCTGGAGCAAGGTAAAACCTCCAGGGCTTTGCAGCAGCTGAAAGCCGCTGACGAATACTTCTCTACCCACGAGGACCAGGAGTACCGCAGCCGCCTCTATACGCTGGATGTAACAGGCAAGGTGCTTGAAGCCCAGAAACGCCAGACACGCACCATTGCTATCGGCGCCTTTGTCCTGGCCGCCCTCTTGCTTTGCCTGGTACTCCTGCTCCTCAGAGCCCTGCGTCTGAGCAAAGAAAAGAAAGCGGCAGATGAAGTGATCGGTGAAATGATTTCCGCGTCAGAAGAAAAGGCTCCTGCAGCAGGAGACCGACCTAAACTCACCGACCGTGAACGCGACATCCTCGCTCTCGTGGCCAAAGGCCTCACAAACAAGGAAATCGCCTCCAAACTCTATCTCACCGAGCAGACCATCAAATGGTACCGTATGCGCCTGACCGCCAAGTTTGAGGCCAAGAACGCCACTGAACTCATCGCCAAGGCGAAGGAACTTGGTATCGTCTGACGGAGCCACTCCATCTTGATGTCTATTTCTTCCCTACCAACAACGCCGACCCTGACAGAGGGTCTGGGTGCTGATGGAATCAATGTTGTGGAGATCGAAGGTACGCGAAACCCCCATTTGTGGCGATTCTGAACGTGGTGTTATCCCGACCTAAAAACTGTACCTCAGTTTTATCCAGACCTCGCTGTTATTCCTGTAAAGGAAAAACATTCCTCCATCGGCATGGAAGTAGTCGTAACCCAGGATGGCATGAATCTGGTCCGTGGCCGCCCAGTCGGCACTAAGCCGATTGAAAACACCCTTTTCACGCACATCTGCATAAGCGAAAGTGGAGAGCGTCAACGAATTGTTCAGCAACGATTTTGAAATCCTGAGCGTGGCGAGTGACATAGGCGTTCCTTCTTTTTGCCAGGTATGGTTGAACTGGGCCGATATGTTCCAATCGGCCCCGGGATACCAGTCCAGGCCAACCAGGGCGTTCCCCTGGTGGCGGCCACCGTCGCTGATATTGTCCGCCAATTCCCCGCGGAAAACGAACTTCCCGAAGGGAATGGAGACATCGCCACCGAGGACGGTGAGACGGTAATAGCCGATATGGTCTCCAAGCAGTTCAGGCATCTTGGTCCAGGTCCGGAGAGCCATCAGGGAGAAATCGACACCGCCGGGGAAGCAGCAGAAGCGGGCACCGTATTCCGCATTTTTCAGGTTCGGTTCCGGGCGGACTTCCGGCGGAAGCATCCCGACCGACCAGGGATTGGCCGGGTCTGTGGGGAGTTTGAAGAATTCAGGCACGGGGACGGCGACAGCCTCCAGGCTCCAGAAATCGTGGATAAAACGGGCGCGCAGCGCACCCACAGGGATGCGGATGTCGTCATAGTCCTGCGCCAGGAACTCCGTATAGTCCATCGGTGAGATCAGGTCGGTCACGCGCAGACCGTCGGCGACGCCCCACGAGATGATCTGCCGGCCGGCACGGATGTCCCAACGGGGATTACCCCAATAGGCATACGCCTCGCGCAGCTGGAAGCCGGACAGGTCCTTGAGGAGGGCGTTATAGACCAGGTTGGCCGATACGAAGATACCACCGCCGTCCTTTTCCAGTTGGAATTCGCCCCTTACGCGGCTGCGGGAAGACATCCAGTCTCCGGGCGATCCGCTGCGGACGGCGTGGTAACTGTCGACAAATCCCTTGACAGAGATATCAAGCCCATTTTGTGCCAGGAGCGGAACAGCCCTGAGAAACAGGGCCGCCGCTCCCAGCAGAAACGGTGTGAAAAAGCTTCTCATAGCCCTTTTTCCAGTTTTGCCACGGTAAACAGGCTTTTGTCCACCTGAACGTCATACTTGGGATCGCTCACGGCAATCTGCGTACTGTGGCCGTTCTGGACGTTCTTCATCTCCATCTTCATCACGGTCCAGAAGCCCTGGACCTCCTGGATGTCCTGCACGGTCATCACCCTGTGAAGTTTGTCCAGTTTGTCATAGAATTCCACATAGACGGCGGTGTCGCAGTCCTGGCGGATCCAGGAGAGCTTGCGGCTGTAGATTTCACGGCTATCCTTCGGGACGGATTCAACGACCCAGCATGTATGTCCATCACGCGTTTCTTCCCGCAGCAGTTTGTGCGTGTCATCGTCTACGTTGCGGCCGCCCATGTCGTCATAGGTAAAGTCCGTGCCCATGAAATAGTCGGTCTTGGAGGAAGAGCCGCTGATTCGGCGCGTCTTCTTCATCGCGGGCAGGAACAACCACTTGTCGTCTTCCTTGCCGGCCTGCCCGTAATCCCAGGTCAGGAAGCCGGTTCCCTTTACGTCACCCGGATAGGTGAAGAACATGATCTTCTTGGTATCCTTCCCTTCGTCCATCGCCCAGGAGACCATCTTGCGCTCGCGCTTGTCTCCATTCTTTTTTACCAAGGTAAGTTGCATCTCCGCGTAGCGGGTATTTCCGTCCGGACGGTCCTTGACGCGTTGGACGATGTCAAGCCCCGTCTGGGCGTTCAATTGTGCGACAGCGGCGAAGAAAAGCGCTGCCAGCAGGGTAAATCTTTTCATCATAGTTTTATGCTTTTTCTTTTCCATACACTTTGAATTTCTTCACCAGCAGCGGGGTGATGAAGAGGTCGGCCAGCAAGGCCGAGAGGATGCCGATGACGGCGAGGATGCCGAAGTTGATGCACATCGCGCACACCGATGTGGCGAAGCACGCGAACACGGCGGAGGTGATGACGGACGTCGTGACGATGGCCACGCCCACAACCCGGAAGGTCCGGCGGATGGCGACGGAATAGTCCGGTTTACGGTCAAACTCCAGTTTCGAATGGTTGATGAAATGGATGGTGTCGTCGACGGCCATACCCAGCATCATCGGAATCAGCGTGGCGGTCATCATGTCCAGCGGAATGCCGGCCCAGCCCATGTATCCGCCCACGAAGACGGCAGGCATCAGGTTCGGAATCAGGCCGATCAGGCCTACGCGAATGCTCTGGAAGGCGATCATCAGGATGATGGCGATGATTAGCACGGAGATGAGGAAAGACTGCATCTGGCCACGGACCAGATACTGCATCATGGTCGTGTACTGCGGGATGTTGCCCACGGCGGTCACATTGACACCGGGGAACATCTCTTCCGACTTCTTGGCGATGTCGTTCAGTTCACGCTCCACTTCAGCCGAGTTGAAGTCGGAGATTTCCACCATCAGACGCAGGCGCTTGTAGTTGTAGTCCATCCAGTATTCCGTTTCGGAACCCCCGGCGTTCTCGTAGAGAATCAGCATCTGGGCCACCTCCTCCTCGCTTTCGGGGATGCGGAAATAAGCCTCGTCTCCGCCGTTGAGCGTCTGGTTCAGGTCCTTGAGGATATCCAGGATAGAGTTGGTGCGCTTGGTGAGCGGATAGGTGCCGATTAGGCCCTCCAACTGTTCCAGTTTTTTCAGGTTCTCGGGCTGCTTGGCCTCATCCTCGTTCTCGAATTCCATCACAAGGTCATAGGAATACAGCGCGCCCAGTTCGCTCCGGCCCACGGCCAGGACGTCCTTCACATACGGGACTTTGATGCCCATGGTCCGCTCGATATCGAAGGCCGGCTCGATCTTCCACAGGCCGATGAGCAGTGCCGCGCAAACGACGACAAAAGTGATGACGATGGGCTTGGAGTGCTTGAACGTAAAGTCGTTAAGCCTCTCCATGGCCCGGCTTAGGCGCGTGCCGCCCTCGCCGTCGATACCTGCCTTCGGCTGTTTGTCCTTGCCGAAGGAAAGGAGGACCGGCGCCATCACCAAGGTGGTGAACAGGACGAAGAAGATGGTCAGGGAGCTCATCAGGCCCACGCATTTCATCGGACGGATCGGGATGATCATGAACGACATCAGGGAAACCACGGTGGTCAGCCCGCAAAAGACCACGGACCAGCCGATTTCGCTGACCGTCTCTAATACGGCCTCCTTCCGCTTGCCGTGAAGACGCATCTGATGGTTGAAATAAGAGAAAATGTGGATGTTGTACGCAATGGACACGGCAAAGGCCAGGATGACCGGAATCATCAGGACGGTGCTGTCGACATACATCTGCGACCAGCCCGCAATGCCGAAGGTCATGAGCACCCCGCCGAAGACGGACAGCAGCGGACACACGATGCCGCGCAGCGAGCGCGTCATCAGCAGCATCACCAGGATGCAGATGATGGCGGCGATCATCACCAGGCGTCCCATCTCCTGGCCGATATAGACCGTCTTCTGCTGGGACACGTACGGCATGCCGGTCGCGCGCGGGTGCAG
>JAILDI010000033.1 GCA_024689525.1 Bacteroidales bacterium
TTAATAATAATTGTATATTTGCACATACAAATCGTTAAAACATATGCGCACTTTTTTCAAAGTTCTGGCTTTTGGCTGCATCGCGGCTTCACTGTTCACTGCTTGCAAGAAACAAGAAGATCCCGTGGTCAGCCGTAAGGCTATTCTGCAGAAGTATATAACCGGCGAAACGCAGAATTTCTCCAAACTCAACGACAAAATGGTCTTTCAGTATGACGACCAGAACCGTCCTTACCTGATTACCATCACTTCCGAAGGTGAAGATCCGGCATATTGTATGATTGATTATGTTGACGAAAGAGCCATTCGCTTGGAAATCAATGTCATGACAGATCCGGAAGATCCTTCCACGACCACTGACCATTATTTTTTCAACCTTACAGACAACAGGGCCGACTCAGGCGGTGGCCAGGACTTGAGCGCGCTTCAGGGCACTACTATCTATTTATTTGAGTATGACTCCAAGGGCCACCTTTGCAAATTTACACACAAAATCGACGGCTCTGATAATACATACTATTTCAAATGGAAGAACGGCGATCTGATCAAGGCTTATTCCGCGGATGAATCGTTTATCTATGAGTACACTCCTGGAGACGACGCTTATGCAGGCGTATTGCCGTTATCGGCCTATCCCCATTTTCTGCCGCAGCCTTTGATCGCCTCATTCGGCTACTATGGAAAAGCGCCCAAACACATGCCGAGGAAACTGGTATATACCGACAAAATGAACGCTTTCAAAGGGGTGTGCGAATACAGCTACGGCATAATGAGAGGACTGATGGTCGATTATACCGAGAAACTGACTGTAGGCGACACGGAAAAAATAACCTACGGCAAGACAGACTGGTCCTGGGTGAATTAATCCTTAGGGCTTCTTCTCGTATTCTTTCAGGAGGGCGACGGCCTGGGGGCAGAGGACCAGGAGGGCCAGGACGTTGACCCAGGCGGTGAGGCCTACGCCGATGTCGCCCAGCATCCACACCACGTTGGCTTCCTTGATGGCACCGAACACCACGATGCCCAGAAGAACGATACGGTATACCCAGATGCATATCTTTTCCGCCTTCTTGTTCGGCTTGGCCGATGACGAGAATAAGTAGATGATGCTGGATTCCACGTAAAAATAGTACGCCATCACGGTGGTGAACACGAAGAATACCAGGGCTATTCCTACGAATGCACTGCCGAAACCGCTCAGCACGGAATCCACTGCGGTTTGTGTAAATGCCACGTAATTGCCTCCAAGTTCAGGGGCGCCGGCAACCAAAACCTCACCCGTCTTTGCATCCAGGATGTTATACGTTCCGGAGCAGAGAATCATAAGTGCCGTGGCGGTGCACACGAACAGCGTGTCCACATATACGGAGAAGGATTGCGCCAACCCCTGTTTTGCCGGGTGTGACACTGCGGCAGAGGCGCTCACGATAGCGCCGCTGCCCTGGCCCGCCTCGTTGGAGAAAATGCCTCTCTTCACGCCCATCATAATGGTGGAGCCAAGTATGCCGCCGGCAACCGGCCGGATGCCGAATGCTCCGGTTACGATAGCCTTTAAAACACCGGGGACCGCATCCAGATGACAAGCGATAACTATCAGGGAGATAATGATATATCCCAGCGCCATGAAAGGCGTGACGATGGACGCCACGCGGGAAATGCTCTTGATTCCGCCGATAATCACCAGCCCCAGCACAAATGCCAGCGCCAGGCCGGACCACAGCGGATCCAGACTGAGCGAATTCATCAGGGCCGATGACATCCCGTTGCTCTGAACCGTGGGAAGGAACAAGCCGTATCCGACGATAGCGAGTATGGAAAACAGCACCGCAAGCCACTTCATCTTGAGCCCCTTTTCGATATATGAAGAAGGGCCGCCGCGGAACACGCCGCCGTGATTGAAATTGTATTTCTGAGCAAGGGTCGATTCCACGAATGCGGTGGATGCGCCGAAGAAAGCAATGAGCCACATCCAGAACACTGCGCCCGGGCCACCCATGGCAATGGCAGTGGCCACGCCAACGATGTTTCCAGTGCCCACGCGACCGCTGAGCGCGACGCAGAACGCCTCGAAGGACGATATTCCCTTCTTCTTCCCGTCTTCACCGGTTTCCGCCGGGGCAAAGAGTGAGCGCACCATAAGGCCGATACGCCTCACCTGCACAAAGCGCGTGCGGATGGAAAAGTAAATTCCGGCGCCCACCAGGAGCACTACCAGGGCGGGACTCCAAATAATATCGTTAACAACCGAGACTATCTTCTCAAACATAGGCTTCCACTCCTTTCCAAGATGCAGGCACCGGAGCAACCAGCTTGATTTCTGTTTTCTTTACGGGATGCACGAAACTTATCTCTCGCGCGTGGAGGCATATTCCTCCGTCCGGATTTGAACGCGGCGATCCGTATTTCAGATCCCCTTTGATAACGCATCCGGCGTGAGAAAGCTGGCAGCGTATCTGGTGATGCCGCCCCGTCAAAAGTTCCACTTCCACCAGGAAGTAGCGTTCAGTGGGGCCGATGAACCTGTAGCGCAGCCGGGCCAGCTTTGCGCCCTGCCTGGGACCCGAGGCAACGAACGATTTGTTCTGAGCCTCGTTGCGAACCAGATAATCTTCCATTTCACCCTGCTCCGGGGAAGGCTTTCCACAGCACAGGGCCCAATAGGTCTTATGAACCTGGGAATCACGAAACATAACACTAAGCCTTTCCAGCGCCTTGGACGTCTTGGCAAAAAGCACAAGCCCGCTCACCGGCCTGTCCAGCCTGTGCGGCACGCCCATAAACACCTGGCCGGGCTTGCCATCCCGCTGGGCGACAAACGCCTTAAGTGTTTCCGGGAGAGGTTCGTCACCGGTTTTATCCCCCTGCACTATCTCCCCCGGGCGTTTGCAGAAGGCAAGAATGTGATTGTCCTCGTATACGATACGGGACTCGATGTCTTTGTATTCCTGCTCCGGAAGCGCGCGGTAGACGGACATAGGTTGATAGGTTTTCCACAAAAATAAGTAAATTTGTACAGAATTGAAAACAATATGAAAAAGACTATTCTCGCCCTGGCTTTGACGGCATTAGCCGCCTGCGCTCCCCTCTCCGACAAAACCGCCATAACGTCCCCGGACGGAAGAATCTCCGTGTCTTTTAAACTGGACGACGGGATGCCGACATACAGCATCGACGTGGACGGTGTTCCGCTTGTGGAGCAATCGGCACTCGGGCTCGTGGCTGAGGAGGCCGATCTGAGCGGCGGGTTCAGCCTTGTATCGACCAAAATATCGAAACAAAAGAATAGCTGGACTCAGCCCTGGGGCGAGAACAAGGAGATTTCGGATTCCCACAGGGAGCTGGCCGTCGGGCTCCGCAGCGAAGTGGGTGTGCTGCTGAATCTGGTTTTCCGCGCTTTCGACGATGGCGTCGGATTCAGATACGAGTACAGCGTCCCCGGCATCGACACACTGCATATCTGCGATGAACTCACACGCCTGAATTTCGCCTCCGACGCAAGCAGCTGGTCCATCCCCGGCGATTTCAATTCCTACGAGCATCTCTATCGCAAGATGCCCCTTTCCCAGCTCACCGATGCCAACACTCCCCTCACCCTCAAGTTCTCCGACAGCCTGTATGCCGCCGTTCACGAGGCCGCGATAGTCAATTTCCCCGAAATGGTGCTGGTGAAGGAAAACGGCCTCTCCTTTAAGGCCGATCTGGCCCCATATCGCATTGCCGAGGACTTCTGCGCCATTACCGGAGGCAGTTTCAAAACCCCGTGGAGGACGATCATTATCGGCCGGAATGCCGTCGACCTTGTCAATTCCACTCTTATCCTTAACCTCAACGAGCCCTGCGCCGTCAAGGATGTTTCCTGGATAAGGCCGATGAAGTATATCGGCGTTTGGTGGGGGATGCATCTTGGCATCGAGAACTGGGGCGGCGAGCCTCACGGAGCAACCACGGAGCGGGCCATCCAGTATATCGACTTTGCTGCCGCGAATAACATCCAGGGCGTGCTGTTCGAAGGATGGAACGATGCCTGGAACGGTTCCGCCGCCCTTGCGGCCTTCGACTTCACCCGTCCCGCACCCGACTTTGATGTGGTAAAAGTGGCCGAGTACGCACAGTCCAAAGGCGTGCAGCTGATAACCCACAATGAGACGGGAGGAAACTTCGCGCGCTTTGAGAGTCAGCTGGACACTTCAATGGCCTGGGCTCAGAGCCTGGGCATCCACGCCGCAAAAACCGGATATGCCGGCGGAGGCCTTTGGGACGGCTATCCCAGGCACGGGCAGGTTGGAGTGAATCACTTCCAGAAAGTGATTGAAGTGGCTGCGGAACATCAGATAATGGTCGATGCGCACGAGTCCATCAAGCCTTCCGGGCTGAGGCGCACCTGGCCGAACTTCCTGACGCGTGAATGCGTACGCGGAATGGAATACAACGGATGGAGCGAGGGTAATCCGCCTTCCCATCACGAGATCCTCCCCTACACCCGTATCCTGGGCGGCCCCGTGGATTATACTCCTGGAGTGTTCGATATAGAGTACCGCAGAATCAAAGGCCTGCCACAAGTGCGCACGTGGGGCAAGCCCGGCACGCAGTGCAGGGTTAACACTACGCTGGCAAAGCAGATTGCCAACTGGGTTGTGCTGTACTCCCCCATGCAGATGGCCTGCGACCTTATTGAAAACTACGAAGGCCATCCCGCATTCCAGTTCTTCCGGGATTTCGACCCCGACTGTGACTGGTCCCGTGCCCTCCAGGGCGAAGTGGGCGAATGGATCGTAGTGGTGAGGCGGGCCAAAGGCCGGTATTTCCTTGGCGCCACCACCGACGAATCCGGCCGCGCCATCGACCAGCCTCTGGATTTCCTGGCTCCCGACACCGCCTACACCGCCATCATTTATTCCGACGCCCTTGATTCAGACTGGGTTACAAATCCCTACGCATACGCCATCGACACAGTTAAGGTGACTTCTTCCGACACCTTGCCGCTGCGTCTGGCTCCCGGAGGCGGATGCGCCATCTCATTCTTCCCGGAGGAATAGTTTTTTTGCCCGTCGGGAGGTCCGGGTTGTCGTTTTTTTCACTATATTTGAAAGCTAAAACGACAACCAATGAAACGAATCATCGAATGTGTTCCGAATTACAGTGAGGGACGCGACAGGGCGGTGATAGACCGCATTGTGGAAGCAATCAAGGAAGTAGAGGGTGTGACCCTTCTGGACGTGGATCCGGGAGAGGCCACCAACCGCACCGTTGTGACTTTTGTGGGCGAACCGGAGCCCGTGTGCGAGGCCGCGTTCCGCGGTGCCCGAAAGGCGCAGGAACTCATCGACATGAGGAAGCATCACGGGGCCCATCCCCGCAGCGGGGCAACGGACGTGCTTCCTTTAATCCCTGTGGCCGGAATCACGCTTGAAGAATGCGCGCAGCTTGCCCGCGGCCTTGCCAAACGCCTGTGGGAAGAGCTGGGAATCCCCTGCTACTGCTATGAAGCGGCAGCCTTCACTCCGGAGCGCAAGAACCTGGCGGTATGCCGCGCAGGGGAATATGAGGCCCTGCCGGAAAAACTGGCGGATCCGCAGAGGAAACCGGATTTCGGCGGCCCTTACAATGATACCGTAGCCAAAGCCGGCGCCACCAACGTGGGCGCACGCGACTTCCTTGTGGCCGTGAACTTCAACCTGAACACAACCTCCACCCGCCGCGCTATGGCCGTGGCGTTCGATGTGCGCGAAAAGGGCCGCAAGGCCCGCGAGGGCGGCTCCCTCACCGGCAAACTCCTCAAGGATGCCAACGGTGAGCAAATATGGATCCCCGGCACGCTCAAGGGCTGCAAGGCCATCGGCTGGTTTATCGACGAATACGGCATCGCCCAGGTGTCCATGAACATAACCGACATCAACACCACTCCCCTGCACATCGCGTACGAGGAGGTCTGCCGCGCGGCATCGGCCCGTGGACTCAAGGTCACCGGCACCGAAATCGTTGGCCTGGTGCCCAAGAAAGTCCTTATGGACGCCGGCCGCTTCTACCTTGAAAAGCAGCAGCGCTCCCTTGGCATCAGCGAGGCGGAAATCGTGAAGATCGCCGTGAAATCCATGTCACTGGACGACCTCAAGCCATTCAACCCCAAAGAAAAGGTCATCGAATATCTTATGGCCGATGACAAAAAAGGCCTTGCCCAGATGACCGTGGAAGGCTTCGTGCGGGAGACGGCATCGGAATCCCCGGCCCCGGGAGGCGGGTCGATATCGGCCTGTATGGGCGCTTTCAGCGCAGCCCTGGCCACGATGGTTGCCAATCTGAGCTCGCACAAACGCGGCTGGGACGACCGATGGAAAGAGTTCTCCGACGTGGCCGAGAAGGGCCAGTTGCTGCTTGATGAACTTTTAGGGCTAATCGACGAAGACACGGCCGCCTTCAACCGCATCATGGACTGCTTCTCCATGCCTAAAGGCACTGATGAAGAAAAGGCAGCCCGCGCCAAGGCCCTCGAAGAGGCTACACTGTACGCCGCAGAAGTTCCCCTGCGCACGATGGAGGCATCGCTGAAAGCCCTGCCGCTGGCCCTTGAGATGGCGCAGAAGGGCAACCCCGCATCGGCCTCCGACGCCGGCGTTGCCGCCCTCGCCGCCCTTGCCGGCATCCGCGGCGCCCGCCTGAACGTCCGCATCAATTGCGCCGGCCTCACGGATAAATCCCCCGCCAAACCCCTACTCGAGCGTGCCGACGAAATCGTCTCCGACGCAGAACGCCTCGAGGCTGAAGTCCTCGCCGCCGTTGAATCAAACATTGATTTGTAGTATGACTTTCAAAGAAGAAATTATGCAGGGAATTCCGGCGGAGCTGCCGGAGCCGAAGCCCTACGACCCTTCAATTAATCACGCTCCTAAGCGTAAGGACATCCTAAGCGACAAAGAGAAGGTTCTCGCAATAAAGAACGCCCTCAGATACTTCCCCGAGAGGCATCACAAGCTGCTTGCGAAGGAGTTTGCCGAGGAGCTGCACAAGTACGGCCGCATTTACATGTATCGTTTCAGGCCTTCGTACGATATGTACGCCCGCCCCATCGACGAATACCCCGCCAAATCCCGGCAGGCGGCCGCAATCATGGCCATGATCCAGAACAATCTGGACCCGCGCGTTGCCCAGCACCCGCACGAGCTCATCATCTACGGTGGCAACGGCGCCATCTTCCAGAACTGGGCCCAGTACCGCCTTGTGATGCAGTACCTCGCCACGATGACGGACGAACAGACGCTCGTGATGTACTCCGGCCACCCGCTGGGTCTATTCCCCAGCCATAAGGACGCCCCTCGCGTTATTGTCACAAACGGAATGGTCATCCCCAACTACTCCAAGCCGGACCACTGGGAGAAATTCAACGCCCTTGGCGTATCACAGTACGGCCAGATGACTGCGGGCTCGTATATGTACATCGGCCCCCAGGGCATCGTCCACGGCACAACCATCACGGTGATGAACGCCGCCCGCAAGCAACTCCGCAAGAGAGGCCTCAACGGCGACGACCGCGGCGGCATCCTCTTCGTCACGGCGGGCCTAGGTGGTATGTCCGGCGCCCAGCCCAAGGCGGGCAACATCGCCGGCGTAGTGAGCGTCACCGCGGAAATCAACCCCAAGGCGGCCGACAAGCGCTTCGAGCAGGGCTGGGTGGACGAACTCCACAGCAGCCTGGACGAGCTCATCCCCAGAATCAAGCAGGCCGTCGCAGCCCGCAAGCCGGTTTCCCTGGCCTATGTCGGCAATATCGTCGACCTTTGGGAACGCCTGGCCGATGAAGACATCCACGTGGACCTTGGCTCCGACCAGACCTCCCTCCACAACCCCTGGGCCGGCGGCTACTACCCCGTGGGCTACAGCCTGGAGCAGTCCAAGAAGATGATGGCCGATGAGCCCGAACGCTTCAAGGAAGCCGTTCAGGCATCGCTCCGCCGCCAGGTTGCCGCCATCAACCGCCTTGCCGCCAAAGGAATGTACTTCTTCGACTACGGCAACGCCTTCCTCCTGGAAAGCTCCCGCGCCGGGGCCGACGTACTCAAGGCCGATGGCTCGTTCCGCTACCCCTCCTACGTGCAGGACATCATGGGCCCGATGTACTTCGACTACGGCTTTGGCCCCTTCCGCTGGGTGTGTATGAGTGAAAAGCCGGAAGACCTGGCGAAATCAGACGCACTAGCCGTGAAGGTGCTGTCCGAAATCGCAGCCAACTCCCCCGAGGAAATCGCCGGCCAGATGCGCGACAACATCCACTGGATCGAAGAAGCCGGCCGCAACCACCTTGTTGTGGGCAGCCAGGCCAGAATCTTATATGCCGATTGCGAGGGCCGCACCAAGATTGCCCTCGCTTTCAACGAAGCCATCCGCAAGGGCGAAATCACCGCCCCCATCGTTCTGGGCCGCGACCATCACGACGTCTCCGGCACGGACTCCCCCTTCCGTGAGACATCCAACATCTACGACGGCTCTCAGTTCACTGCCGATATGGCCGTGCAGAACGTGATTGGCGACGGCTTCCGCGGCGCCACGTGGGTGAGCATCCACAATGGTGGCGGCGTAGGCTGGGGCGAAGTAATAAACGGCGGCTTCGGCATGGTAATCGACGGCAGTGCCGACAGCGACCGCCACATCCGCGAAATGCTGTTCTGGGACGTTAACAACGGCATCGCCCGCCGCAGCTGGGCCCGCAACGAGGGCGCCCGCTTCGCCATCGAGCGCGAAATGGCCCGCACCCCCGAACTCCGCGTAACCCTCCCCAATGAGGCCGATGAATCAATGATAAGTGAAATCTTAACCGCATAATGACACATTTTATTTCCAAGGAGCACCTGTCGCTTGACAGGCTGAAAGAAATCATCGACAATGGCGAGAAACTGGAACTCTCGCAGGAATCCATAGAGGCTATCATCAAGTGCCGCAAGTATCTGGACGAAAAGACGAAAGACCTCGACCATCCGGTATACGGAATCACCACCGGTTTCGGCTCGCTGTATAACGTTACAATCCCCAAGGAGGATTTGTCACAGCTGCAGCACAACCTGGTGATGTCCCACGCCTGCGGCTCCGGCGAGACGGTGAACCCGCAGATTGTGAAACTCATGCTCCTGCTCAAGGTCCAGAACCTGTCGTACGGGCATTCTGGGGTTCAGCTCATCACTGTTCAGCGCCTCATGGACATGTTCAACAACGACATTCTCCCTGTGGTGTACCAGCAGGGCTCCCTGGGCGCATCGGGCGACCTTGCCCCGCTCGCTCACCTGAGCCTCCCCCTCATCGGCCTTGGAGAAGTGCTATATAAAGGCAAAGTGCGTCCTTCGGCGGAAGTATGGGCAGAGATGGGCTGGGAGCCAATCCAGCTTCAGTCCAAAGAAGGCCTGGCGCTTCTGAACGGCACCCAGTTCATGAGTGCCCACGCCGTGTGGTCGCTGCTCAAGAGTAAGAGGCTTTCCAAGTGGGCCGACCTTATCGGCGCCATGTCCCTGGAGGCCTACGACGGCCGCATCGAGCCGTTCCTGCCGCTCACGCATCAGATTCGCCCCCACGTTGGCCAGATCCAAACCGGAAAACGCTTCATGGAAATCCTTGAAGGCAGCGAGCTCATCAACCGCCCCAAGGAGCACGTTCAGGACCCGTACAGTTTCCGCTGCATCCCTCAGGTGCACGGCGCCGTGAAGGATAACATCCTGTATGTGAAATCCGTCATTGAGAACGAAATCAACTCCGCCACGGACAATCCTAATATCTTCCCCGATGAGGATATGATTATCTCCGCAGGCAACTTCCACGGCGAGCCCATCGCCATCCCCATGGACTCCCTGGCGATAGCGATGAGCGAGCTCGCAAGCATTTCCGAGCGCCGCACCTACCAGCTCATCCACGGCCTCCGCGGCCTGCCCAAGTACCTTGTTGCGAAACCCGGCCTCAACAGCGGTTTCATGATTCCGCAGTACACTGCGGCCTCCATCGTATCACAGAACAAGGGCCTCTGCTGGCCCGCATCCTGCGACTCCATCCCCTCCTCCCAGGGCCAGGAAGACCACGTGTCGATGGGCTCCAATTCGGCCACAAAACTCGTTCGCGTAGTGAACAATGTGGAAACGGTCCTCGCCATCGAACTCTTCAACGCCGCCCAGGCCCTCGAATTCCGCCGCCCGGCAAAGAGCTCTCCCCTTCTGGAGCGCATCTTCGAAGACTTCCGCAAAGAAGTCCCCTTCATCGACACCGACACCTACATGCATCCCCTCATCGAGAAATCCATCACCTTCATCCATAGCGAGAAGTACCTATGATCCTCATCAAAAACATAGGCCTCCTCGTGGGCATCCAGCCGGAGGGCGTGCATCGACTCCAGGGCTCCGAAATGTCGCAAACCGGCACCCTCCCCAACGCCTGGCTTGCCGTCGAAAACGGCAGGATTGCCGATTTCGGGTCTGACGCACAGCCTTCTGCTGAAGAAACAATCGATGCGAAGGGAGGGATGGTGATGCCGGCATTTTGCGACAGTCATACGCATTTGGTGTATGCAGGGAGCAGGGATGGGGAGTTTTTGGATAAACTTGCGGGGCTGAGTTATGAGGAGATTGCGAAGCGGGGCGGGGGGATTCTGAATTCGGCAGACCTGCTGCACAACACCAGTGAAGACGAACTTTACAGGCAGTCGATGGTGAGGGTGAACGAGGTGCTGGCCAAAGGCACTGGCACTTTGGAGATTAAGAGCGGCTATGGGCTCAACCCTGAAGATGAGCTTAAGATGCTTCGGGTGATTAAGCGCATCAAGGAGTCCGTGCCGGCACAAATCAAGATTACGTTCCTTGGGGCGCACGCCATTGGCCGTGGATATACTCACGAAGGGTATGTTCAGGAAGTGGTGGATATGATGCCCAGGGCCGCAGAAATGGCCGATTTCGTGGATGTGTTCTGCGACAAGGGCTTTTTTACTGTCGATGACACCACCCGCATACTGGAAGCCGGCAAGAAGTTCGGCCTCACTCCCAAGATTCACGCAAATGAGCTCGCAGTGAGCGGCGGTGTGCAGGTTGGCGTCCAGCACGGCGCCCTCTCCGTGGATCATCTGGAGCAGACGACCAGCTCAGAAATCGAAGTCCTCAAGGGTTCCGCAACTATGCCCACGATGCTTCCCGGCTCCTCCTTCTTCCTGGGCCTCCCTTATGGCCGCGCCAAGGATTTCATCAATGCAGGGCTGGGCATCGCGCTGGCATCGGACTACAATCCCGGCTCCTCCCCCAGCGGCGATATGCGCTTCGTAATGGCTATGGGCTGCATTAAGATGCGCCTCACACCAGTTCAAGCCTTCAATGCCGTAACCCTCAACGGCGCATACGCTATGGGCGAGAGCCACAATGCAGGCTCCATCACCCCCGGCAAACTCGCCAACCTCATCATCACCCGCCCCGGCTGGGATCTCACAAAAATCTGCTACACCTACCAAACCTCCTTCATCGACAGGGTTCTGATAGGAAAAAATACTTTTATGCCGGAGGGGGTTATTGATTGATTCCTTTTCGCTGCATCTGAAGACGCTCCCTCGCACACCACGCCCCCGGAGCCTCGTCCATCATAAGCTTGAAAGCCATATTGAACGACACCGGGGTATGGAAGCCCGACAGGTTGGACAAGTCGCTCACCCTGAGACGGTTGTTCTTCCTGAAAAGGTCCATTGCATACAACACCCTGTAGCCGTTGACAAAACTTCTGAAGTTGCGTCCAGTGCAGGCATTGATGGTTTGGGATAGATACAGTTTATTAGTGAACATCGCCAGCGCAAGGTCCTCCAGGGAGAACTTCTCCACAAGGAAGGGCTTGCGCAACTCCATATAACGACAACACCTCACGAACAGCTCCCTGTCCGTTTCCGACACGCTCTCCTTCTCCTCCTCCGGGAGTTTCTGTTTTTGGGCGTTGTCCATCTTGCTGACTTTGGGCTCGGGTTTGTCCACTTTGCCCCTCAGCAGGACAAGCAGCAAACCGATAGTCAGAATTACAATACAAAATGCCAGAATGATGATGGTAATTGTCATAGGCTCAGGTCATTGATTCCGGCATAAAAGTATAAAAAAGCCCGGAAAAGACGTCAGTCCAACTCCGGGCAGGATGCAAAAATTTATGTTTTTTATGTCTTTTTCTGTTTTTTAATAACTTTTCTTTATAAAAGCTACTTTTTTGTACTTCCTTTTATGGCATCGAAGCCCTTTCCATACACCCCGTTCACCGACGAAACCGACAAAAATGCGTGAGAATCAATCTGCTTGACATAACGCAAAAGGACGTTAAGGTCGGTCTTCCTTGTAATCACCATCAGCACCTGGGTCTCCTTCTTGGTATACCAGCCGCGGCCGTCAAGGACAGTGACTCCGCGGTGCAGATTGTGGGTGATGGCCTCGGCAATCTCATCGCTGTGCTCCTGTGACAGGATGAACAGCTGTACGCTCTGCTTGGAGCCGGAAATGTACATATCCAGCACATAACTGTTCACCGTGACCAGGATGAGACCGTACACCACAGTGGTAACCTTCTCCGCGAACGGCATCAGATGCCTGACAGGCTGACCATCTGCCCCTATCAATGCCGCACCGGTGAGAGGATCCACATCATTCACATACGACGGGACTACCAGCGAAGCCAGGATAATCACGAAGTCAAGGTACAGGATAACCTTGCCCGGCGACACGTTGCGGTAGCGGGTATAAATCAGGGCGATGATATCCGTCCCGCCGGTGGAACCGCCGTTGGAGATTGACATGCCGATGCCGATACCCGCCATTATACCGCCCATAAGGGTGGACATAAGTTTGCCGTTCTGCAGAGCCAGGGTGTTGATTATCGAATCCGGAATGAGCCCCGGCATTATCCTCAGAGCCACCGAGGCCAGGATAATCGCATATATGGTCTTGGCACCGAATCCCATGCCGATGATGACTATGGCGGCAACTACCAGTATGGCGTTGATCACGAAGTAGCTGTAACCCATCTGGATTACGCCCTTTGTGGCATACTGGATCATGGAGCTTATACCGGACACTCCCCCGCCGATAAGGTTGTTCGGCATAAGGAAAATCGACCATGCGGTAACGTAGATGAGTATGCCCAGAGTGACCATCAGCCACTCCTTGACATTGTGGATTACACTTTTCTTGGTAAGAGGCATAACCTATTTTTTCAAAACCACATTGACTATCCTTCCGGGAACCACGATCACCTTGGCAACCTGCATTCCCTCCACATACTTGGAAGTGAGCTCATTCGCAAGAACGGAAGCCTCAACTTCGGCAGGGCTGTAAGAAGCCGGAACATCCACGATGAAACGCGTCTTGCCGTTGAACGACACGGGATACTTCACGCTGTCGTCGACAGTATACTCGGCCACATACTCCGGATACGAAGCATAGACCACCGAATCCTCGTGGCCCAGCTGGTGCCAGAGTTCTTCCGCGATGTGCGGGGCGAACGGCGACAGCAGAATCACCAGAGGCTCCAGAATCGCACGCTTGGAGCAGCCCTGAAGCTCTCCGAGGGCGATCATAAAGGCCGATATCGTAGTATTGTAGGAGAATGTCTCGATATCCTCCTGTTCCTTGCCGATGAGCTTGTGCAGGGCCTTGAGCTCCGCACGGGTGGGCTCCTCGTCATTAACCAGCCACTTCTCTCGGTCCCAGAACATCCTCCAGAACTTCTTCAGGAAACGGTTCACCCCGTCGATACCCTTGGTATCCCAAGGCTTCGCCTGTTCCAACGGGCCAAGGAACATCTCGTACAGGCGCAGGGTATCCGCACCGTAGGTGTCGCAAATCTGGTCCGGATTAACAACGTTGTACATGCTCTTGGACATCTTCTCAACGGCCCAGCCGCAAACATACTCGCCGTCTTCCAGAACGAATTCGGCATCCTTATAATCGGGCCTCCATGTGCGGAACGCCTCGATATCCAGCCTGTCGTTGTAAACGATATTCACGTCCACGTGTACGGGGATTGTCTCATACCGGTCACGCAAACCAGCGGAAACGAACTTGTTTGTGCCGGGAATCATGTATACGAAATTGGACCTGCCCTGGATCATTCCCTGGTTGATGAGCTTGCGGAAAGGCTCGTCCTCAACCACATAGCCAAGGTCATAGAGGAACTTGTTCCAGAATCGGCTGTAGATGAGGTGGCCGGTGGCGTGCTCCGTTCCGCCGATGTAAAGGTCGACATTCCTCCAGTATTCATCGGCCTCCCGGCTCACAAGGGCCTCGTCATTATGAGGATCCATATAGCGCAGATAATAAGCGCTGGAGCCGGCAAAACCGGGCATCGTAGAAACCTCCAGGGGATAACCGTCATAAGTCCAGTCCTTCGCGCGGGCGAGCGGCGGCTGGCCATCCTCGGTGGGCTTGTACTGGTCGATTTCCGGCAGGGTCAGAGGCAGTGCCTCCATCGGCAGAGGAGTTGCAATGCCATCCTTGTAGCAGATGGGGAAAGGCTCACCCCAATAGCGCTGACGGGAGAAAATGGCGTCGCGGATACGGTAATTGATCTTCCTGTGGCCGATGCCGTGCGCCTCCACATAGTCGATGGCGGCGGGGATTGCCTCCTTCACGCTCATACCGTTCAGGAAGCCGGAATTCATCATAATGCCCTCCTTTGCGTCGAAGCTCTCCTCGGACACATCGGCCCCTTCGATCAGGGGGATGATGGGGAGGTTGAACTTCTTGGCGAAGGCATAGTCGCGGCTGTCGTGGGCGGGCACGGCCATGATGGCGCCGGTGCCGTAACCGGCCAGCACGTATTCAGATATCCACACGGGCACTTCGTCACCGGTGAGCGGATTCACGGCGTAAGAGCCGGAGAACACGCCCGTGACGGCCTTGGCGGCCATCCTTTCCCTCTCGTTCTTCTTGAGCACCTGCTCCAGGTAGGCATCGACCTCAGCTTTCTGCGAGGCCGATGTGAGCTTTGCCACCCACTCGCTTTCCGGAGCCAGGACCATAAAGGTTACGCCGAATACGGTATCGGCCCTGGTTGTGAAGATGGTCATATCGTAGGACGCGCCGTCGCACTTCACCTTGAACACCATCTCCGCGCCCTGGCTGCGGCCGATCCAGTTGCGCTGCATCTCCTTGAGGGAATCAGTCCAGTCGATGCGGTCCAGGCCCTCCAGCAGACGGGCGGCATAGGCGCTCACGCGCAGCTGCCACTGGGTCATCTTCTTCTGGAAAACGGGGAAACCGCCGCGCTCCGAATAGCCATCCTTCACCTCGTCGTTGGCGAGCACGGTTCCCAGGGCGGGGCACCAGTTCACGGTGCTCTCTCCCTGATATGCGATGCGGTACTGCATCAGGACATCGGACTTCTCCTTAGCCCCGAATGCCTTCCACTGCTCTGCAGTGAACGGTTTCACCTCCCCGCAGGCCGCATCCACGGCTGCGGAGCCGCCCTCTGAGAACGCCGCCTCCAGCTCTTCGATGGGTCGGGCCTTCTGCATGGCATTGTCGTACCAGCAGCCGAACATCTTCAGGAACGCCCACTGGGTCCACTTGTAATATTTGGGGTCGCAGGTGCGCACCTCGCGGTCCCAGTCGTAGGAGAATCCAATCCTGTCCAGCTGGCTGCGGTAGCGGGCCACATTGTCGTGCGTGGTCTTTTCCGGGTGCTGACCCGTCTGGATTGCATACTGCTCGGCGGGAAGGCCGAAGGCGTCATAGCCCATGGGATGCAGTACGTTGAAGCCCTTCAGGCGCTTGTAGCGGGAGAAGATATCGCTCGCAATATATCCCAGCGGATGCCCCACGTGAAGGCCTGCTCCGGAAGGATACGGGAACATATCCAGCACATAATACTTGGGCTTGGAAGGGTCCGTTACAGCCTTGTAAGTCTTGTTGGCCGCCCACCAGGCCTGCCACTTTTTCTCAATCTCCAGATAATTGTAGTCCATATGTTTTAGTTTACTCTTACTCCATTAACTCCGAACGAGCCGTCCGACTGCCGCTGAAGGCGGAATTCCACCGTCACCGACATTGCAACGCGAACCTTCCTGCCGCGATGCCTGGCCGGGCGCCATTTTGGTGAGGCCGATATCACACGCACCGCCTCTGCATCCAGGCTCTCGTGTACGCTCCTTGAAACCCGCACATCCTTCACCTCGCCTTTCTCGTCGATGATGAAATCCACCACCACCCTGCCCTGGATGCCATTATCCACAGCATACTTGGGATAGCGCAGATAGGCATACACCCACTGCTCCATAAAGGTCCTGGGGTCGTAGCTGCCCATAAATGCGGGCTTCACGTCGCAGTCGTAGAACGACAGGGTGCGCGGGGGAAGTTCCGCCGGGGCCGATGCTCCGGGACGGAACGCCGGCGCGGGAGCTCCGGCAAGGTTCACGGAGAAGTTGAACAGATACTCCAGGAAACGCTCCATCATGTCGAAATCCAGCAGTTCGTAGCTGTCCCTTGCGGTATCGTGCTCCGGATACCTTCCGGTAGTGAAAAGCACGGAAGGGATCTCCGCGGCATAGAAGGCCCTGTGGTCTCCCGAATACGGTTCTTCCCCAATCAGACGGGCCTGAACCGGGAGCAGTTCGCCTTCCATTTTGCGCACAAGCGCGTCCATATCGGCATTGGACGATGTGTAGGCCAGAAGATCTCTCTTCCCCGCCCCCAGCATGTCCAAATTAATCATTGCGTCGATGAGCGGTGCATCCCCGAACGCCCGGTTGATGAAATACCACGAGCCGGCCAGCGACTCCGCCGATGCCCCGAATCCCACCAGCAGTACGGAGCGCCTCAGCGTAATTGCATTCGTGCTCAGCATCCTGGCTAGTTCAAGGAGCATCGCCATACCGGAAGCGTTGCCCACTGCACCGGGATAGATGCGCGGCACCATATCCCCGTCCAGCATATAGGTATCAGTTCCCATACCGTCCATCCTGGCTCCGATCACGATGTACCGGCCGTTCATCGACGGGTCCGCACCCTGGATGAGGCCCACCACATTGCAGGAGCAGAGCGTATCGGCCCCCTCTTTCGAAAGGCCGAAAATCTCCCTCGGAAGAACGTCCACGCCATATTGCTTCATGACGGTCTCCAGATAGTCCGCCGTCATCGACTCCCCCTCGCTGCCGGCCTTGCGCCCTTCCATCTGGGCCGATGTGAGCGTGAACACGTGCTCCTTCATCGACCTCACGGTTTCCGTGTCGTAAAAGTCGTTATAGGGATTGCCGCCGACGAACTGGGCCCTGCACAGCAGGGGGCATAAAAGCGTGAATGCCACGGCTATGGATGCGTATTTTCTCATATAACCTACAAATTTAACTCAAATTATCGCGGCCGCAAAAAAAATGTGCGTATCTTTGCAATATGTATAAGCGTTTCCTTGCAGGCATAGCCTGCCTCATCACTTTTTCGCTGTCCGCACAGCGCCTGCCGGAGAGGCCGGTTCCTCCGGTTAACTGGTGGCGCCCGGTACAAATGCAATGGTCGTACCCGAAGACGGATACTCTCACACTTTATATAATAGGAGACATCATGAGCCACCAGTCGCAAATCGACGGCGGCTTGAAATACGGCTTCAACACTTTCCTGAACCACATTGCGGGCAATGTGGAATCGGCCGACCTTGCCATCGGCAATATGGAATACACGCTCTCCGGCCCGCCTTATACCGGCTATCCCAGCTTCTGCGCCCCGGACGCTTATACGCTTTATCTGAGGGATATCGGCTTCGACGTCCTGCTCACGGCAAACAATCATATCCTGGACAAGGGCTACAGGGGCCTCAACCGCACATTTTCAGTGCTAGACACCCTTAAGGGCGTACAGTACACCGGTATGGCCCGCACACCAGAGGAGGACAGGGAGCGCTATCCCCTGATCGTGGAATGCAAGGGAATCAGGATTGCCATCATCAACTTCACATACGGCACAAACACCCAGCCCAGCAAGGACTGGCCCAAGATCAACCGCATCGACAGGGACGACATCCTGGCCGCCATCAACAGGGCCAAAGCCAAGGAGGCCGACCTTATCCTGGCCTTCCCCCACTGGGGCATCGAATACAAGTTCAAGCATAACCAGAACCAGGAAAGCCTGGCTAAATTTATGGTGGAGAACGGCGTGCACGCCATCATCGGCGGGCATCCCCACTATGTTCAGGATATGCAGTGGATGGGCGACGTCCCGGTGATCTATTCACTGGGCGACGCTGTGTCCAATATGGACGGCACGGCGGCCCGTACAGGCCTGGCAGTCACACTTAAGATCGCCCTCCAGAGTGGCGAAAAGCCCAGAATCCTCCCTCCCCAGTACGAATTCCTATGGAACTCCAGGCCCGGCGAGGTGGAAAAGACCCACTCCGCCCTGCCCGTTAGGGAATTCCTGGCCGCCCCGGAAAGGTGGCACAGGGCGGATGCCTACGACCTGATGAAGAAATCATACTACACGGTAAGACAAGAAAGCGGTATACATGAAGAAGACACTGAAACTGGAAGCCGTTGACCCGGTTGAGATATACGGTCCCGGAAACCGGCTCCTGATGGAGTTCTGCGCCCATTTCCCCAAGCTTAAAGTAACTGCAAGGGGCGACGAACTCATACTCGAAGGACGTGAAAGCGACATTGCGGAGTTCAACATCCGCTTTGGGGAACTGCTTGAACGCAGGCTCCACAAGCGCAACCTCAACTCCTACGACGTGGAAGACATCTTCGATTCGGACAACTCGGCCACATCCTTCCGCCTCAGCGGGGATGCCGTAATAGTCCACGGCACCGACGGCAGGCCCATCAAAGCCCGCAACCACACTCAGGAGGAGATGGTGAAGGCCTACTTCGACAACGACCTCATCTTCGCCGTAGGCCCCGCCGGAACCGGCAAAACCTACATCGCCATAGCCCTGGCGGTTCGTGCCCTCAAGAACCGAGAAATAAAACGCATAATCCTTACCCGTCCCGCAGTGGAGGCCGGCGAGCGCCTCGGCTTCCTTCCCGGAGACCTTAAGGAAAAGCTGGACCCGTATCTGCAACCCCTCTACGACGCCCTGGAAGACATGATTCCTTCCCGCAAACTTCAGGAATTCATGGCGGAAGGAATAATCCAGATCGCCCCCCTGGCTTACATGAGGGGCCGCACTCTGGACCGCGCCTGCGTCATCCTGGACGAAGCCCAGAACACCAACGTAACCCAGCTCAAGATGTTCCTCACCCGTATGGGTACAAGCGCCAAGTTCATCGTAACCGGCGACGCCACCCAGATCGACCTTCCCCGCAAGGAGGATTCAGGCCTGCTTTACGGCATAAGCCTGCTTGAAAACATCAAGGGCATTGCCACGATACGTTTCGGCAGCAAGGACATCGTACGCCATCCCCTGGTTACGAAAATAGTAAAAGCCTTCGACCGCAAGACGGACGAAGGCTCTTCAGAGGATTAAGTAAGATCCTTACTTGGAAAGGATTTCCTCGTATTTCTGATATGCTGCGTTGTATGCAGGATCCTCGTTGCGCAGCATGAAGTACATCTGCTTGAGGTTTTCTGCGCATACGCGGGCCACTTCCTGATAATTGGCCTGATCCTTTGAAAGGGCATATGCCTGCTCGAAGGGCTCGAGACCGTTCTTGAGGGTTGCGCGTACCTGCTCCATGAGAGCGTCGTACTTGCGATACTCATTGTAAGGAAGGTCGTTGGCTTCCTGCTGGATGGCCAGTGCCCTCTGGAACCAGAACACACCCTCGCTGTAAAGACCGGTAGGATCCTTGGGATCCACTTTCAGCACGCTGCGGTATGCCTCCAGGGCGGCGTCATATTCGCCGAGCTTGTAAAGGAGGTTACCCTGCACGTTGTAGAGGGAGGTATTGTCCGGCATCTTGGCCTTTGCTGCCTCCAGGCGCTCCAGGATCAGACGGGGATCCGCATTGATCTGCAGATACAGGTTGATGAGGGAGGTGAGGATGGCGGGATTGTCCGGATACTGGTCGAAACCGCTCTCAAGGACGTTACGGGCGTTCAGGGTGTCCTTCTTCTCCAATGCGATGGCGGAGAGGTTGGAATAGGCGTTGCCTTCTGCGGAATAACCCCTTTCGATGGACTTGTTATAGTATTCGACGGCCTTGTCGAAGTTACCGGATTCCTGTGCGGTAAGGGCTGCATTGTAGATTGCATCCTCGATGGGTGCTGCGCAGGGGATGGTGTTGCTCACCTCGCCGGCCATGGCGAACAGGCGGGAAGCCTTGTCATAGTTACCCAGAATGTATGCAGTGTATGCATCCGAATAGTAATTGTCGGCAATGCGCTTCAGGGCGGCGGCAATGTCCTTGTCCTTCTTGTGCTTAGGATCAAGCTGATATGCCTTCACATATGCCTTGTATGCCTCATAAAGGGCGTCTCCGTCATAGGAGGGCTTCGTTACCTCGATGAAGGCGATGGCGCCGGATGCGGGATCGAAGTAGATGTTCTTGCGCTCATACACGTTCTTCTTGTACTGGGCACCGCCGAGAACCACCATTTCCTGAGAAAGGGGCTTGTCGCTACCCATAGCAAGAGCGAGTTCCTGCTCGCCGATGCCCATGACGACATTGGCGGTGGGGTTGTTGTATGCAGCCTCATAGGCCTTTGCAAGAGTGAGCCAAGTGGCTGGTTTTTCCGCCTTCTTGGGATTCTCGGACGCAGCCTTGGCCTTGTCGATAGCCTTCTGGATTGCGGCGTCGCTTTTAACCTGAGCACTTGCGGAGAGTGCTGCTACGAGCACCACGGCAAGGGAAAGGAAAAACTTTTTCATGATCTTAAGTATTAATGTTATTGTTCAATATTCTCCTGCGGGATTTCCGTATTCTGTGCAGTTTCGGTGTTTTCTTCATCGTCGCTGTGGTTCACTACGGATACCGCTGCAATTGCGTCGCCCTCCTTGATGTTGATGAGCTTGACGCCCTGGGTAGCACGTCCGGCCACGCGTATGGTGGCAACGGGCATTCGGATTGTCAGACCGCTCCGGCAGATGATCATAAGGTCGTCCTGGTCGGTGACATTCTTTATTGCAACGAGCTTGCCGGTCTTTTCCGTGATGTTCAATGTCTTAACGCCCTTGGCGCCACGGGCTGTCTGCCGGTATTCATTCGGGTCTGAGCGCTTGCCGAATCCGTTTTCCGAAACCACCAGCACCTGTCTCTGTGCCGCGTCTTCCGCCTCCGGATCCCTGCTCACAACTCCGATCACGAAGTCACCTTCATCAAGATTGATGCCACGGACGCCCATAGAGGTTCTGCCCAGAGGCCTGGCCTGCTCTTCGTCGAAGTGTACGCATCGGCCTCCGTTGGCTGCGATCATGATGTTGCAGCGGCCGTTTGTGAGGATGGCTTCCAGGAGTTCGTCGTCTTCCCTGATGTTGATTGCGTTCACGCCGATGGTGCGCACATGGGAATATGCCTCGACGGAAGTTTTCTTGACGATACCCTGGCGGGTTACCATCATTATATAATTGTTCTTGATGAATTCTTCGTCCTTGAGCGACTTCACGTTCACATAGGCCTTCACCTTGTCGTCCGGTTCGATCATCAGGATATTCTGGATGGCGCGGCCCTTGGAGGCGCGGTTGCCTTCCGGAATCTCGTACACCTTGAGCCAGTGGCAGCGGCCCTTCTGCGTGAACAGGAGCAGGGTCGAGTGGTTGTTGGCGATGTAGATGTGCTCGATGAAGTCGGCGTCGCGGGTGGCGCTGGCCTTGATGCCCACGCCGCCGCGGTTCTGCGTGCGGAACTCGGTGAGCGGGGTGCGCTTGATATAGCCGAGGTGGGAGATCGTGATGACCTGGTCCTCGTCGGAGTAGAAGTCCTCGGGGTTGAACTCATCCTCGGAGAGGGTGATTTCGGTGCGGCGGGGATCGCCGTATTTTTCCTTGAGCTCCCGGGTCTCGTCCTTGACGATGCCCAACTGCAGCTCCACGCTGGCGAGGACCGCCTCGCAGTGCGCGATGAACTTCATCAGTTCGTCGTACTCGTTCTGGAGCTTCTCGCGCTCCAGGCCGACGAGCTGACGCAGGCGCATGTTCACGATTTCGGTGGCCTGGATCTCGCTGAAGTCCCAGCGGTCCATCAGGATCTGGCGGGCTT
>JAILDI010000050.1 GCA_024689525.1 Bacteroidales bacterium
GGCAATCTCTTTCAGCTTGGGAGCCACATCTTTATCCTTGGCACCCAGCTCGAAAGCCTTGGCATAAGCCTTGGCGGCCTCGCAAAGAATGTCACCTTCCACGGAAGGCTTGGTAACTTCCACGATAGCCAGAACACCGGCGGCGTTGAAGTAAACATTCACGTGAGAGAGTTCCCACTTCTCGAAGTCCTCGTCACCCACCTTGACAGTGGTAACAGATGCGGGCTTCTCCTTATTCATCATACCGAAGGTGTTTTTATCGACACCGGGGGTAATGCTGGCGGTAGGATTAGCATAAGCTTTCATATAAGCCTCGGCCAGTTTGATCCAGGTACCGGGCTTGGCGCCCTTCTTGGCATCCTGGGAAGCGGTCAGCGCTTTGTTCACGGCCTTCTGCATATCTGCATCGGGCTTCTGTGCATAGGCAAACTGCAGGGAGCAGGCCAGTGCAAGAGCGAAAACTAATTTTTTCATACTATAAAAGTTGTTTAATTATTCTTGTACGGGGGTTTCTTCCGCGGCTTGGCTTTCTTCTTCGTCGCTGTGAGCAACCACGGAGATGGCGGCGATGGAATCTCCTTCGCGGATATTGATGAGCTTGACGCCCTGAGTAGCACGTCCGGCAACACGGATGGTATTGACAGGCATTCTGATGGTCATACCGGAACGGCAGATAATCATGAGGTCATCTTCATCGGTGACGTTCTTGATGGCTACCAGCGGTCCCGTCTTATCGGTGATGTTCAAGGTCTTGACGCCCTTGGCACCGCGAGAAGTCTGACGATAATCGTTCGGGTCGGAACGCTTGCCGTAACCATTTTCGGAGACGGCCAGCACCTGGTGCTTTTCTGCGTCTTCTGCCTGGGGATCCTGGCAGACAACACCGACCACAAAGTCCCCTTCATCAAGATTGATGCCACGGACACCCGTGGAGGTACGACCCAGAGGTCTGGCCTCGGCTTCGTCGAAGCGGACGCAACGGCCTCCGTTGGCGGCAATCATGACGTTGCACTTACCATTGGTAAGGATAGCCTCGAGCAGTTCGTCGTCCTCACGGATGTTAATAGCATTCACACCATTGGTACGGGGACGGGAATAAGCTTCCAGCGAGGTCTTCTTGACGACACCCTGGCGGGTGACCATCATGATGTAGTTGTTGTTGATGAATTCCTCATCCTTGAGGGAAGGAACGTTCAGATAGGCGCGTACGGCGTCGTCCGGTTCGATCATCAGGATGTTCTGGATGGCGCGGCCCTTGGAGCTGCGGTTTCCTTCCGGGATCTCATATACTTTGAGCCAGTAGCAGCGGCCCTTCTGGGTGAACAGAAGCAGCGTGGAGTGGTTGTTGGCGATGTAGATGTGTTCGATGAAATCTTCGTCTCTGGTGGCGCTGCCCTTCATGCCGGTGCCGCCGCGGTTCTGGGTGCGGAACTCCGTGAGAGGGGTACGCTTGATGTAGCCAAGGTGCGAGATTGTGATAACCTGGTCCTCGTCGGAATAGAAGTCCTCCGGATTGAATTCGTCCTCCGAGAAGGTGATTTCCGTGCGGCGGGGATCCCCGTAGCGGGCCTTGAGGTCCATGGTTTCCTCCTTGACGATGCCGAGCTGTTCCTCGACGGATGCGAGGATTTGGTTGCAGCGGTCGATGAACTTCATAAGGTCGTCGAACTCCTGCTGAAGCTTTTCGCGCTCCAGGCTTACCAGCTGGCGGAGCCTCATCTCCACGATTGCCGCGGCCTGGACTTCGCTGAACTGATACCTTTCCACGAGCATCTGCTTTGCTTCGTCGATGCTCTTGGATTCGTAACGGATGATGTGGACGATTTCGTCGATGAGGTCCATGGCCTTGAGGAGGCCTTCCAGGATGTGGGCCCTCTTCTGGGCTTTGTCCAGTTCGAACTTTGTGCGGCGAACCACGACCTCATGCCTGAACTCCACAAAGCACTGGAGGATTTCCTTGAGGCTGAGGGTGCGGGGACGGCCCTTCACCAGGGCGACGTTGTTGAATGAGAACGAACTCTGCAGCGGAGTGTACTTGAACAGCATGTTCAGCACCACGCCGGAGTTGACGCCCTGCTTGAGCCTGATGACCACGCGGATACCTTCGCGTGAGCTTTCGTCGTTGATATAGGAGATGCCCTCGATCTTCTTGTCTTCAGCCATCTGGGCGATCTTCTCGATCATTTCCCGCTTGTTCACCATATACGGGATTTCCGTCACCACGATGGTCTCGCGGCCTTTTTCATCGACCTCGATTTCAGTCTTGGAACGGATGACAACCCTGCCGCGGCCGGTTTCATATGCTTCCTTGATGCCGCTGCGGCCCATTACGATGCCGCCGGTGGGGAAATCCGGGCCCTTGATGTACTGCATCAGTTCGTCCGTGGTGATTTCCGGGTTGTCGATATATGCGCAGATTGCGTCGCAGCACTCTCCAAGGTTGTGGGGAGCCATATTGGTGGCCATACCCACGGCGATGCCGGCTGCGCCGTTGAGCAGCAGGAGGGGCGCCTTGGTGGGGAGCACGGTGGGCTCCTCCAGGGTGTCGTCGAAGTTGAGCGTCATGTTGACGGTGTCCTTGTCCATATCGGCCAGGACGTCTTCAGACATCTTTTCCAGCTTGGCCTCCGTGTAACGCATGGCCGCGGGAGAGTCTCCGTCCATCGAACCGAAGTTACCCTGGCCCCATACGAGGGGATAACGCTGGTTCCACCACTGGCCCAAACGGACCATTGCGTCGTATACGCTGGAGTCTCCATGCGGGTGGTACTTACCCATCACGTCACCCACGATACGGGCGCTCTTCTTGGTCTGGCCGCCGTAGCGCACGCCCATTTCGTTCATTCCGAACAGGACGCGGCGCTGAACGGGCTTGAGGCCGTCCCTTGCGTCCGGGAGTGCACGCGACACGATGACCGACATCGAATAGTCGATGTAGGCCGAACGCATTTCGTGGTCTATTTCTACCGGCTGGATGAGCCCCGTGGGCTGCTCCTCAATCAGATTCTTCTCTTCGTTATTATCCATGTTTTCAATTAAATTCCGTTGTATGCCATAAGCATACAAAGATACGGAAAAATATTGAAAAAACGAAGAGAATCAACTTATTTCTTCCTGATATTCGATATCTTCATCTCGGTGGAAATGCCGCCGAATTCTTCAAGCAGCATATAGGTGAGCATACCGTCCTGCCTGTACTCCAGAACGATGCGGGAATAGCCCCTTGCAGCGGCCTTTTTGGCCGTGAGGGTAACCACCCGCCCGCCATTCTTGGGCTTGGACACCAGGTCCGCGTCATTGTCGGCCGCCACCTTTTCCACGTCGCCCGCGATGCAGTTCAGAAGAGTGTTCTTTAGATTGCGCATCTGGGCATTGCGGGATGTGTCGACGTCCATCGCGGTACCGTTCAGGTCCGAGCGGAGGAACGGTCCGTCGATGATCATATAATCCCCTTCCGGGTCCGTGAATATCATTGAAACCTGGTCCGGAGCCGTGTAAGAGAGGTTTCCCTTGCTTACTATCGACCTTCCGGACGCCTTGATGGTCTTTGTCTGGACGAATGAGCCTTCTACTGTCTGTGCCGATGCGGCCGCTGCAACCAAGAGCGCCGCAAGAATAGTCATGAGTTTACGCATAGCGCGCCTTTCCAAGCAAAAACGATACCAGTTATTTGAGGCTGACCACAATCTTGTCCTTCTCCAGGCCCACCTTCAGCGTCTTCACGGTCTCTTCCACGCCTTCCTTGGCGGCTTTGATCCTTTCCGTGATGATGTATTCCGACACGGGATCCTCGATGTACCTGGTCACGGCCCTCTTCAGCGGGCGGGCACCGTAGGCGGGGTCATAGCCCGCATCGGCCACAAAACGCTTTGCGGCGGGGGTGATGGTGAGCCTGTACCCTGACTCCAGGGCGCGGATCCTGACGTCGCGGAGCTCTATGTCGATGATGGATTCGATGTCCTGACGGTTGAGCGAGCGGAAGTACACGATTTCGTCGATACGGTTGATGAATTCCGGCGGGAAGGCCTTGCGGACGGCCTTGTCGATGATGGCCTGCCTGTCCGCGACCATATCCTTGCCTGCGGTGGCAAAGCCGATTCCGGGGCCGAATTCGGCCACTTCCCGGCTTCCCACGTTGGAAGTCATTATGACGATGGTGTTCTTGAAGTCGATGGTGCGGCCGTTGGAGTCGGTGAGGCGGCCTTCGTCCATCACCTGCAGCAGCAGGTTGAAGATGTCCGGATGGGCCTTTTCGATTTCGTCCAGCAGCACCACGCAGTACGGCTTGCGGCGGACCCTTTCGCTGAGCTGACCGCCCTCTTCGTATCCCACGTATCCGGGAGGCGCGCCGATGAGCCTGGAGACGCTGTGCTTCTCCATATATTCACTCATGTCGATGCGCACGATATTATCCTCAGTGTCGAAGAGATACTCCGCCAGGGAGCGTGCCAGGCGGGTCTTACCCACGCCGGAAGGGCCAAGGAAGAGGAATGTGCCGATGGGCCTGTGCGGGTCCTTGAGGCCGGCGCGGCCCCTCTGGATTGCACGGCATACGGTTTCCACGGCCTGGTCCTGGCCGATTATACGGCCTTCCAGGCGGCGTTTCATCTTCACCAGCCTGTGGCCTTCCGACTCCGCGACCTTGTTTACGGGAATGCCCGTCATCTTGGAAATCACCGTGGCGATATCTTCATCCGTAACCACGGAAGAACCGCTCTGGACACCCGTTACCTGAAGCCTTACCATGGAACCGGCCTCGTCTATTGCGTCGATGGCCTTGTCCGGCAGGGAACGGTCCGCCACATAGCGGTTGGTGAGGCGTACGGCGGCCTCAATGGCCTCCGGAGTATATGTCACGTGATGGAATTCCTCGTAATGCGGCTGCAGGCTCTTGAGGATTTCGATGGACTGGCCCACGGACGTGGGTTCAATCACCACCCTCTGGAAGCGGCGGTCAAGCGCGCCGTCCTTCTCCACGATCTTGGTGAACTCGTCCATCGTAGTGGCGCCGATGCACTGGATTTCGCCGCGTGCAAGGGCCGGCTTGAGCATATTGGCGGCATCCAGGCTGCCGGCAGCGCCGCCTGCGCCAACGATTGTGTGGATTTCGTCGATGAACAGGACGATGTCCGGATTCTCCTTAGCTTCGTCCAGGATGGACTTGATGCGCTTCTCGAAATCGCCCCTGTACTTGGTGCCGGCCACCACTGAGGCGATGTCCAGCGACAGGATGCGCTTCTTGGCAACTACCGGAGAAATGGTCCCGGAGGCAATCTTGAGGGCAATGCCTTCCACGATGGCCGATTTTCCCACGCCCGGTTCGCCCAGCAGCATGGGATTGTTCTTCTTGCGCCTTCCAAGTATCTCGATAACCCTTTCTATCTCGTGCTCACGGCCCACGACCGGATCCAGCTTGCCCTCACGGGCGGCGCGGGTGATGTCGTAGGCGAACTCCTCGATGTCAAGGGGTTCCTCCTGCGCGGCCTCCATAAGGCCTTCCGCGGGCTGTTCCTCATCATCGTCCTCCTCCTCTTCCTGAGCGGGACGGAGAAGGCCTTCATCCTCGAAATAGGCCAGCATGCGGCCGTAATCGACGCCGTTGGAGCGGAGGAAAACCTGGCCATAGCTGTCCGTAGTGCGGCAGAGAGCCAGCATAAGGTGCTGGGGCCCTGCGGCCTCGCTCTTCATCCTGGATGCTTCCATCACGGTGATGCTGAGCACGTTCTGCGCCTGGCGGGAGAAATTGATGTTGTCTATCTGCTCATAGGGAATGCTCTCCCCCGTCTGGATCCTGGAGTCGATATAGGCTTTAAGGTTCGACGGCTCCACGCCCAGGGCCTGGATGGCCTTGAAAGCCACATTGTCCTCGTGGCGGATGATTCCAAGAAGGAGATGGTCCGGGCCGATGCCGTAGCTGCCGGTGCGCATCGCCTCCTCGCGGGAGTATTTGATGATTCCGTTAAGTTCTTCTGATACCTGTAGTTGCATTGTGTGTCTGATTAAAGGGTAGACATCCTGTCCACGCAAAGCTCCACGAGTTTGCGGATAGCGGGTTTATAGTCCGGATTCGAGCTCTGGAGGTAGCGGTTTGCGATTGCGCAGCAAACGGTTACGGCGTTGTGGCCAAGCTGGGCGGCGAAGCCTGCCAGCGGCGAGCTTTCCATCTCGAAATTGGTGATGCGGTAATCCTGGTCGTCCGTGCTGAAGCGGAATGACTCAATCTTCTCCAGCATATCCGGCATGGCCAGAGGCATGCGCACTACCCTGCCCTGGGGGCCGTAGAAGCCGGGGGCCGATATGGTCACGCCCTTCACCGTCACGTCTCTGAGGAGTTCGATCATCTTGGGGCTGGCCTTCACGAAATAGGGTGAAGGGAGGCAGGGATTCCAGTCCATATGCTTCTTGAAATCGGCCTCCACCTGGGGGATGGTGACCTTTTCCCTGTTGCCATACCAGTTCATAACCCCGTCGAAGCCCACGGAGATGTGGGAGAGGATATATGCGCCGAGGGGAATATCCGCGTGCAGAGCACCTGATGTGCCGATGCGGAGTATATTCAGGGCCCTGTGCACCGGCTTGACCTCGCGCGTTGCGAAATCGACATTAGCCAGAGCGTCCAGTTCCGTCATCACGATGTCGATATTGTCCGGGCCGATGCCGTGGGAAAGCACCGTGATGCGCTTTCCGGCGCGTTTGCCGGTTACGGAGACGAATTCCCTGGAGGCATGGCGGAATTCGATGTCCGTGAGATATTCGGCCACCATGTCAACCCTGCCGGGATCGCCCACGAGTATCACATTGTCGGCCAGTTCTTCCGGTTTCAGATGGATGTGGAACGCGGAGCCGTCGCCGTTGATGATGAGTTCAGATTCGGGAATTCTCATAATTTTTCCAATTTTAGTGTGAACTAACAAATATAGCATATTTGGAGCACTTTTCCTATATTTGCAAAAATTTTATACACTATGTGGCAGAGAATTCAAACCCTATATCTTGCAATATCGGCAGTGCTTGTCGGCGTACTTCTTTTCGGAACGGCCTATGTACCGGTTGGTGACGGAGATCCCGTGCGTTACATCGCCCTCCAGAGCCCCTGGTTCGGCATTCTCCTGGGCCTTATCGCGCTGATGATCGTCATCGCCCTCATCGCCTTCAAAGTGCGCATCCTGCAGATGAGGCTCGCCACCCTGTCGGCCCTTGTCGCCCTCGGAGCACAGGGCTGGCTCGCCTTCCTGTACTTCTCGATGCACGATGTTGTGTTCAAGTGGACGGTGATCTTCCCCTTCGTCATATTTATATCAAATATCCTGGCAGCAAGGGGTTGCTACCAGGATCAGTTGATGGTGGAGGCTGCTACGCGAATCCGTGATTCACGCAAAAAGCGCCGCCGTTAACCTTCGTACTTGCGGAATGCCACGCAGGCATCGTGTCCGCCGAATCCCAGGGAATCTGAAATCGCAAGCGTGAGCGGAGCCTTTACGGCTACGTTCGGAGTGTAATCCAGGTCGCACTCCGGGTCCGGCGTATCCAGATGGATGGTGGGAGGGCAGATGCCTTCGCGAAGCGCCATAATGGCCGCGATGGCCTCTGCGGCACCCGCCGCGCCGAACATATGTCCGGTCATACTCTTGGTCGATGAGATGTGCGCCTTGTACGCAAAGTCTCCGAGAGCAAGCTTGTAGGCCAGGGTTTCCGCGGCGTCGTTGAGCCTGGTACCAGTTCCGTGGGCGTTGATGTAAAGGCAGTCCTTTGCGGGATCGAAGCCGGCTTCCTGAAGGGAAAGCTCGATTGCACGCGCCTGTGTGGTGCCGTCCGGGCGCGGTGCGGTTGCGTGATATGCATCGCAGGTGTTGCCGTAGCCCACAATTTCCGCCAGGATGTTGGCTCCGCGCGCAAGGGCGTGGTCCAGTGATTCGAGCACAAGCACGCCTGCGCCGTCGCCGATCACGAAGCCCTGGCGGTTCGCGTTGAACGGAAGGGATGCGTAATCCGGGTCTGTCGAAGGCGACAGGGCCTTTGCATTTGCAAATCCAGCCACTCCGAGTGGAATCGAAGCGTGCTCGGTACCGCCTGCGAGGATTGCATCGGCATATCCGTGACGGATGGCCCTATAAGCCTCTCCAATGCAGTGGGACGATGTTGCGCAGGCCGTGACGATATCAAGGCAGGGGCCCTTGGCGTTGTTGCGGATTGCAACATGGCCGGCCGCGATATTGGAAATCATGGTGGGTATGAAAAGCGGGGAAATCCATCGGCCCGACGGCTCCTCGATCATCTTCACGGTCTCGCGGTATTGGATTTCAAAACCGCCGATTCCGCTTCCCACGTATACGCCAAGGCGGAACGGGTCTATGTTGCCTTCCCCATCGTCGGTGGAGCGGAGGCCGCTCATTTCCATTGCCTCTTTGGCAGCTGCGATAGCGAAGAGGACGAAGTTGTCCTGTTTGCGCACGAAGGCCTTTTCCATGCCATAGGACTCGGCATCGAATTCCTTCACCTTTCCGGCAATTGTAACGTTCACGTCCTTGAATTCCTCCACGTGCACGATACCGTTCACACCGGCCTTGAGATTCGACCAGTATGTATTAAGGTCTTTTCCAACGGATGAGATGATTCCCATCCCGGTAATAACTACTCGTTTAGGTTCCATATCATTCATGAGTTTCGAGGCGCCTCTGTGCCACAGCCTCCCACTTGGTGCCGGGGCGGCCGTAATTGGCATAAGGGAAAATGGAGATGCCTCCGCGGGGAGTGAAGAACCCCGTAACTTCTATGTATTTGGGATCCATCAGGGCGATGAGATCCTTCATTATGGTATTCACGCAGTCCTCATGGAAGTCTCCGTGGCTGCGGAAACTGAAAAGGTACAGCTTGAGGCTCTTGGATTCCACCATTTTCACATCCGGGACGTAACTTATGCGGATTTCCGCAAAATCCGGCTGGCCCGTAATTGGGCACAAGGTAGTGAATTCCGGGCAGTTGAACCTTACCCAGTAGTCGTTTTCCCGGTGAGCGTTCTCGAAGGTTTCCAGAACCTCCGGAGCGTATTCCTGGCTGTAGCGTGTTTCGTGCCCCAGCGCCTTGAGATCTTTGGGATTGCGTGCCATGACTTTTATTCTCCTGCTTCTTTGAGCCTTTCCGCATTTTCCGCAATCTGGAGCTGGTCTATGCACTCCTGAATGTCGCCGTCCATGAAGACGGGAAGGTTGTACATGCTCCAGCCTATGCGGTGGTCTGTTACGCGGCCCTGGGGATAGTTGTATGTGCGGATCTTGGCAGAGCGGTCGCCCGTGGAAACCATGGTCTTGCGCTTTGCGGCGATGCTGTCCAGATACTTCTGGTGTTCCATATTATATACGCGTGAACGGAGCTCCTCCATGGCCCTGTCCAGGTTCTTCAGCTGCGAGCGCTCTTCCTGGCACTGGACAACAATGCCGGTGGGGATATGGGTGAGACGCACTGCGCTGTAGGTTGTGTTCACGCCCTGTCCGCCGGGGCCCGATGCGCAGAACAGGTCCTTGCGGATATCGGCCGGATTCAGTTCGATATCGAACTCACCTGCCTCCGGGAACACGGCCACGGATGCGGCAGAGGTCTGGATGCGGCCCTGGGTTTCCGTCTGGGGAACACGCTGAACACGATGGACGCCGGATTCGTATTTCATAATGCCGTAAACGCCATCAGTGGATGACGACAGCTTGAACACAATCTGCTTGAAGCCGCCTGCGGTGCCGGGTGCCTGGTCGCTGATTTCGAGCTTCCAGCCCTTCTGCTCCGCGAAATGCTGATACATACGGAACAGGTCTCCAGCGAAGATAGCCGCCTCGTCGCCGCCGGTGCCGCCGCGGATTTCCACCATGGCGTTCTTGCCGTCGTCCGGATCGGCAGGGATAAGCAACAGCTTGATGTTCTGCTCCATATCCGGAATCTTCGGCTCCAGCTCCGCCAGCTCTTCACGGGCCATCTCCTTCAGGTCCTCATCCTTCTCGTTCATGAGGATGTCCTTGGCCTGAGCCATCTCGTCCAGAGTCCTCTTGTACTCCAGACCGGCGGCAATGATGGGCTGCAACTGCTTGTAGTCCTTGTTCAGCTGAACGAACTTCTTCATGTCCGCGATAACCTCCGGGTCCGCGAGCGATGCTTCCAGCTGCTTGTATTTGTCCTGAAGGCTTAAAACTTTCTCCAGGAGCGTGTTTTCTGCCATAACTTATATATAATAAGGGCGCAAAGATACGCATTTTTTTCGGTATAGCCAAAAAAGGCCGGTTCCAATCTGGACCGGCCGTAATAAAGGACAGGATCAGCTATTTATCTCTGACCTCTGAGTTTCGTATGAGATGAACTGTGGATATAAGGAGTTGTACTGTCGCCTGACTTAACTCCCACGTAACCATTTATGGTAAAGTCGATTAAGCCGTCCTCGACATCAAATACGCCCTCGTTTGAATTCCTCCAGCCCTGGGTGCTGGGTTTCCAGCGCAACTGGAAGTGCATATCAGGATCGGCATATTCACCCTCGGACAGAGGGAGGTCGAACTGCTCCTTGCTCCAGACATTCTTATGCTCGACCCACCTGTTATAACCGGAGATGCAACCGGAAGGAGTATCATAATAAACCTTTTGGCCGTTTGCGTTAATCCTATACACTTTGTAGTCGATCCTGAGTTTAATCTCGCCACCGGCCACGTGGGTGCACTTGTTCCTGAAGGTCACAGGGACGTGGCGCAGAGCAAGAGAATAATCATAAGTGGTGTAGCTGCCAAGAGTTGAACGATGGCAAATCTGCTGTGAGCCGATATACGTGGTCACATAGGACATATTCACACCCTGGTTGATTTTGCTCATAGTCAGGGACTTGTCTCCGAGGGAAGCGATTACGCTTGCCACCGTACCGGCATCCTGGATCAGGCCAACTCCAAATGCGGGATCTCCACCGCGGATATAAACCGACTTGCTGGATTCCTTGCTGCTGGATGAACTGGTGATATCCGTAGTGGCAGAAACGCCGGAATATGAACCGGAAGCCTTGACATTCAGTTTGAAGTCGCTCGAACGGAACTCCTTGAGAACATACAGACGACGTCCGTAGCTCATCTGGCTCACGAACACCATAGGAGTGTTCCTGTTGTTCTGGAATACCCTTTTGATATCATCCACCGTCACGTTCTCGCCGAAGAGATAAGACCAGTCGTTATTGTGGGGCTGAACTACGACATTGTAATAAATCTGAGAGAAGTCGTCGATATGGGTGATGGACGATGAGGTCGATGTGGTAGACATCGAGGCGCTGAACTGGGCTGCGAATTTCACATCGACACCAGCCTTGATGGCGAACTCTTCAGTGCTGGAATAATCGCCGGTCACGCTCTTGATTCTTGCGGGCTGCCTGTAGCCGCTGTCATAGAGCTGGCGTACAAGTTTGGACACCGCCTCCTGAATCTTTCCGAACTGGATGGGCACGTTCTCCACGATGAATGTATTGCCGCCGGTATCAATGTCAAGCATCACATCCACAGTACCCCTTGCGATACCGGTGACGGGCTTGGGGTTGCCGTCGGCAAGGCCCTGGTCGGCCCAAAGCAGAATGCCGGGGAAGATTGCGTTATTGTCTTCAATGAAAAAGGAAGAATCGTCCTTTCCTCCGGGGCCAAGCGTCGTCGTGTGCGGAGTGAGAACAAACAGGTCCTTACCCTGCATAATATAAGGGACTTTCGGGCCGGTTATGCTGCGGGTGAGAGATGTGCCGTCATCATATGTGGCCATTGTGTTGGAAAGATAATCGTTGATTGCCTTTCTCCTGGCCGCATCGCTGTTGGATGCCGTGGGTCTAGCAGTAGCGGTGCCGACAGGCCTCGTTGTGGTAGTGGTAGTTCCTCTTGTTCCTCTTGTTCCTCTGACCGGCCTCTGAGAATAGGCGGGAATTGCCATCAAAACGACGGCAGCGATTAAAAGAATCCTTTTCATATAATAATTATTGGTTAGTATGTTTCAGTGATATAGCAAAAATAGCCACTATCCTCTGAAAAAGCAAGAAAAAACCGAAAAAAGTCGCTATCTTTGGACTATGCACACAAAAGAAGAGAAAATTGCGGCCTTCGGGCGTCTGCTGGACATTATGGACAAACTGCGGGAACAGTGCCCGTGGAACGCGGAACAGACATTCGACTCAATCCGCCGCCTCACCGAGGAGGAGGTTTATGAACTCAGCGACACCATCGTGGAAGGCGACCGCCAGGGCACCGCAAAAGAAATCGGCGACCTGATGTATCACCTGGTGTTCTATGCCCGCATCGGCCAGGAAGAAGGCGCTTTCGACATTGCCGACAGCATAAACAAGGTGTGCGACAAAATGGAATTCCGCCACCCCCACGTCTTCGGCCCCGATGCCGGAAAGGCAACCACCGCAAAGGAAATCGCCGACACCTGGGAACTTGTAAAAGCGAAAGAAAAAGGCGGCAACAAACGCGTAATGTCCGGCATCCCCAAAACAATGCCAGCCCTGTTGAAGGCACTCTCAATGCAGGAAAAAGCCCGCGGCTGCGGCTTCGACTGGGAAAACCCCGCCGACGTCTGGGATAAAGTACAGGAAGAATGCAGCGAAGTATCCGGCGCCATCTCCACCGCCGATCCCTCCCGCATCGAAATGGAATTCGGTGACCTTCTCTTCAGCGTCATCAACGCCGCCCGCCTCTACGGCATCGACCCCGAAACCGCCCTCAACCGCAGCGCCGAAAAATTCCGCCGCCGCTTCACATACCTCGAAGAAAAAACCATCCGCGAAGGCCGCCTCCTCACCGACATGACCATCCCCGAAATGGACGCCATCTGGGACGAAGCCAAATCCCTCGGCCTGTAGACTTTTGAGGACAATTCGAACAGTTAACAGGCAGGGCTTGTGCCCCTGAGTGCCATAGGCGAAAAATGGCTTGCGGGGTGGGTCGTGCAGTGAGCGGTTCTGCGCTAGCAGAATGACGGAGTATGTTTGAAGACGTTAGACGCGCCGAAGGCGTGGCTAAAAGGATGAGTTCGACGTCAAGCGAACGGGTTGGGGTCATTTTTTGACGTCAGGCCTCAGGGGTACAAGTCCTGACTTAACTGTTCGAATTGCGGCGCAAAATGGATGTGATTGATAATCAATGAGATACGAAAAGTAAATGCGGCAAATTGCCGCATTTAAAATCAGGAAGTCGCTGATATACAGCGAATTACATTTTACGAGGGCAAAGGCTATTTTAGGAGATTGCCAAGGATGGAGCGGGTGAGGGTGGAGGTGGCGCTGCGGGTGGCGCTGTTGATCATCTTCTCGCCCACGGATTTCTTGGATTTGGTCTTTTTGCCCGTGACCGCACCCGTGACGGAGTTGGCAACGGAGGCGGCGGCGACGCCGGTGACGGCGGTGAGCACGGATTTGAGCACTTTGGAGCCGATGCCCTTGCCCTTCTTTTTCTCCTCTTCTTTCTTCTTCTTTTCTGCTTCCTTGGCTTCGGCGGCAGCAGCCTTTGCGGCGGCTTCCTCCTCTTCCATCTGCGCCTTCAGGGCTTCTGCCTCTTCGGTGGCCTTCGTAATCAACTCGTAGGCACTTTCACGGTCGATGGGATGGTCGTAGCGGCCGAACAGGCGGCTGCGGTGGATCACATCCGAGCGCTCCCCTTCCGAGATGGCGCCAATCTGGCTCAGCGGGAACAGGATCTTTGCACGTTCGACAACGCGGGGCGTGCCTTTTTCATCCAGGAGCGACACGAGAGCCTCACCCGTTTCGAGTTCGAGCAGGGTCTCATAGGTGTTGAACGCGGGGTTGGCGCGGAAGGTTTCTGCCGCCACCTTCACCGCCTTCTGGTCCTTGGGAGTGTAGGCGCGCAGAGCGTGCTGCACACGGTTGCCCAGCTGGCCGAGGATACTCTCAGGGACATCGGTAGGGCTCTGGGTGATGAAGTAGATGCCCACGCCCTTGGAACGGATGAGGCGGATCACCTGCTCGATCTTGTCCGTGAGGGCCTTGGAAGTGCCTTCGAAAAGCATGTGTGCCTCGTCGAAGAAGAACACCAGCTTGGGAAGGTCCATGTCGCCCACCTCCGGCAGAGTTGTATACAGCTCGGACATGAGCCACAGCAGGAAGGTGGAGTAGAGCTTGGGCTGAAGCATCAGCTTATCTGCCGCAAGCACGTTCATGATGCCCTTGCCGCCCTCGCACTGGAGAAGGTCGTAGATATCGAAATCCGGCTCGCCGAAGAACTTGTCGCCGCCCTGGTTTTCCAGCTGCAGCAAAGCCCTCTGGATTGCGCCCACGGAGGCCGATGTCACATTGCCGTAGGTCTCCGTATATTCAGCCGCGTTCTTCGCCACGAAGTTGAGCATTGCGCGAAGGTCCTTCAGGTCGATGAGCAGGAGGCCGTTGTCGTCGGCCACCTTGAACACGATGTTCAGCACACCGGTCTGGGTCTCATTGAGCTCCAGAAGGCGTCCCAGCATATCCGGGCCCATACGGGAGATGGTGCTGCGCATAGGGTGTCCCTGCTCACCGTACACGTCGAAGAAACGCACGGGGCAGGCCTGGAACTTGGGATCTGAGATGCCGAACTCCGGCAGCCTTTTCTCGATGAAACCGCTCAGGCGGCCTTCCTTGGAGATACCGCTGAGGTCGCCCTTCATATCGGCCATGAAACAGGGCACGCCTGCCTGGCAGAAAGTCTCCGCCAGAACCTGCAGGGTGACGGTTTTACCGGTACCGGTTGCACCGGCGATGAGTCCGTGACGGTTTGCCATCTTGCCCACCATCGAGATGGGTCCATTAGCTGAATGGGCCACATACAGCCCTCTTTCGTTATCTAACATATTGGTTAAGTTTTATTTGTTTCCTTTGTATTTCCAAATATAGAAAAGAATTGTGGAAATGGCAAATGTGGCCAGGCCGATGCCGGGGGCGGCGGCAGCCTTGATGCCGAAGCCCACCTTGTCCACCAGTATGAACGAGAGGCTCACGGCCGTCATAAAGCAGGCCGGAACCAGGGTGACAAGATACCACATACCCTTCTTGTTGCGGGTAAGGTACACCGTAATGGTCCACAGCGTGAACACCGCAAGCGTCTGGTTGCTCCAGCCGAAGTAGCGCCAGATAACGTTGAAGCCGTTTTCATCGGCAATGTTGAACCAGAGCATGAATCCCGATGCCACGAACAGCGGAATTGCGATAAGGAGGCGGTTGCGTACCGGTTTCTGGTCCAGGTGCAGGAAATCCGCAATGATCAGACGGGCGCTGCGGAATGCAGTATCGCCCGAAGTGATGGGCGCGGCCACAACGCCAAGGATGGCCAGTATGCCGCCCAGAAGGCCCAGCCAGGCCCAGGACACGCTGGACACCACCATAGGGGCCGATGCCGACTCCGCGGAGCCCACCGCCGCAGCACCACCGCCGAAGAAGAAATACGACGACACAGCCGCCCAGATAAGGGCCACGAGACCTTCCGTAATCATCGATCCGTAGAACACCGGACGGCCGAGTTTCTCGTTCTTCATGCAACGCGCCATAAGCGGGCTCTGAGTTGCGTGGAAGCCGGAAATTGCACCGCAGGCGATAGTGATGAACAGGCAGGGGAAAATGGGCTGAGCGCCGATTCCCGCCTTCTCGTTCCAGCCGCCGAGGCCGTCCCAAAGCTCCGGAATGGAGGGCCACTTGATAAAGAGGCACACCATAAGCGCCGCGGCCATGAACAGGAGTGCGAACGCGAACACCGGATAAATACGGCCGATTATCTTGTCGATGGGAAGCAGGGTTGCCACCACATAATAAGCGAAGATAATCAAAGCCCAGACAATCATCGGGATGCTGGAGCAGAAACCGGGCATTCCGTGAAGGATGATGGCGGGGCTGTACACGAACACCGATCCCACCATAGTCATAAGCAGGACGGTGAACACCAGCATCACCGTCTTGGTGCCCTTGCCCAGATACTTGCCCACAAGTTCCGGAAGACCTGCGCCCCCATGGCGTATCGACAGCATACCGCTGAGATAATCGTGCACTGCACCGGCAAAGATGCAGCCCAGAACAATCCACAGGTAGCTGGCCGGGCCGAACTTGGCACCCATAATGGCGCCGAAGATGGGCCCCGTTCCCGCAATGTTCAGGAACTGGATCATAAACACTTTCCAGGTGGGCATTGCAATGAAGTCCACACCGTCGGCCTTCTCGATGGCAGGGGTAACCCTCTTGGGATCCGGGCCGAACACCTTCTCCACGAAGGCTCCGTACAGGAAATAGCCCAGCACCAGGGCCGCTATACTGATAAGGAAAGAAAACATTACTCAAAGAATGAAAAATGCACCCTCCCGTACACGCGCTCCTTTACGAAGTGCGGATGGGACTTGAAATCGTGCTCTCCCCCGTGCTCCAGGATGAAATAGCAGCCGGGATGGAGAATGTCCAAAGAAAAAACAAGGTCCGGAAGGCCTGCAAGGCCCTCCAGGGCATAAGGCGGATCCGCGAACACAATGTCGAACTTTTCCCTGCATATAGGCAGGAAATCAAACACATTGTCCCGCACCATAGTCACCGCGTCCAGCCCCAGGCGCTCCGCTTCCTTTTTAATAAAAGAAGCGTTCTCCCGCGCCATTTCCACACAATACACGCGTGCGGCGCCACGGGATGCGAACTCGAAAGCTATGGACCCGGTACCACCAAACAAGTCCAGGACCCTGAGGTCCTGGAACTCGTATTCATTGTCTAAGATGTTGAAAAGGCCCTCTTTGGCGAAGTCCGTCGTGGGACGGGCCTTGTAGCCGGCAGGCGGCTGGATGAGCTTGCCTTTTCGGCTTCCTCCGATTATGCGCATGGGAGACTACTCCCAGTTACCTGCGTTGTTGTTAGGAGCAGTGACGCTGCCCACCTGAATGCCGGGATACTTGTTCTGGTCTTCCCTTTCCGCATCCAGGTTGATGCGCAGTTGATTGTCCATACCCTTGAGCAGGAGCTTGTACGGCATACGTGCCTCGAACAGGGGAACCTGGACGCCGGACACGGTTTTCACGATAGCCTCCATCTGGACCCTTTCGCCGCCCGAGAAGGGGATGAATGCGATAGAGTCGATGTGGAAGTCTTCCCTGCCGTTGAACAGAGTGTCCCTCACGGGGATGGAGATCTTGGTGGAGAACACCAGGGACTGTCCCTGACGATAGAGCTCCATAAGCTGGTCGCTGGTGATGCGGGGGTTGCGGCGCTTGATCTGCGCGGTGTTGGCAACTGCCACGGAGTCGTCGTTGGAACCGATCTGCATCACGATTTCCATCTTGCCTTCATTGTAGAAGTTGATGAGGGAGTCCACATCGGCCGTGAAATGGCTGTTGACGCCCTTGAAGGCAACCTGGAGGGTACGGATGTCCTTGAGACGCTGGATACCCACCTGCTCCCTGTGAGCTTTTTCCTTGTTGAAGTTCACAGGCTGCATCACGCTTTCGTAGATAAGGTACACAAGACCTACTGCGGCTACTGCGAGGAGGATTTCAACGATGATTTTGAGTACTTTGTTCATTATTGGTCAAGTTTTATAATTATCTCAAAGTTCCGACAAAGTTAATTATTTCATTTATCAAATGCAATATGCAAATGATAAAAAAATAAGTTGTAAATTTGCATCCGTAAAAATGTGTCGATATGGAAGCGCTCAGCAGAGCTGACATAGAGCTGTTTTCCCGGAGTCTGGACAGGGCCCGGAAGATAAGCGTGGTGTCCCACACCCATCCGGACGGGGACGCCGCCGGCTCCACTGCCGCGCTCCGTTCCTACATCGGCGAGTGCCGCGGGAAGGACGTGAAAGTGATTCTCCCGGACCGCCCGTCGGACACCCTCCTCTTCCTCTGCGACAACGTAATCTTCGCGTCCGAGCAAGCAGAAGAGGCCGAACGCCGGATCAAGGACTCGGACCTCATCATCCTCATCGACGCAAACGAACTCCGCCGCACGGAGCAGCTGGAGGGCCATCTCAGGGCCTCATCGGCAGAAAAAATCCTCATCGACCATCACGTGGGGCCGGAGCGCGAAAGCTTCTCCCTGGTGTTTTCGGAGACCGACATCTCATCGGCCTGCGAGCTCCTCTTCTGGATCCTGATGGAAATGCCGGACATAAAGGCCGATGCCTCCCGCCTCCCCGGCGCCGCAGCAAGGGCTCTGATGGCCGGAATGACCACCGACACCAACAATTTCGCCAACTCGGTGGTGCCCACCACCCTGGAAATGGCCTCGAAACTTCTCCAGGCCGGGGTAGACAGGGATGATATCCTGGACCACCTGTACAACCGCTACCGCGAAAACCGCATCCGTGCGATGGGCTACATGCAGAGCGAATGCATGCACATCACCCCCAAGGGCGCAGCATACATGATAGCCACCAAGGACATTATCAGCCGTTTCGACATAAGGGAAGGAGAGACGGAAGGGCTGGTGAACGTGCCCCTGGCCATCGGCAAAGTAAGGATCAGCCTCTTCCTCAAGGAGGACGACGGCCATTTCCGCGTGTCGATACGCTCCAAGGAGGGCACATCGGCCCGTGAACTGGCAAAACAAAGCTTCCACGGAGGCGGGCACGAGAAAGCCTCCGGAGGCAAGCTCTTCTTCCCCGGGGACATCCCCTCCCCTGCCGATGCCGCAGAATACATTGAATCCGTAACCGCGGAATTCCTGAAATGAGAAAGCATATCCTCATACCGCTCGCGTTCCTGCTCCTGTGCGGCTGCACCAAGCAAGCCACCCAGGCAACCTACGACAAGCAGGAAGAGACCATCGACAAACTGGTGGAAAGCCTCGTATCCAAGGACGAAGGCGCCACGGTGGAATACCTGGACGGCGCGGTGAGGATCAGGTTCAGCGACTCCACATCCACCGATTCCGACCAGGCCCTGCAGAAGGGCGGAAAGGTGTCGTTCTACTACGGCGGATTCGTGGTCACATCGACCTCCCTGTCCTATTCCAACATGTTCGCCACCAACCTTCAGGACCTTGCCGATGCCGCAGGATGGAAGAACATGGACGAGTCCGCCTTTGCGGAGGAAACCGTAACAGTGGGCAAGGGAGAACTTGTTCAGGGCCTTGAAAAAGGCCTCGTCGGCGTAAAGAAGGGCGACGACTGCATAATCGTATTCTCCGGCAAATATGGCTGGGGAAGTCACGCCCGGGGCACGGTTCCTGCAAAATCGGCCCTGGCATATCAGATCTGGGTCACGGACGTTACCAACGAATGAATATGAAAAAGAACCTCACTATATTATTCCTCGCCGCAGCTGCACTGAGTGCGGCGTCCTGCGCAATTGAAACCACCACGGAAGCCAACGAGACACAGAGAATATATCTGGAAGCCTGGATGGCCCACAACTACCCCACGGTAAGTCCCACCGGGATTGGCATCTATATCCTGGAAGACACTCCCGGTACCGGCGCAGCCTGGACATCGGACGACGTTTACGTGTTCGTGGACTATACCGTCACATCCCTGAGCGGCACCGTTTCACAGACAAACAGCGAGGAACTCTGCCGCCAGCTGGGCAAATACAGCCGCGTGGAATGCTATGACCCCGTTGCCTGGGCAATCGGCGAAAACTACTGCTATGCAGGCGTGGAGGAGATCCTGAACGGGATGAATGTAGGCGGCACCCGTACCGCCGTCATCCCCAGCTGGCTGCTCACCGTGAGCCGGTACGACTCGGCCGACAAATATCTTGAAACGGCAGTGGACGCCTCCCCGCTCATCTACACCGTCACCCTCAAGGGTATGACAAGGGACCTCAAGAAATACTCCCTGGACCTCCTGGACAGCTATGTCAAGAGCACTTTCGGCGCCGGTGTGGACAGCACCTACTACAATAATAAGGACGAGCTCAAGGAAGGCTTCTATTTCAAGAGCATCAAACAGCCCTCGGACAGCATCATCCCCGCAGGCAGCACCGGTTACCTGTGGTACATAGGCCGCCGCCTGGACGGCCAGGTGTTCGACACCAACATCGCCGACACCGCCAAGGTCCACGGCATATACAACAAGAGCAAGACATACGAGCCGGTGTCCATCACCTTTGAGGACGACTACACCGGGATAAAGATGGACGGCAATTCGGTTATCACCGGATTCCAGGCGGCCATGTGTCACATGCACGCCTACGAGGAAGCATCGACCGTATTCTATTACGGCCTCGGCTACGGCGGCAAGTCCTCGACAGGCATTCCTGCCTACGCATCTCTCCGCTTCGACCTGCAACTGGTGGACAAGCAATGAGCGGCTCTTCCGTTCCTACCGAGCTGGGCACAAAGCCCGTAAGCGCACTCCTGCGGCAGTACGCCATTCCCGGCATCATCGCGATGACGGCGTCGTCGCTGTACAATATGGTCGACAGCATCTTCATCGGCCATATCCCGGAAACCGGCTCCCTGGCCATCTCCGGCCTGGCCGTCACCTTCCCGCTGATGAACATCTCCACAGCGCTGGGAACGCTGGTGGGCGTGGGCGCGGCAACGATGATTTCCGTCCTGCTGGGCCAGAAAAACTATTCCGTCGCATCCAAGGTCCTCTCCAACGAGGTTACCCTCAATGTTCTTACGGGCATAGTCTTCACACTGGTGACGCTGCTGTGGATGGACCCCATCATGCGCTTCTTCGGAGCCAGCGACGCCACCCTCCCCTTCGCCCGGAGCTATATGACCATCATCGCCCTGGGCAATATCGTCACCCATCTGTACTTCGGCCTCAACAGCGTAATACGATCGTCCGGAAACCCCAAACTGGCGATGGGGCTCACGCTATTTACCGTCACCTCCAACGCCATCCTGGATCCCATATTCATATATGTACTTGGGCTTGGCGTACAGGGAGCGGCTATCGCCACGGTGCTTTGCCAGACCATGGCCCTGGCGTACTCCATGCGCTATTTCCTGGACCAGAAGAAGTTCCTCCACCTGCCCCGTAACCTGCGGATGTTCCGGGTGGACTGGAAGATTGCCGGGGATTCCCTGGCAATAGGTATGGGCCCTTTCCTGATGAACCTCGCGAGCTGCATCGTGGTGCTGTTCATCAACCAGCAGTTGGTGAAATGGGGCGGCGACCTGGCGCTGGGCGCCTACGGCATCGTGAACCGCTTGAGTTTCCTCTTCATTATGATAGTGATGGGATTCAACCAGGGTATGCAGCCCATCGCGGGATACAATTATGGAGCGCGCCAGTACGGCCGCGTGCGTGAAGTATATATCAAAACGGCGATGTGGGGCACCATAGTGTGCACCGCGGGCTGGCTCATTTCGGAATTCCTTTCCGTGGGCGCCGTGGGCATATTCACCAACGATCCCCAGCTCCGTACCCTTGCCGCCAAGGGCCTGCGGGAGATGAACCTCGTGTTCCCCATCATCGGCTTCCAGATGGTTACCACCAACCTTTTCCAATGCCTTGGAATGGTGAAGAAATCCATCTTCCTGAGTCTGTCGCGCCAGCTTCTGTTCCTGCTGCCGTGCATCTACATCCTCCCGGAACTGTTCCAGTCGGAATCCGGCGTATGGTACAGTTTCCCCATCTCCGACACAATCTCTTCGGTTATCACCGGAATATTTGGAATCGGACTTATCCGTAAACTTTCCCGCCTCAAGGACGGCGACGACCCCTCCATCCTGGGAGGACAAATCTGATCGACACTATGAACACCATCATCAACGTGGGCAGAAGCTTCGGCAGCGGCGGTGGATTCGTGGCCAAGGCCATCGGCACAAAACTGGGAATCCCGGTTTACGACAATGAACTCATCTCCAAGGTTGCGGAGGAAAGCGGCTATTCGAAGAGCCTCTTCGCAAAGGGCGAGGAAAAGCGCAGCCTTTTCTCCGTATCCAGCTTCTTCGCTTCCGGCCGGGGCAGCTTTTCCGACAGCGGCTACGTGAACGACAACGTGATGTTCCGCATCCAGAGCGAGGTAATCCGCAGCATTGCCGAAAAGGGCGATGCAATCATTATAGGTCGATGCGCGGACTACATCCTGCGCGACCTCAAATGCCTTGACGTGTTCATCTGCGCCCCTGTGGAGTATCGCGTCAAGAGACTGGTGGAGAGTGAAAAAATAAGCCCGGAAGAGGCAGAAGACCTCATCCGGCGCAAAGATCGCACGCGCGAGACATATTATAATTATTACACCTTCGGAGCCTGGGGCGCCGCATCCAACTACGACCTGTGCGTTGACAGCTCCATACTCGGCACCGAGGGGACGGCCGACTATATCATCGATTTCGGAAGAAGGGCCGGATATATCCGCTAACTACCGGACGCAGCGCACGCTGAACCCCACCGACTCCTTATCCGCCTGCCCGTAATGGACGGCAGGATCTTCTGCGTGGATATACACGTACATTCCCTGCTCTGAATTGTCGGCGTTCTCGTCCGACGTCCAGAATGCGGCATAGGTGCCGATTCCCTTGAACACATTGGTGCTGCCCCCGGTCATTGCGTAACCGGCGGAGATGACGCCAAGGGTAAGGGCGTTGGTAATCTTCACCTGGGGCCAGAATTCCCAGAACTTCTCCCCAAGGATGGTGGCATCGGCCATCAGGTCACCGGCAACGGTTCCAAGGCTCTGCCATTCCGCCATGGTGGGAAGACGCCAGCCGGAAGGGCAGGCTGTCTGCGCCTCCGTCCAGCTGTAGTAGCGGCCAAGCGGATAGGAAGTCACTTCGGAATTCTTATAAGCCACTCCCAGGTCCTTGTACGCCAGATTGTTGCGCATCCAGTCCAGGGAGCCGATATGGACGTAATAATATGTATTCTCCGAAGCTGCGCCGCTGCGGTTATCCACAACGGAAGGTTCTCCGCTGCTGATTCCGGTTCCCTTTACCATTCCCTCAAGAGCGGGGTTCACGACCCTCACCGTACCGGAGTATGTGGTGGTGTAATAGCCGTCGGCAAATGCGCCGCAGTAGATGGCGTGTATGTCTTCCTCCGTAAAAGTATAGGTCTTGGAGATGCTCACCGTGGCGGGATCGTTCTCATATTTCACGGTATCCTTTGCCTCGGAGTCCAGCTGCCAGTAGTATCCTACTCCCTTGCCTTCCGGGTGGGTTACCCTGGTGGGAGTGATGGTAATGGACTGTCCTACCCTCAGATAAGGGGTAACTTCGAAATACAATCCGCTGAGGCTCGGTTTGGACTCGGTCTCTTCATCCTTTTTGCAGGAAACCGCGGCCACGCCCAGGACAACCAATGACAGAAGCAATATGTTGCGAAGTTTCATATTCATACTTTGTGTACAGATTGCAAATATCGTTAAAAAAAACGTATTTTTGTGCAAATTCAGCAAAAAGAGATGAAAAGGGCCCTGTTTTTCCTTCTTGTGTCGATGGCACTGCTCGCCTGCACCCCCGCCAAAAGGTATATCCGCATCGACGGATACGCCCAGGGCGGCACCTACTGCGTGAAACTTAGCACCCAGGGGGTAAAAGTGCCCATGGAGGAAATCAGGGACAGCGTGGAAGCCATCCTCCAGTGCATCGACACAACCCTTTCCGGCTATAACAAAGGGTCGATACTTTCCCGGCTCAACGCCGGGGAAAGCGTGCCGGCCACCCCGATGCTCCGCGAGATGTACGCCCTGGCCTATCAATGGTACGCGCAATCCGGCGGAGCCCTGGACTTTGCCGCCGGGCCCCTCTACGACGCCTGGGGCTTCGGCTTTAAGGAAGGCCGGCTTCCGGAGGCCGATACCGTGCAGGCCATCCTCTCCCGCTGCGGAATGAAATTCCTGCCCCCGGAACTCCCTGAAGGGGAAATCACGCTGCCCGGCGTGTCCCTCAACTTCAACGCCATCGCCCAGGGCTACACCTGCGACAAAGTGGCGTCATACCTCTACTCCATCGGCGTAAAGGACATGCTTGTCGATATCGGCGAAATCTGGTGCGACGGCCTCAACCCCGCCGGGGAGCCCTGGAGCGTGGGCATCGACAGGCCCTTCGACCGCCCCACCGACGGCACTGACACCCTTGGGGAGGAGCTCGACGGAATATGGTCGTCGGAAGGCGCGGCCGTGGGCATCGTCACTTCCGGAAACTACCGCAAATACTACGTGAAGGACGGGAAAAAGTACGCCCACACCATCGACCCCAGGAGCGGCTATCCCGTTGAGCATCAGCTCCTGAGTGCCACCGTAACCTCCCCTTCGAGTTCGGCCGATGCCGACGCCCTGGCCACATGGTGCATGGTGCTTGGCCCGGACGCAGCAAAGGAACTCATCCTGTCGACGGACGGCGTGGAGGGCTACCTGATCTCCTCCGACGGAGAGGGCGGAATGACGGAATGGGCCTCCCCCGGCTTCACCCTCAGAGCGAACTGATAACCTCCAGACAGAAGTGCAGGGCCGCGCCCAGGCCATCGGCCACAGCATATAAGAATCCCGGACATATCCCCAGGGCCGACAATCCCAGCACGGCCAGGGCCACCGCAATCAGGCAGGTGGTGATGGGGATTGCCAGCAGGTTCGTGAGCAGGAAATGCTGCGGAAAACTCCCGAACAGATACAGCGTGAGCGGCGCCGTGAAAACCTGGCAGGAGACGGCCATCGACGCCATCGTCCATATGCGGCGCATAAGCGACGGCCTGCCATCGGAAGGGTACCATCCGTCCATTATCGGGAATATCAGCACTATCCCCGCCAGCGCCAGATAAGACAGCTGGAACCCCGCCGAAGTAATTGCATGTGGAGTTATCGCCAGCTGCAGCATCAATGCCGTGCACAGCGTCCTGCCCAGCTTTTTCTCCCTCCCCAGCAGCCCCGCCGTCTCCCCCGTGAGGATGAACAGGAATGCCCTCACCATCGACGGAGACGCCCCGGTCATCAGCGTAAAGAAGGCCGATGCCGTAATGAGCACCCCATACCTCACCCGCCTCACCGCCGGATACCGCCCCATCGGCCTTGTCAGCCGGTCGAAAACCATATAGAGTATGCCCATATGAAGCCCCGACAGCGCCAGCAGATGCGACGCCCCGGCTTTCCTGAAGGTCGATACGGTCTCCCGCGGGAGCCCGCTGCGGTCGCCGCCGAGAAAGGCCTTGAGCAGCGGCGCGGTGCCATCGTCCCGGAAAGGCAGCGTGTCGATGAAAGCCCGGAACGCCTCCCCCGCCCTTTCCGTCAGCCCCTGCCCCGGCATCGACGCCCATCCCAGCGACTGCACCGCAAAGGCGAAAAATCCCGCCAGGAGAAAAAATGCAGGGATGGCCTTAGTGCGACGGGCCATCGGCAAAAAAGCCATTGCAACGGCTCCCAGAGCCGCTGCCGCATAACCGGCGCCACCTTTCAGGCCCAGCACCGCCCCCGTCGCGACTCCCGCCGCAAATAAAAGCGATGCTTTTTCCACGCAAAAGGTATTGCCGGGCTCCCACATTTTTACTATATTTGCATCTTGCCACACGTGAACTGAAAAACTAACCTATATATGATTATTCTAGTCATCAATTGCGGCAGCTCATCCATCAAGTATCAGCTGCTGGACATGAAAAGCGACGACGTATTCGACGTCATTGCAAAAGGTATCGCGGAAAAGATAGGACTTCCCTCCGGTATTCTCCAGTATGCCCCCGCGGGCAAGGACAAGATTGTCAGGGACATCGAGATTCCTGACCACAAGGTGGGTATGCAGCTCATCCTTGAGGCCCTCACCAATCCGGAGACCGGCGTACTCAGCTCTCTGGAAGACATCGAGGCGGTCGGTCACCGCATCGTGCAGGGCGGCGACTTCTTCTCCGGCTCGGTTCTCGTGAACGACGACGTCCTGGACAAGATCGCCTTCTGCGCGGACTTCGCACCGCTCCACAACCCCGCCCACCTGCTTGGCATCCACGCCATGCAGGAAGTGCTCCCGGAAGTGCCCCAGGTAGTAACCTTCGACACCGCCTTCCATCAGACCATGCCGTCCTATGCCTACATGTACGGCCTCCCCTTCCAGTACTATGAGAAATACCGCGTGCGCCGCTACGGTGCTCACGGCACATCCCATCAGTTTGTGGCTGGCGTGGGCGCCAAGCTTGCCGGCATCGACATTAAGAACTCCAAGATCATCACCTGCCACCTGGGCGCCGGCAGCAGCATCTGCGCCATCCACAACGGCAAGTGCATCGACACCTCCATGGGCTTCACCCCGCTGGAGGGCATGATCATGGGCACCCGCGTGGGCAACATCGACGCCAATGCAGTGCTCTATCTGGAGAAGAAACTGGGAGTGGACCCGGACGAAATGACCACCATCCTCAACCGCAAGTCCGGCTGGATGGGCCTTTCCGAGCAGACCTCGGACGCCCGCGAACTGGACGCCCTGGCCAACGGCGGCGATCCCAAGGCAAAACTCTGCCTCAAGAAATACTCCTACGACATCATCAAGAACGTGGGCTCCTACATCGCAGCCCTCAACGGCGTGGACCTCATCGTCTTCACCGGCGGCATCGGCGAGCACAACAGCAGGCTCCGCCGCCGCGTCCTGGAGAACTTCTCCTACATGGGACTCAAGGTCGATTATGAAGCCAACAACGACGCCTTCGGCGAAGACGCCATCATCACCACGGAAGACTCCACCGTGAAAGCGGCCCTCATCTGCACCAACGAGGAACTGGTGATCGCCCGCGACACAATGCATCTTGTACTTGAAAACCAGGAATAACACAAAACTATGATCAAATCCTTCAACGACCTTGCCGCCTCCCTGAAGGCCAAGGGCATCTGCAAAAAAATGGTAGTTGCGTGGGGCGTGGATTCCCACACCATCGAAGCCGCATCCCTCGCTTCCGACGCAGGATACGTGAAAGTAACCCTTGTGGGCGACGTGGACCTCATCCAGGCCGTGTGCAGGGAAGCCGGCATCGACATTGCCAAATTCGAAATCGTCGACATCAAGGACGAACTCAAAGCTGTTGCTGAAGCAGTCCGTATGGTTCACGACGGGGATGGCGACATCCTGATGAAAGGCCTCTGCTCCACGGACAAATTCCTCCGCGGAATCCTGAACAAGGAAACCGGCCTCCTGCCTCCCAAGGGCCTCCTCAGCCACGTGGGCGTGATTGAAACTCCCAATTATCACAAGCTTATGTTCATCACCGACATGGCCGTAATCCCCGCACCGGACTTCCGCCAGAAGGTGAAACTCGCAGGATTCGTGACTTCCGTGGCACATTCCTTCGGCATCGAAAAACCGAAGATCGCCTTCATCGCCGCCTCCGAGCAGATGCTGGACTCTATGCCTGCCTGCATGGAAGGCGCAATGCTTGCCAAGATGTGCGACCGCGGCCAGATCAAGGGCTGCATCGGCGACGGTCCCCTTGCCCTTGACGTTGCAATTGACGAAGAAGCAGTTAAGATCAAGAAGCTCGTCAGCCCCGTAGCCGGCGACGCGGACTGCCTCCTGTTCCCCAACATCGAAAGCGCCAACGTCTTCTGGAAGACCAACTCCAAACTGGCCACCGGCGTGCGCCAGGCAGGTTTCCTCGTAGGCACCAAAGTCCCCTGCGTCCTTGCCTCCAGGGCCGACACCGTGGACGTGAAGCTGAACTCCATCGCATCCGCCGCCATATTCGCGAAATAGCATCATAGCGCGAATGTAAGCACTCTTGTGCGAACAAAAAAATAAACGTTTCCGGATTCTGGAAACGTTTATTTTTTATTGTTATCTTTGCAGAACTATGTACGGGAAACTGTTACGAATATGGGCGATAGTCGCCTTGGTGCTTCTTGCGGGATGCCATCGCAAGGAGGAGCCGGATGTGCCGCCTACTCCCCCGGGACCGGAGCCCGTGGAGGAGACGATAGCTTTTTTCCGTCAATCGCTTACGCTGGATGGGGGTGTTGGCCCCGTTTGGTCTGCGTCAGAGACATATAATTCGTTTACAAAAGCAGCCCCGTATGTTGTTCTGTCGCCAAAGCAGGAGTTTGCTTCCTGGGATGGCACGCTGGTGTATTTCACATTCCCTTCTACGCAGCACGCGCGTAGCGGTTACGTGCCTGATGAGGCGGCAATAGGCATCGGCACGGGAAACGACCCTGGGATAACTCTGGAGCCGGTTTTCGGCGGGCTGAGGCTGGCGTTTGAAAGGAACGACGTGTATGCCGTAACC
>JAILDI010000057.1 GCA_024689525.1 Bacteroidales bacterium
ATGCACAGCTGGCACGCCGTGCACCTGCGATAGAAGTCCCGTACGCTCCTGGAGCCCGGAGGCGTGAGCGGCACGTCCCGCTCCGGCACCGCCTTGGGCAGCACCGTCGCAAATCCGCCATCGACCTTCTTCTCCTGCGCCTTCAGCAACGCAGTTCCGGCCACAATCGCCGCTCCCGTCACAAACGCGCGCCTTCCTCCGGAAAACTTTTCATCACTCCGCGGACTAAAACTTTTCTCGCCAACACGTCTTCGAAAAGTTTTGTCCGACTCCGTTGAATGAAAAGCTTTCCCCCACGCAAAGCGGTATTTCAGCGCACCGAACTCGCAGTTCTCAATGCAGTCGAAGCAATCGACACATCTGCTGTAGTCGATTTTATGATTCTCTGCGTCGATACACTGCGCCTTGCATTTGCGTGCGCATAGCTTGCAGTTACGGCACTTCTCGGTGTCTATCATCGGCCTGAAGGCCGCAAAGCGAGCCAGGAAGCTGAGCGCGGTGCCCACAGGACATATAGTATTGCAGTACGTGCGCCCGCCGCGGAAGGCAAGCACGACAACCACAACCAGCGTAACGCCCGCCACGATGAGAACAGGAACGCTATTATGATGCAGCACGGCGCTCACCATACGGCCATAGGCGCTGTACGGCGCCAGAATGGCCACGAACGACTGCACCCCGGCAATAAGCGCTATCACGAACAGCGCGAACACCCCGTAGCGCAGCCACTTTATCTCCTTCTTATATTTATAAGGAAGCTTCTTCTTTATTGTGCCCAGCTTTGACACCCCGTCCTGGAAAACACCCAGTGGGCAGATAACCGAGCAATACACCCTGCCGAAAGCCAGCGTGAGCAGAACCAGGCCGATAATGACGGCAACGTTAAGCGCCAGGCAGGCGGGCAGGAACTGCAGCTTCGCCATCCATCCCAGCCAGGGCTGAAGCACACCCGACGAATCCAGGAAAAACAGGGTGATTCCGGTGAAGAAGAGAATCGCAAAAGCAATCCTTAGTTTCCTAAGCATAGGTTAATTATTTGTCTTTCGCAAATATACTAAATATTATCTATTTCAAATAATCTTTTGGAAGAAGGCCGAAACGTGCTTTGAAACACTTGGCAAAGTAAGAGGAAGACGTGAATCCTACACTCTCTGCCGCCTCGTTTATTCTGGCGCCTTTGCGTATAAGGTCCGCAGCCTTGTCAAGCCTGTAATTCTTGAGATGGTCGTTGGGGGTAATGCCGGTAAGGGCTTTGAACTTACGGAAGAAGTTGGTCCTGGACATAGCCATTTCGGATGCCAATGCTTCTATGGAAAAATTCTCTTCGCTTATCTGTCTTTCAATGGCGTCGTTGATAGAGCGGATAAAGTCTGCCTCGGGCCCCTGAACGTCCGGCTGGGCAAGCTCTCCTCTTGCAACGGATTCCCTAAAAATCTCCCTTAACGTTATCAGATTTTCAATCTGTCCGTGCAGTTGCCTGATAGAAAACGGTTTTTCCACATATGCGTTAGCGCCGCTTTCCATTCCTTCCGACTTCGCATCAAGCGACACTTTCGCGGTAAGAAGAATGACCGGGATATGACTGTAGGATATCTGGCTCTTTATGTGGCGGCAAAGCTGGAAACCATCCATTACCGGCATCATCACATCGCTCACGACAAGATCCACGCTGTCTTTCTCTATCCACGACAGAGCTTCCTCTCCATTAGCGGCGGTGAGTATGTCATACCAGGCCGACAAATCGCTCCTAAGCGTTTCGCGAAGCTCGTGGTTGTCCTCGACCACAAGGATGGTAAGGCGACGGCCCGAGGAAGACCGCATCTTTTCCATAGATGTTTTGGGCTCTGTCAGAGATTCGTCCAGTGCCGGCATCCTGAAGACAAATGATGCTCCTTGCGGAACGGCGTTCTCCACGATTATGCTTCCTCCGTGCGCCTTCGCAAGCTGACGCGCATAGGCGAGGCCTACACCTATGCCGGATGTTTCTGCCACAGGGTCGTCAGGCGGCGTGTAGAACATCTCAAATATTTTCTCCCGCTGGTCTTCCTTCACGCCCGGGCCGTTGTCGGTAACGGAAATGACGGCATCGGCCCCATCCCTGGATACGCTTATGGCTATACGGTCTTTGGTGTATTTGAGGGCATTGGACAGGAGGTTGGTCAGAATCTTTGTAATCATATCCTCGTCGGCATTCACGGGGACTTCTTCTTCGCCAAGACTTGTAATCAGTTGAATGCCTTCCGATGCCGCGCTGTCGGCAAATGTCCCGCTTATGGATGCAACGACCTCGCGAAGGTCCAGCCTTGTGAGAATCATTTCGATATTGCCGGAAGTCTGTTTGTCGTAGGTCAATATCCTGTTTATGGTCTCCTGCATGTAGTCGAGGTTGCGGGTTATGGCGTCACTTGCTCCAGGGGCGTCTTTTTCGTGCTGGAGGCGGATAAGGGTGAGAGGTGTGCGGATCTCGTGAACCAGCCCCATAAAGAAACGTATCCGCTGCTTGTACAGAGCTTTTTCCCTTTCCTCTTCCTGCTCTTTCATCAGGGTTGCGTATCTGCGGTTAATACGTCCCTTCCAAAAATTGAGTAGCAAGAATAGGACGGCTGCGGCCGCAAGAATATAGAATATGATTGCCCCCATGGATCTCCACCACGGCGGACGTATGGTAATGTGAATCTTGTCGTCACAGTCTTGTGCCTGGAAAATGTAATCTCCCGGAGGGACTTTTGTATAAGTAACAATAGGAGATGTGCTTGGTAGACTCCAGTCGCGGTCGAAGCCTTTGAGCTGCCAGGTATAAAGGTTCTGGGACGGATTGGAATAGCTGAGCGATGCAAGCCGCAGCGAGAACCTGTTATTCTGATATGACAAGCGGACCGAACGTCCCCCTGGCGGAATAAACATCGTGCTGTCTCCCACAGTCATTTCCCGTATCACCGTATTGGGCGATATGCGTTGAGGCGCTATCTGTTCCGGCAGAAATGCTACCAGGGCGTCCTGCCTTCCTGTCCATAGTTTTCCGCTGGATGCGTAAATGATGGAGGCCGCCTTGATGTTGAACGGAGTTACCGAAGATGTCGTTGTATTAAGTTTAAGCAGGCCTGATGCGGCACATAGCCACAGATTGCCGTCGCGGTCTTCGGCAATGTCGTCGATTTCACTTTCATAAAGCCTGCGGTCCACAGAACTATAATGACGGAATGTAAGGCCTCCTTGCTGAAGATACCATAGTCCGTCACCGGCGGTTCCACACCAGATAATGCCGTCATCCGACCTAAACAGTGTCGTAATCTTTTTCCAGGGCAGGTTATCCTTACTACCGGCCGATGTAACAAGGTGTTCCCAGCCCCTTGTTATCATATCCATCCTGAAAAGGCCACGGTTCGATGTTGCCATATACAAGTAGTGGCCGCCATCTTCGCACATCGCCACTACGGAACTCTGGGAAACAAGTTCAAACTCCTTCAGGGATGCGTCTACGGGCGGCTTGCCGTCAATGACTATACGTATGTTCTTCCTGTTGAGGGAAGGATAGAATTCGTCATTGTCCGGGCTGAAAGAGAAGATGCCCAGGTTTGTCCCCACCAGAAGTTCTCCTTTGGACGAGCGGTACAGGACCTGGGTGTTTACACCTGTTTGATAGTGCTTCACCGTTCTTTTAACGGGATTGTACAGGAAGATGCCGTCGGAGTCAGTTCCTATCCAGAGCCCTTCCGGGGTGTACAGCAGCCTCGTTATTTCTCCGTGTGTAGAAAAGCTCCCGCACGGGCGTACTTCTCCCCGTCCGTACTCGAGGGTGTAGAGCTTATTATGTATGCCAATGAAAATGCATCCGTCGTCATCTTCGGCAAGGGAAATACGATTTTTTGAAGAAGTTGCTGCTCCTGTGGCTGGAACGGAGAATGTCTCCATTTCAGTGTCTTCTCTGGTGATTTTCAGAAGTCCACGGTCTTCGGTAGGAATCCAGCAATTACCTTCGCGGTCTCTTAGCGTATCCTTTTGAATCCGGACTTTTTCGCCAGTTGGCATAATGTAATCGCCCTTGGCGCTATATAGGTGTCCAAAGCCTTCTTTGTCCACGACTATTACTCTTCCGTCCGGACTTGGAAGTATTTTGTCTACATATGGTGTCCGCGTACTGTGCTGTACCAGGATGCCGCTTGTAATATTGTAAAGGAAAACCCCTTGACCGTCGGTGCCAGCCCAGATAACGGTCCCGTCAAAGATTTCCAGCGCGTTCACCCGGCTTACTATATTCACGCCATAACGGGTTACAGCCTCGAAGGGAATGAATTCTCCACTGTCGATGGAATAAGTCCAGAGGCCGTTTTCTGTGCCGCTCCATATTTTCCCATCAGCTTCCAGCAAACTGTACGTGGCGTGGCCGAAGGAATGTACCAGCTGGCCGTCGAACAGGTCCAGGCCTCCTGATGTGCCTACCCACAGGAACCCCCTGCTGTCCTGTATGCAGCAGTGTACACTGTTGCTTGAAAGACCGTCATTTTCCGAGAGGTAGGATTCTGGAAGACGGCTTTCACCTGATGCGGCTAGCAGCGGCATCAAAAGACAAATCAGGGTGCACAGTCTGTTTCTCACAGATACAAAGTTAATCAAACTATCCGGGAAAAAATTGTGTCGGGGGACAATCCGGGACAAAAAAAGGACAAAATGGTACAAGTGCGATATAATTCGTATAAAATGGTTAACTTCGCAGTTGATGTCAAGACTATCGGCATATATCCTTACTCTTGCTCTGGCCGTTTCATGTCTGGGGCCGGGCCGTTCCACCCCTCCGGTAGAACACGATACGTTCACAAATCCGATTTTCCCGGTTGGTTCTTCTCCGCGTCTTATTTATCACGGCGGCAGCTATTACTATACGCAGACAATGAACGACCACGTATCGGTATGGAAAGCCTCCAGAATTGCCGATATAGCAAGTGCACAGGAGCATATCGTGTACGCTCCCGGAGATATATATCATATTTCCGCACCCCAGCTTCACAGGATGGACGGGAAATGGTACCTTTATTTCAGTTCCGACAATGGCAAAGGCGGTGACGTGAGGCATATTTATGTGATGGAAAACGCTGCAGACGACCCTCTTGACGGCTCTTTCAAAATGCTTGGCTGGATAAAGACGGGCAATGTGAAGGATATACATCCCACAACCTTCTCCCACCGCGGTGTCAGATATCTGTTATGGTCCGGAACCGAGTCGGTGGAACCGGGAAAGGTCTCCAGATGGAACATTTATATAGCCAGGATGCGTAATCCGTGGACTCTAGATTCACCCAAAGTTGTCATATCCACTCCGGAATATGAATGGGAGTGCCAATGGATAGACGAAGACGGAACATCGACACCTTCACCCGCCCTCGTTAACGAAGGCCCCGCATTCCTTTATTCAAGGGATTCCACAAGACTCCTTGTTTATTATGCGGCAAGCGAAACCTATACCTCTTATTATTGCGAGGGCCTTTTGGTCTCTTCCGCCGATTCCGATCCCCTTAATCCGGCTTCTTGGCACAAGCAGCCGGAACCTGTATTCTCCAAGTGCGAGAAAACCGGCGTCCTTGGACCCGGTCATCTGAGTTTTTTCCAATCGAATGACCAGCTCTTTATCCTGTACAACGGAAAGTCCCGTTTTATGGATATGCACGCCGTCGACAACCGTTCCTGCCGTATGCAGGAGGCGAGTTGGGGCGAAGACGGAATTCCTGTACTGGGTTTTCCTGTCAGGGAGGATTCTGTCCTTTTTGCCCCGGTGATTCAGGATTAGGGACTATTTTTTCTTTTTTAGGTACTTCTATTCCCTTTATAATAATATAGAGGGCGTATCTTTGCGTTAACTGATAACCGTTTTCGTATGAAAAAACGAGAAAAATCATTTTCACTGGCCAAAAAGCTTATTACAGTGGCGTGCATTGCGCTTCTTTTCCCCGTGTTGGCCGGTGCCCAAACACTTACCGTCCAGGGACGTGTAACAGACGATGGAGGGGATCCTCTTCCTGGAGCCGTCGTCCTTGTTCCCGGTGAAGGCGGTACGCCAAAAGCTACCGCCATGGCCGATCTAGACGGTAATTATTCCATTTCCTGCGATGCCCAGGGAATTCTCGAATTCCGTTACATCGGCATGAAGGATATGCAGGAAAAGGTGAACGGAAGGGCAAGGATAGACGTGGTGATGCAGCAGGATGCATCTTTCGTCCTTGACGAGGCCGTGGCAATCGGCTATGGCTCCGTGCGAAGGGAAGACCTTACCGGCAGCGTTTCAAACGTAAGGATGGGAGAAATCAGGGATAATCCCGTGACTTCGGTGGATCAGGCCCTGCAGGGAAAGATTGCCGGCGCCGACATTATGACCACAACCGGTGAACCTGGTGCCACCACCTCTATACGAATCCGTGGTTCCCGTTCCATCGAGGCTTCAAACGAGCCTCTTATCGTCGTTGACGGAGTAATGGATGCGGTCAGCGACCTCAATGACATCAATCCGGCCGACATTGAAGACATCTCGGTGCTGAAGGATGCTTCTTCCACTGCCATTTACGGAGCAAGGGGCGCAAACGGCGTTATCCTCATTACCACCAAGGCAGGATCCACCCAGGCATCGGCAAAACCGGTTATCACATTCAAGGCGACTGCCGGCATCTCAATGCTGCCTTTCAAGCCGGACATTATGAACGCTACGGAGTTCGCCATCTACCGTAACGACTATTCATATTTCCGTTATGAGTATCCGGATTCCAAGCCCGTGTCGTCAATGACAGTCCCGGATCCGTTCTCTTATGGTGAAGGAACGGATTGGATTGACGCTATTACGCAGGTGGCTCCCTATCAGAGCTACTACCTGTCCCTGAGCGGAGGAAACTCGGCGTCAAAGTACTTCTTCTCCGCCAGTTATACCGACAATGAAGGTATTATCAAAAAGACTGGTGAGCAGCGCTTCACGGACACATTCTCTATCAGTCACCAGCTTTTTAAGTGGCTCAAAGTGGGCTACAAGATGAATTATACATTCCGCCGTACGGAAAATCCGCTCACTAAAATCGGAGGAACCGCGTGGTGGAATTCTGCAATGTATCTTTCTCCGCTTATCGGCGAAAGGGATAATTACAACCCCCTTTATTACAACGGAGGCGTGATTAACACGCCCGTGTCCGTAATAGAGAACGAAACTGATTTTTACAGGCGTTTCTCAAACAGCCAGACAATCTGGGGAGAGGCCCAGCTACTTCCCTGGCTCAAACTGAAGACTCAGTATAACTTCTATCAGTTCGACAGGCAGAGATTCCGCTATTATGCTTCCACCCTTCCGGCCAAACAGGATCGTGAGGGCGGTGACGCCTACCAGGAATCCCTTCCGGAATACCATCACACTTTCGAGGCCAACCTGAATGTGAGCAAAGACTGGCAGAAAATCCACCATCTGGATGCCGTTGCGGGCTTTACCGGCTTTATCATAGATTACACCAGGATGAGCGCTCAAGGCAAGGGTTATCTTGTAGATTCCATGGCATGGAACGACCTTGGCGCGGTTCAGGACAAGGAGACATACACGATTGACTCATACGCCAGAAAGAAGACGACGGAATCATTCCTGGCGCGAGCAAACTATAATTACCGCAAGCGCTACTACCTAACAGTAACGGGGCGTGTCGATGGCGCATCCAATTTTGCCGATAGCCGCAAATGGGGTTTCTTCCCTTCGGCCGCAGCGAAATGGAACATCCATAACGAGCCCTTCATGAGTGGAGCGAAGAATGTCGATGAGCTCTCGCTCCGACTCAGCGTAGGCCAGACCGGTAATGATGCCATCGGCTATTTCCTCTCGCAGGCGGCAGTGACATCGTTTTCCGGTTATCTGATTGACGGTTCAAGGGTAACATCTTACCGTCCGTCCAGGATTTCTTCTCCGGACCTTACCTGGGAAACGACGACGCTCTACAATATCGGCCTTACGGGTAAGTTCTTCAATAACCGTCTCTCTGCGAGCCTTGAGGCCTACGACTCCAGGACAAAGGATCTTCTGCTGGAGGTCTCGGTTCCCAAGAGCACTGGTTATTCCAAGATAATGCAGAATCTCGGTGCCACATCGAACAAGGGTATCGAGCTTACAATCGATTCAAGGAATATTGTACGAAAGGCCTTTACATGGGATACCTCGTTCACAATCTCACATAATGACCAGAGGGTCCTGGATGTGGGTACGGAAGACTTTGTCTCGGTGTACAATTCTCCCAACAACAACCCTTATATGATGCTGGGTTATGTGAAGGGATACCCGCTCAATTCCCTGTGGGGCTTCCACTATGCCGGTGTGTGGCACAACCAGGAAGAGGTCGAAAGAAACGAGATCACCCACGCTTATGCCGGCCAGACGGCATCCCGTTCACTCGGTCTTCCAAGATATGTAGACGTGAACCACGACGGCGTGCTTAACCAGAGCGACCTTTGTTACCTTGGCAATGCGGATCCATTTATCTATGGCGGTTTGAACAATTCCTTCAGATACAAGAACCTCAAGCTGAACATGTACTGGACCTACAGCCTTGGCGGCAAGATCTTCAACTACACAATGTTCTATATGGCTGGCGGTATCTACACAAACCAATATCGCTTTATGCTGGACGCCTGGCACCCCATAAGGAACCCCGAGTCCGACATTCCCCGGGCGGGAAACTACGAGGTCGCCGTCCCGTCGGATTTTATGGTTTTCGATGCCAGCTACCTGCGCCTTCAGGATTTGAGCCTGAGTTACACTCTTAACCTTAGCAAGAAGACTTTCCTGAAAGACGTGGTATTCACCCTGTCGGGAAATAATCTTCTGCTGTTCAAGTATTACAACGGATTCGACCCGGATGTCTCTTCCGACGCATCAGGTTCAAAAATCAGACGAATGGACGTAGGTGCATATCCCAAGGCCCGCAAAGTGGTATTCTCAATTCAAGTAAGGTATTAGTATGAAAAAGTCAATGTTCATAGCAGCCGCCTTGCTTGCTGCGGCATCCTGCTCTCTCAAGGAGCCCAGAGATATGTTCGTTTCTCCCGATTTCGTTCAGACTCTCCAGCAGGCCGACGCGTGCGTTACGGCCACATATACACCGCTGAAAACCATTTATGCGCTCGAATTCGGCATCGCCACCGAAGGCTGCACAGACCTGTTCCATATCCAGTCGGGCACACAGGACGCTCAGATGGATGTAACTCCTGCAAATGCACGATTTGGAAATACTGTGTGGGAATACGCCTATGCGGGTGTAAGAAATGCCAATTTCTCACTGTGGGCAATGGAGAATTCCGGTATTGACCCTGAAGATTATGCGCAGTTCAAGGCGGAAGCCCTGACTATGAGGGCATACTGGTATTACATTCTCACTTCCTTCTTCGGAGATGTTCCTTACTATGAGGAATATGTCGGAGACAGGCCAACCCTGGACAAGGTCCGTCATCTTCCCAGAATGAGTGCGGTTGAAACGCGTGCAAAACTCATCGACCAGTTGCAGTTTGCTGTCGACACCCTTCCGAAGGCACGCACCTATGACCTTGGGTTGCAGAGGGCCGGGTGGGCTTTCTCCGAAATGCTCATTGCCAAAATGGCGATGTGGAATGCTTGCAAGGACCCCGACAACGCAAAGCAATGGTGGGACAGGGCAATCAAGGCTCTGGAGGAACTGGAAGAAGTATACGGAGAACTCACAGAGGCGAACTATCCACTCGCCGACGTTGCCTTCCGCATCAAGAATACTCCTGAAAGCATTTTCGAGATTCAGCACACCGACACTCCAGGAGGTCTCCAGTATTCGGCCAACTATGGAGCGGTGCTGATGCCATATCCTCTTAACAAGAACGACAATACTGGAGTCTGTACCTTTAACGGAGTAGAGATTCCGGAATTGGGCAAAGAGTGCATAGTGTGGCAGCCTATGCGCCCCAATGCCTATCTGCATAACGGGTTGTTCATAAAAGGCAGCCCGGACCGAAGGGTTGGCTGGGCCATAGTCTACGAATGGAACGGCAAGGCTTTCAGCCGCAGCTGGCCCGGTCCCAAATTCTGGTGCTACAATATGATTAATACGCGCGATAGCAACAACTATCCAATCTTCAGGTATGCAGATGCCGTCCTAATGCTCGCCGAATGCTATAATGCCGTGGGTGAGCCAGAAAAGGCGATAGCCCATCTGAACGCCGTAAAGACCAGGGCTGGCATCGCCCCTTACGGAACTTTCACAACCGCCGACCGTCTTCTGGACGAAATCCAGATGGAACGCGGACGCGAACTGCTAGGAGAGTTCCAGCGTAAGTTCGACCTTGTCCGCTGGGGCGTCTGGTTTAAGCGCACGTATGAGTTCACGGACTACAAGCAGCTGAAAAACAACATCCGTCCCTGCCACGAGTATTATCCTATTCCCGATACCGAAGTCGCACTCTCCGAGGGTGCCCTTGACAATAAAGCCTACGAGCAATGAGAAAGATCTTTATACTTGCAGTTATTGCGCTGACAGCCGCATCCTGCGAAAAAGAATTCAAGTTCTCCCAGCCGCTCTCCATTTCAAGTGAAAAAGTGGAGCTGGAGGCCACTGAGGGCAGCACCCCGGTTATTATTTATGCGAACGGCTCTTGGACAGCATCATTGACCGAAGGTAGCGAGTGGGCCCGTATAGAGAATGCCACCGGGAACGGTCTTGGCCAGGTGAAATTCCTGTACGATGCCAATGAGGGTCTTTCCCGTAAAGCGGTAATAGAGATTACATCGGCAAATATTACCAAGTCGGTGTCTATGGTGCAAAAGGCAGGGTTCGGTGATATCGAGCTGACATTCCAGTCATCTGCAGAGGACATTCCAAGAAACGCGGCCTCCGGTTCGATGCCCTTCACCACTAACCTTCCCGCTTCCGAACAGGGGAAGATACAGGTAAGCGCCTTAAGCGAGGAAGGCACAGCGGTGTCCTGGCTTGAGGGCTTGTCCGTTGAGAACGGTGCCGTTAAAATGAATGTCAAGGCTTTAAGCGGAGCAGAGAGGGTTGCTGTTCTCACTGTCTCATATACCGATGCCTTGGATAAGGCGTACACATCGTCAGTTAAACTCACCCAGAAAGACCAGGCTCCGTACCTGAGTTTCCCTGCAGACATAACTGGTGCCAAGTATTCTTCACTTGCGGCATCCATTACACTTCCTTTCACTTCCAATCTTGCACCTTATATCGGAGCAGTTGCCAAGGCTGCAACTTCAAATGCTTCCTGGGCAACCATAGGCCTATCGTCTGACGGGCAGGCCTTCGTGGTGGATATGAAAGAGAACGAATCTCCCACCGAACGCGTCGCAACGCTCAGCTTCCCTTTCACCGATGCATCCGGAATAACGGCCACGTTTAACTATATCCTCACTCAGAAGGGAAAGGTGCCTCGTATAAACTTCGACGAGCTTAAGGGTATGGTAACCGGAAGCAGCTTCTACTTTACCACGGAAGGAGCGTTGGAGGGCGTGATTATTTCCGATATGGATTCTCCCAATATGGAAACCGCCCCCAACACCGATGCGGCAACTCTGGACGAGACCTTGAATGGCAGGACCGGATATATCCAGAGCGCCGACGGCAAGTCCGGATTCAGGATTCTGTTCCAGACCCGTGCCGACAATATTGTTCATAAGGGCAATCAAGTCCTTCTGGATCTGAACGGGGTCACTATCGTCAAGGAAACCAACCCGCTGCGCTATACCATTGAGGGCGTCACCGCCGGGGCCATAGCCGTCAACGGGAACGAGGCTCCTGTCGTAAGAGAAAAAACCCTTTCTTCTCTTGCCGACTCCGACATGTACACGCTGGTGAAGATATCCGGCCTGGAGATGAGCTTCAAGCACGGAGCATATACCAACTGCCACGACGGTTATTCCCTTGCGGTAAGTGCGCTCAACCCTGCCGGAATGAAAACCAACGAGTCGGGCTCGAAGTCTTCCCCCCAGAAGTTCGATACCACGCCCTGCAGTATGGTGGATGCTAACGGAAACGACATTAATCTGCTTATCAACAACGCGGTAACCTGGCGCAGGTATGGTAACGGCGTACCTCAAGGCACCTGTTCAGTGACGGGCATTCTTGTCCACACCAACCTGCCGCGATGGGCCCGTGGCGGTGATATCGGCAAGTATCAGCTGCGCCCGATGGAGGAGAGCGACATCGTCCAGGAAGGGGAACGATTCTCCAAGGTTATCTTCTCATGGCACAAGGGTTGGGACGGAACTCAACTCAAGGGGGCTGCGGCAATAGAGGCCGGACTCGACGGAGAGGGATCCATTACAAGTAATATGGAAGGTCTTGCCGCAATTCAGACTGCAGTGAACTTCAACTCACTTACCAACTATAACGCTTCCCCGGCAACTGATGGTTACTACAAGGGACAGGTGTCCAACGCGGCCTTGGCATTTGCCAAAACCGGCGGTTATTTCTGGGCATCCGACAATATTTCCGACATGAATGCGGCGCCGTGGTTCTGCATCAACTTCTCCACCGCAGGATTGTCGGGAAGTTCCCTGGTACTCGTTTGGAGTGCCGCCCAGGGCTCTACCAGAGGAGCAACCGACGACATCCAGGGTCCTACCCAGTATAAGGTGGAATACTCTACGGACGGCGTGTCGTTCACAGCCATCGACCATATATATGCAATGCATCCCATTGTGACGTGGTCGAGTGCGGTGGTCGGAGGCTTCTCGGTTCCCGGCCTGCACCAGTATGTCACGCCTCTTCCGGCGTCGCTTCTTGGTAAAAATAAGGTATACGTGCGCATACGCGCGGCCTCCAATGTTTCCCTCGATAACGATTTCCTCACTCCGGAAGGTGGAACCATCAAGAATTACTCTTCGGTATATACTATGATCCGTTTCGGTGAACTTACAGTCCAATACAATTAGAAGGCGTATGAAAAAGGCATTATTACCAATAATACTCTGTCTGGCATTTGCATCGGGCTGCAACGATATGCAGCTGCCCGAGGCCGTGGAACTTGGCGCCGTGCCCGAAATCGTCCTGTCGCCAAAGGCTGGTGGTGAAATTGAAATACCGTTTTACGCCAATCTGTCCGGTACTGTCCGGATGCTGGACGAAGCGCCGTGGGCGTCGCTTGATGCAACAAGCTTCACTTCCGACGGGACTCTCAAGGTGACGGTACAGCCCAACAGCGGTATCCGTCGATTTACAAGGATAGTATTCAGCGCGGACGAAGCTATTAGGCGCGATACTGTCGTGGTCAGGCAAGAAGGCGTAACAGACACACTTTCCATAAGGTCTTCAAGCGTCATCGTCTATAACAAAATGGGTGACACCTATGTCCCAGCAACGCTTACGCTTCCCACATCTGCGGTAAAGGCAACGGTTAGATATCTGGACCTCGATGCCAATGACTGGGTGAAGGCGTGCAGCATCAGGGACGATGCCATTGTGATAAGGACGGAAGACAACGCCAGTTCCGTCAGAATCAGGAGCGCGGTGCTCACTCTTTCCTGGACCAACGGTTGGGGCCAGAAAATGCACAGGGACATAAACCTTACCCAGGCTACCAGTGCTTCTTCCGGCAACCACGTAGGCGTTCCGGCATCCTTCGAGGATATAAGGGCCATGGCCGGGACTGAACCGGTGGTGATAAACGACGACCTTTACCTTGAAGGCTATATAGTGAGCGACAGGGCATCCCGGAACGTTACGGAGAACCCCAGGCGGACTTCGACATCTATTGATTATACCGCAACGGACAAGAGTGCGGTATTTGAAAGCATCGACGGAAAGTACGGATTCCTTTTGGAGACTATCAGCGAAGAGGACAATGTCTTTGAGCCTTTCAGCAAAGTGATTCTGCTCCTCTCCGGTGCACAGCTTCGCAAATACACCAATCCTGACAGGTATGTCATTTCCAACATCCGTTCGTCAATGGTTGCGTCTACGGTAGTCGTAGGAGAAGGGGGCATTCCATCCAAGACAATGCACATATCGGCCCTCAAGGACACGGATATCTATACTAGGGTGACTCTGTCGGACTGCGAATTCTCCATCCGCAAGGGTGGCCTTACTCCTCTTAACGAGGGCTATACATCCATCTACAAGGCCGACAGGGTAACGAAGTTCGCTTCCCTTGTCCGCGACAGGGAAGGAAGCAGCATATACCTCTTTACCAATACTACCTGCCCCTACCGCAGGGACGGCCGGAAAATCGGCGATGGCAGCGGTCCGCTCAGCGGAATTGTCGTGAGCGAAACATACGAGAGTTTCCAGAACGTGGGACTTCTTCAGCTTAGGCATCAGCGGTGGGAAGACCTTGGTTTTGCCGATGACTTCACCGACGGTTTCTCCGCACTCGTATGCGAGTGGAGGTATCTCCGTCAGGGAAATGCAAATCACAGTTGGAATGCTACGGCCGGCTCCGGTACAATGACTCATACTTATCAGATCGGCTCCTACAACACCACATACAATACCTGGTGTTATCCTTCATACGACCAGAGTTATCTCGGCCCGGTGTTCAGCGGATGTACGAATGAGAACGGGTTCGGCGTTACTCTCGAAGATGGTTCCGATTATGGCGCCTCGTACAAGGGGAGCGTGGACAAAGGCCAGCTTCTCGCAAGCGCGGGACTTCCCATGGCCTGGATGAGGGAGATGTGGATAAGCAACTCTGGAGACTTCTATTCCTGGGAACTTCACTTCTCCACAAAAAACATTTCCACAGACGTGCTCTCCCTGCAAATATCTACGCTCAACACCTCGCAGGAGGGAAAGAGTCCGGTTAACTGGAAGGTGGAATGGGCACAAAGCAATGCTTCCGGCACGCAGTGGCAGGAAATAGGCTCGTATACCGTCCCGGACATTGTCCTTTGGTCGATGACCCAACCCTGGCAAAGTGCCGGTTACAAGCCGATCAACATCACCCTGCCTTCTGATATGCTTGACCTTGAAGATGTCTATATCCGCCTCACTCCCGCAAACACTGCGGGCAATACTCCTCAGGGCTATTGTGACACCAAGTTCGTGAACGGCAGTGCGGGCTCGACTTCAAAAGCCAACAACGCCATCAATTACATTGCAATACGATATAATAAGTAATGCTTGCAGCACTTCTCATATCGGCGATTCTGGAAGGGATAGTGATATCCTCTCCAGCGCACCCCAACCTTGACGATGCAGTGCAATCCAACTACCGCAGCGTATCGTACACCCAGAACAACCGTACGGCTTATATCGAGGTTCAGGACGGCGATTCATGGCGGGGCGTAAAACTGGTTTTCCAGCATCTTGATCCAGAGGCCAGAAAACTTGAGCGCTATTCACATATCAAGATCGACATCTCAGATGCGGTGGTCGATGATAATGGCCGAGTGGTCCGTGAAATCCCCAATGGCGCCGTGATTTCCGTAGAACCAGGCACGGCAGCCGATGTCCCCGTGAGGATTCGCAGGGCGGGAGAACTGTCCGACGATGATCTTTACACGTGGGTGAGCATTCCTGAGAGTGAATTCGTGTTCAAGGACGGCTCCTATTGTGACATCCTTGAGTCTTATGCCGCCATGATGGGAACCTGGCAGACCCTTATGACCGACAGCGAGGGAACACCCTTCTATGCCGTGTTCAATCACAAGGTGCCGTGGCGCCGGACCGGAAACGGAGTACCGCAAGGAACGGGGACAGTGTCTGGAATAGTGGTCAAGTCCGACCTTGTCCGTTACGGGAAAGTCCAAGCGCCGCAGATCAGGGTCCTGGAAGAAGAGGGTTTCGGCCTTCAGTGGGAGGGCAATTCTTCTTTTGCTACAATCTGCGAATGGAACTGGAACGACAATGCCGATGAATTCCGCACTTCAGAGGGTGTGATGCACTATATCAAGCGCCAGAAAGTACTTCCAGATGTGGGGAACGGGTATGTCTGGACAGACTTTGAAGCATCGACGTATCGCGGCCGGGACCTTAACAATCCCAAAGTTGAGCCGGACAACGGTTATGTCCTTGGCCATCGCGGCCAGGTGATCAGAGGCTCGATGCAGGTGAGGACCAAGGCCAAGAACTGGTGGGACTGGGGCAACGGTTGCGGCAATTCGGTCGTGGTCCAGTTCAGCACGGAAGGCCTGACTGGAGAATATCTTCTGCTTGACTTCAATTTCGCCGCCGGTGACAACAGTGCATACAACACCAGGATGTGCCCGGTGTACTGGGGTATTGAAGTGTCGTCCGACGGCCAGTCATATGCTCAACTGGACATACCGCCAATCACTCTCCGTCCTTTCCCCTGGTGGGAAAAGGACATAGACGGAGTTCATTACGTTACTTCTCTGGAATGCGGCCTGGGCCTTACCGCCCATCAGGTTGAATTGCCGTCTTCACTTTTCGGGCAGGAGACGGTGTTCGTGAGGATATCACCAATAAGCAAACAGTCTTATTCCCTGGCCCTTGAGGGCTCCGACAACTGGAGCCTGCGTCCCAACCACGAGAACTGGACTTTCATTGAATTCGGCACAATAGCAATACGGTACAGATGACACTTGTTACGTTCATACTTCAGGCCCTTCTGCCTGTTCTCCTATCTGGCTCGCCCGACGGGATTCTCTCGCTTACGTACTCATACGGTGCCGATACTTATTCGATTAGCAGCCCCGACGGCGGAGATACCTGGAATAAACCATCTGTCATTTCGACCGAGCGTGGCGAGCGGAGAAATCCCTGGATAGCCCTTCGCAGTGGAATGCTCATCCGTCCTGTTCAGAAGGGTGGTTCCAGCGTTGGAATCGAGGCGTCAATGGACAGGGGAAACAACTGGATGCCATTCGGCGGCGGCATCGACATCGACCAGAAAATTGCCGACGGGAACAACCGCCCCGTTCTTGTTCCTCTGCGAGATGGCCGCGTTGCGATGCTTATGCAGGCTCACGGATATGAGTGGGCATATATGAGCGTCTCGGCTGATTTCGGACAAAGCTGGAGTAAACCGTCCCCTCTTTTCTACACACCGTTCCAGGATTATAGCCTGACCATTCTTCCAAGCGGCAAGTGGCTTCTGGTAAAAAACGGCCGTCTGGACCAGCGCCTCTGTTATGTCCCGGACGGGCTTTATGTCTATCTTTCTGAAGATGAAGGAAAATCCTGGTATGGTGGTATGAGGCTGGACGGGAGGATGGATGCCGTATCGCCCGTTGCCTGTGCCCCCGGGAACGGATCGGTTTACATCGCCTGGGCCTATGCTCCTGAAGATGGCCATGCCGCTGAAATACGCTTCGTGGTTACTTCGGAAGCAGAAATCGGCCAGAGTGTGATGGATGTAATTAAGGATGCGTCCAGGACCGCCACAATCGTGGACAAGAACAAGGAAGCGAAGGCGGAGTATGAAACGTGGCATAAGAAAGTGACATCGTCCAAGGGAGACTGGACCTGCAAGACCATCCGTATCGCAAGTTTCAATATCGAATACAAGCACGACGATCCCAATCGTCCGACATGGGAGGAAAGACTACCTTATATTAAATGGGTTGTAAACGAATACGGCTTTGACGTAATGGGCGTTCAGGAGCCTTTCGAGCCGGAGTACCACGACCTTGTCGGCCTTCTTGGACCTGAGTACGAGTCAATTTTTGCATCGACCAATCTGGAAAAGCCAGACTTCTCCAACGCCATATTCTGGAAGGTCTCCAGGGTGGAAAGACTTGACGACGGCATATTCTGGTACACCGAGAATCCCGGACAGAAAAACGGCTTCGGCGGCGGCAGTTCCCGCCTTTGCATCTGGGCCAAGTTCAAAGATAAACAAACGGGGAAGATATTCTTCCATTTCAATTCGCACTACGACTTCCTCAGCAATGAGGCAATGCTGGTGTCATCACGCCTACTCCTCAACAAGATAAGGGAAATAGCCGGAACATATCCGTCCGTGTGCACCGGCGACTTCAACTGCTCGGACGGAAATCCCGCCCTCGACTGGATAGAGAACAGCGACTTTATGGTGGATGCCAAGAAGAAGGCCGCAAAAGCAGAGAACGCCGCATATTCTTCCATGCGGAGATATGCCGAGACGGTTGAAAAGAACGGCTATCAGCTGGATCACATTTATGTGACTTCCGGAAGCACGAAAGTTAAATACTGGAAACTTATCATGGACGAGCACGACGGCATGCGCGGCGGCTCGGATCACATGCCAATATATATAGACTGGATATTATCGAACAACAAAACCAAATAATTATGGACAAAAAACACATTTACCAGGCTCCTGACACAGTGGTTCAGGAACTATGGACAGAATGCAATTTCTGTCAGAGCGGGAAGAAAATGCTCCTCGATTATGAAGAGGAGAATCTCTTCAACGAAGACTTTTAACCATTAACGTATGCTAGTTATGAAAAAAGAAAGAATCCTCAGCGCTGCGTTGATGGCAGCCATCACACTTGGAATTGCGGTTTCATGTGCAAAACAGGACCCTGCACCCGTGGATAATCCCAATGACAATCCCCAGGAGCAGGTAAAGACAAATCCTTCCGTGATTAGCGCAAACATCCCGGAAGAAATCACTAAAGTGGCCATTTCCGACCTTGGCGTGGGCAACGGCATGTCCCTCGCATGGGAAACCGGCGACGCAATCCGTGTCATCGCCACTGCCGGCGGCAGCGGAAATGAAAGTTTCTCCATCAAATCCGGATTTACTGCAACTCAGGCGGAATTCGAAGGTACAGCGGTCGCCGGAACGGCCTTCACCGTCTTCTACCCTGCATCTTATGCCGATGTTGCAGCGATCAATGCCCGCAGCTACGTTTCCCAGGAGCAGGACGGCAACGGCAGTGTGGCTCACCTTGAGTGGAACGCCATCGAGGACGTTGCAGACTATGGAACCGTGACCTTCTCCAACAAGCAGAACGGCGCACTGCGCTTTACACTGCAGCTCCCGGCCGACTTCACAAAGGTTTACTCTTTAAGCCTGTATGCCACTAACAGCACAGACGCCCCCCTGTCGGTATTCAGCACCACCAATGGCGGTGGCAGCACTACCGATCATATGGACCTCAACCTCAAGGACGGCGCAAACAGCTATATTACCCTTGGCGCAGACAAGGTGCTCACTGTTTACATGATGGTTTCCTGGAACGACAACGCCCTCCCCGCCGGAACCAAACTCCTCATCAAGGTTAAAGGCGATCAGGATGAGCCCTGGATCAAGACCAAAGAAGTTACTACGGCCTTCACCATTGCCGGTGGCAAAGTAACCAACATCAAACTCAACGACGACAACTGGGACGAACCCCTCTTCTGGGGCGGTGACGGTACTCAGACAAACCCTTACATCATCAGGACAGCCTACCACCTCAGAAACGTGAAGGTTGTGATGGATGCCGATCCCACCACGGGTCTGTACTTCCTGCTGGACAACGACATTGACCTTGGAAATACCGCATGGGAACAGGTAAACCAGGTGGATCCTCATACACCATACACGATTTACTTCGACGGTAATAACCATACCATCAGCAATTTCTCCATTGCGCAGAACCCGATGGGGCTGTCCTCTTTCTTCGGAGAAATAGGTGGTGAAGTTAAGGATTTGGCTTTCAGCAATGCAACCATCGAAACCGGTGGCTCCAACGGCTCTGCAGGTGTCCTTTGCGGTATTGCCAACGGCCTCACCGTAACGAATGTCGATGCTACGAATGTGGATATTACAATCACCAACAACTGCGGTGAGACCACTGGCGTTGGCGGCCTGATCGGCTATGCCGTGAACTCCACCATCTCCGGCTGCGACCTCAGCGGCTGTGATATCGACCTGAATGGCACGGATACCCAGAACGTGGGTGGCCTCATCGGCCGTCTCCGCGCTGAGGCGTCTTCCGTGACGGATTGCTCTGTCGCAAATGCGACTATCTCAGCCCGCTACTGCGCCGGCGGCCTCATCGGCAAGGTGGGCTGCACGACAGGCCCTGTTGACATCAAGGGTAATACGACAAGCAGTATGACTGTTTCCTTCCGCGATTCCGAATCCGGCAGCAAACAGGGAGCCGGCGGCCTCATCGGCCTTATCGAGGCAACGGGTGATCCCGCAGTCTCAGTCAATGTAGGCGATGCATCCAATACCAATACTGTTACCAATCTTACCATCAACCAGACTCAGGGTTATGTAGGTGGTGTCGTCGGTAATATTATGGACGGCAATGTTACAATTACTAAAGCCACTGTGGACGGAAATATCGCAACTACCGGTTATTATGCTGCCGGCGTGCTCGGTCGCAGCAGCAAGCCTGCATCTATCAGTTATTGTGATGTGGATGCAACGATCTCGGCCGGAATGGGTGCCGGTGGTGTCCTTGGTTATGTATATGAAGCAGCACCGACCATCTCCCATTGCACCGTCGCCGGTTCAGTGACTGCTGCAAACAATGTTGATTTGGATGGATTGACACTGTCTCACGCTGGAGGAATTGCCGGATTTACCCGCAGTACTTCCGCTTTGGTTGAATACTGCGATGTGACGGCTGATGTTACCGGTGTGGGTGCTGTAGGTGGAATCACAGGCCGCAACAAAGGTGGCACCATTGACCATTGCACTTATTCTAATGGAACCATCACCGGCACCAACCGTGTGGGCGGCATTTCCGGCGCCAATACCGGTACTGCCGGAACCTTCACAAACAATACGGTATCCGGGGCAACGATTAACGGTGGTGCAGACGGTCCTACCGGAGGTATCCTTGGCCGTAACCACAATGGCGGCACAACGATTACCAACTGCTCTGTAAGCGGCACTTCAATTCTAGGTCCTAAGATTCTTGGTGGTATTGTCGGTGAAGCCGGCGGTGCAATCACCATCACTTCCTGCAAGACTATTGGAGGCGAGGTCAAAGGCAACGCCACCAACAATGACGTCAATTATCTTGGCGGTATCGCCGGTAATATGAACGGAACCATCACTAAGTGTTATTCCACGACGGACGTGACTTACAAGTCCAACCGTTCCAAAGGAGTAGGTGGCTTTGTAGGTGGTACGACTAATAATACGACTATTACCGAATCCTATTTTGCCGGCAAGGTTTACTCATTCTCCCAGGCTGGAGGTTTGATAGGTGTCGTCACCAAACAAACCACAATTGAGAATTGCTATATTGCCGGTCTTATCAATAACTGGCAGGGTTACTTTGGCGGAATGGCCGGTTATATTAACGCAGGTATCACATTTAAGGCAACCAATTGCTATGCCACCATCGAAATCTATTCCGGTGATTCCGGTAATGCCGTAGGCGGATTTATCGGCGGAGCAGGAGTAGCCACCTGCACCTATGATGTCTCGGGTTTGCTGGCTTGGCACAGTTCAATTTCATATCCAAAGAACAACAATACCACCGACGGTGTTATCATTGGTAAGATGCACAGTGCCGCCCAGTCCTCAGGTACCACCTCGTTCACGAACTGCTGGTATCGCAACGACCTGAGCTATTCCCACAAGAACGGCAGAACTCCAGGCAGTGAGACTTCTAATACTACCGGCGGTACTGGCCGCTTTGACGGTACTAAAGCCGCTGACGGTGTCACTTGCCAGGATAAGGCAATCGAACTCGGTTGGGATTCTTCCATCTGGAAGTTGGATAACACCGACGGCTATCCCACCCTTAAGAACGTTGTAGAATAATCCCTTTCCGGTCAGGGACGGGAGCCCTGCCCCTGACATTTCTTTAGTTCTTTGACATACTGTTTACCGCTTTTTTTGAAAATAGCAATATGTGAAAACCTTTTTTATGTCAATTGTGTTTACTATTTTGCGGCACAAATAATAAAATGTGTTGAGAGATATGAATGAATTGACGAAAGAGGTAGCTTTCCTGTTTGAAAGCATTAAACACTTCGATGATAGCGGAGTGGAGTTTTGGTCGGCAAGAGAACTCGCCCCTTATCTCGGATACAAGAGATGGGAGAATTTCCTTGAAGTTTTGGAAAAGGCAAAACAAGCCTGTAAATCCAGCGTAGGAACCATTCTGAACGATTTTCGTGACGTCACGAAAATCGTAAAGGCGGGTTTTACAGAAAAGCCTACGCAAGACATTGAATTAACTCGCTATGCCTGTTATCTGGTCGCCCAAAACGGTGACTCCAGAAAGACCGAGATTGCGCAAGCCCAAACCTACTTCGCCATCCAGACCCGGTATGCTGAAATCCAGCAGATGGAAGCGTATCAGGCCCTGACCTCTGAAGACAGCAAACGCCTGTTTCTAAGGGAAGAATTACGTAAACATAATTCTCTCCTGGCCGATGCTGCACATGAAGCGGGTGTTATTACGCCACTTGATTATGCTATATTCCAGAACTTTGGATACAAGGGGCTGTACAACGGACTAACTGCGCAAGGAATCCATGAAAGGAAAGGTCTGAAAAAGGGGCAGAATATCCTGGACCATATGGGGAGTACAGAACTGGCAGCCAACCTCTTCCGTGCGACCCAGGCTGAGGATAAGATCCGTAAAGAGAAGATAAGGGGAAAAGCCAAGGCCAATGAAGCACATTTTGAAGTAGGGAAGAAGGTTCGGAAAGCCATAGAGGACATTGGCGGAACCATGCCGGAGGACCTGCCTTCGGCAGAAAGCATTAAAGCAGTTGAATCCCGGCATAATAAACTTCTTCCGGATGAATGACACGAAAAGCGGTAAACGGTATGGATAATGTTTATCGCTTTTTTGTGTACGTATGAGAAGAAAACTATGGATGATGGTGGCTGTGGCCGCGGTGATGGCCGCTTGCCAGGAACTGCCACCGGTGAATGAACCGGAGGATAAACCCCAGGAGCAGGAGGAAGAACCAGGATTGCCCCCCATTGAAGACACTTCGGGCCCTGCGCTCATAAGCGCGGAGATTCCGCCGGCAATCTCCACCAAGGTATCACTCACTTCAGGTGACGCACCCGGGCTTGCAATGGCCTGGGAGAAAGGAGATTGTCTCAGGATCAACGGAGAAGTGTTCACCATAGTCGAAGAAGGGATGACCTCCTCCAAGGCTGGATTCTCCGGGAAAGCCCTTAGCGGGAACAGTTTTACCGTGCTGTACCCGGGAACCTTTGCCGATGAAGCCGCGTGGAAAGCCCGCAGCTACACGGGACAGGTCCAAAGTGGCAACGGAAACACTTCCCACCTTCAGTGGAATGCCAAAGTATCCGGGATTGCTTCATATGGTTCTGTCGTCTTCTCAGATATGGAAGGCCAGGAACTGGAGCAAAACGGAGTGGTGAAGTTCTCATTCAAGCTCCCGCAGCGATTTGCTACGCTTCAGGCTATAACCATAACTCTTCCTGAAGCTGTAATACCCCAGACTAACGACCCTGCAGGAGAGAAGACAGCATCTCTTTCCATCGGCCTTGAAGGATTGGACCTTTCGGACGAAAACAGGAACGTGGTTGCCTATATGATGTTCCCGCCTGAGAAGATCGACCTTGAGGGAGGAAGCACTTACACTCTTTCCTTAAAGGGCGAAGGCGACCAGGTGGAAGAAGTGGAGAAGACTGTGGGCGAGAACGGGCTTTCCTTTGGCGGAGGTATGGTTACCGTGATTACATTGGATGCCGATGACCTTCAGGAACCTCTGTTCTGGGCAGGCGACGGAACGGCATCGGCCCCTTACCAGATCAAGACGCTCGAACATCTTAAAAACATGAACGAGCTAATTCCGGCCAATGAGGGCGCCTCCAAACTGTACTTCAAGCTTGTGGACGACATTGATATGGAAGGTGTCGACTGGACGTACAAGAACAATAGCATAAACAACAACTATCCCATTTGTTTCGACGGCAACGGCCACACCATCAAGAACTTCTCAATGACAAACTGGAGCGCATCGTTCTTCGGAGCGCTCAAGGGTGAAGTCTTTGGCGTTACATTCAAAGATGCAACCATCATTACCAACCCCACAAGCGCCTCCCGTGGCGGATTGCTGGCATACCGCGCCGGCGGTACCGATACCCCGGCTTATATCCACGACGTTATTGTGGACGGGCTTTCCATAACGGGTACTACATCGGCGGTGGGTGGTCTTGTAGGAGGTCTTACAAACGGCCGTATTGAGAATTGCACTGTGAAGGGACTCGAAATATCGACCCGGGGAACGGCAGGCGGCATTGCCGGCGAAATACTTGATGCGGCATCTTCCATCTCAGGTTGCTCGGTTTCCGGAACGATATCCAGTACCGGAAGCAATGTGGGCGGAATTGTCGGTAATAACGATGAGGCTGCCGGGGAACTTACGATCAGCAATTGCTCTGTTTCCGGCAATCTACTGGCAAAATCCCAGATTGGAGGCGTCATCGGCCGAAGCAAAGCTCCTGTTTGCAATATAACCCTTTGCAAAACCGAGGGCACGTTCGCATCTAACCGCCCGGGCGACTATGGTTATCTTGGCGGAATCGGTGGCATTATGGGGCCCTGCAATGTGAGCAAATGTCGCGTAGAGGCTACTCTTAGCGGAGACAAAGGCACGGGCGGACTTATTGCCACGGCCTGGTGGGGAGACGTGCAGATATCTGAATCGGCATTCTCCGGAGACATAACCGCAAGAGGGACTCAGGACGGTGGCATTGTGGGTGCGGTGAATACCAGCAGGAAACTCACTCTGTCCGACAGCTATTCCAGTGGAAGCATTACCGCAACGGCTGGAGGTTTCAGTGGCGGTGTCCTTGGCTACCTTATGGATAAAGGCACCCTTGTGATGACCAACTGCTATTCTTCGATGAGTGTCAAGGTAGGAACCAACGGCAGCAATGCCCAGGGCGGACTTGTCGGCGGGGCCGATAAGACTACCCAGACATGGGACGTTTCCGGATGTCTTGCCTGGAACGACAAGATTGATTTCGGCGCGGTTAATACCACTCGTACCGACGGAGTCATAATCGGTCGTGTCCACAGCGGATCTTCGAGTTCATCAACCTCGCTCAGGAATTGCTGGTACCGGAACGACCTTGACTATACGGTTGGTTATACCCGTACTCCGGGTGACGACAATGACCTTACGGCCTCTCCCGGAAATACCCGCTACGACGGGAAACGGTCAGATGCAGGCATTACCTGCTCCGAAAAGGCCCAGGAGATAGGCTGGAGCTCAAGCATTTGGATTTTTAGCGGGGATTACCCCTCTTTGAAAAATCTGCAACAATAATGAAAAAAGTATTATTTGCCATACTTGTGGCAGCCCTTGCCGCATCCTGCGCTCCTAATGCGTATGAGGTGCCGAAGCAAGTGGTTTTCATAGGAGTTGACGGATGGTCGGCCGCCAGTTTCGACAGAGGAGATTTCCCCTTTGTCAAAAGCATTATGGAACAGGGCTCCTGGACGTTGGACAAGCGCTGCGTGTTTCCTACGGCCAGCGCCATAAACTGGATGTCCCTCTTTTCCGGAGTCTCGCCGGAATTTCACGGATATGTGAGATGGGACTCCCGCCGTCCAGACATTACACCGGCGTGGACCGACAACCGTGGCGAGGTGCCCACGATCTTCCGTCTTGAAAGGGAAACTCATCCGGAAAGCGACATCCTTGTTACCTTCCAGTGGGATGTAATCCGTTCGATTGTGGATTCGACGGCTGTGACAAACTGCATCCAATTTCCCCAAACAGAGGATGGAGACTGGGAAGAGGCGGCAGGAGCGGCTGATTATATCAAGTCGATACGCCCCCATTTCTCGTTTGTCTATTTCGGTAGCCTTGATGCAACAGGACACAAATACGGTTGGGAATCGGAAGAGTACCTTGCTTATGCTTCCCATATCGACAGCGTAATAAAGAGTTTGGTTGAGGCGATACAGGACGATAATACTGTTTTCGTGCTCACCTCCGACCACGGCGGTCACGGACAGCATCACTCTACCGAATACGTAAACGAAACGCTCCAGACACCTCTTTTCATATGGGGAAAGGGCATTAAGAAAGGACACAAAATTGAAGCCCCAAGCGTTGAAATGGACGTAACCGCAACGCTTGCAAAACTGCTTGGCGTTGAGCCGCTTCCGTATTGGAGGGGCCGTGTTATAGAAGAAATCTTTGAGTAGGTATTAATGAGAAGGCTTTTCTGGTTGCCGGTATTGTTGTTCGTCTTTTCCTGCGCAGCTCCACTGGAGCGCGGGGATTGGGAAAGCGATACATATGATGCACTGTGCTCCATCCTCAAGGATAAAACGACGAAGGGTGGATACGCAGTGTTCGACTGTGACAACACCACGATCCTCCACGACGTAACCCATACCCTTATGGTATACCAGATAGAGAATCTACTTTTTGCCGATGCCGCCGACTGCAATTTCCTCCAGGGCCTTCCCCGTACCGATTTCCTTATGGAAGGACTGGATATGACTGCCGATGAAATGGGCGCGCGCCTGAAAGAGCAGTATTGCGGCCTCAAGGCCCTTGAGGAGGGCGGAATGTCATTGGAAGAGATTCATAAGCTGGATCAGTACCTGGACTTCAGAGCCGCTTTCCTTGCCTTCTACAAGGCAATAGGCAAGCACTATGAATACGGCGAACTTTGCCTTTGGGAGCCGATGCTCTTCAGCGGCTTGCCTGAAGTTATAGCGAAGGAGAGCCTCTCATACTGGCTTTCACAAGGCCGGGTATGGAACGAGACCTGGGCTTCTCCCGACGGACGTTTCACCGGAGTTGCCGAAAAAGGCATTGTGATTTCGGACGACGTGAAAAACCTTATGAGCGCCCTTCGTAAATCCGGCATCACGCCTTATATATGCTCCGCTTCGCCGGAATGGGTGGTTGAGACTCTTGCGTGCAATCCCGATAATGGCCTTGGCTTTGCTCCGGAAGAGGTTTATGGAGTCCGGTTCGATGGCGGAGATTACGAGTCTTCCTATACGCAGCCTTTCAAAGAAGGAAAGGTGAAATGCATAGACAGTCTTATCGCGCCGCTTTACGGCGGAGCCCAGCCGGTACTGGTTGCCGGAGACAGTTCGGGAGATATTGCTATGCTCACGGCTTATCATGAGATGAAACTTGGCCTAATAATGGACCAGCATAGGGGCGGAGAAATTGAAGCCCTGGCAAACCGTGATGACGGAAAGTATTATTCACAAACAGTGACGATTGATTATGAATAGGTATATTCAGCCTGAATGCCTTGTGGTGGAACTTTATTTGGAGAAAAACGTTCTCCTTTCGGGTTCCACGGAAAAAATGTCGATTAAAAATGATAATTGGGATGACTAGGAATTATTGCATATTGGCCGCAATGATGCTGCTTGCCATTGCCTGCCACAGAAACAATCCTGTTGTTCCGCCTGTGCCCGAAACAACGACACTCAGATTGAGTGCAACGATGGAACCGCTATCCAAAGCCGGCGTTGAGTCTGATGGGAGCATCACCTGGCAGACGGGAGACAAAATAGCCGTCCTTCTTGACAATGGCGATGTGGCTTCACTCACTCTCGAAAGCGGGGAAGGTACAACATCGGCCACATTCACCGGTGAGATTCCTTCTGCAAGGACGTTTGCAGGAAAGGCCGCCTATCCCTGGTGGGACGGAGCCTGGAGTTCATCGGCAGGAGAACTGGTGCTCTCACTTCCTGAATCGATTGCTTTCATCAGCGACTCGTATGTCCCTGCTGTAATGAAAGCTACAGCTTCCGGAGAGAGCCTTCCTTTTGCGCACGTTGGGGCTATCATGCAATTTACAATCAAGAATCTTCCGTCATCGGTGGCCGGTTTCACCTTCTCCACAAGCGCAGGTGCGGTTATGGGACGGAACGATTTCTCTTATACCTTCAACCCCGGCACTTCGACACGGGTTTTCCACATTCCGGTAAATGCAGGCACGCTGCCATCCTATACCATTTCCCTTAAAGATGTGTCTGGTGGTGTATTTCTGTCCAAGACGAAATCATCGACCACAAGCGTTGAGCGTTGCGATTTCCGTGTGGTTAAGCCGCTTCAGGTCAATGTGGATGACAAGTTCCGTATCTTATGCTATAATGTCTGTGATGGCATGGTACGTGACAGCGATAACAATTTCGATAGTTTTGTTGCATGGGTCAGATCCCAGGCACCGGATGTTATGGTGTTGTGCGAGGCGCATTATAAGATTGATGAGCAAAACAAGGGAGATCTGGATGCTATCGCTTCCCGCTGGGGTCACGGCTATACGGCCAAGGTGAGCAAAGATGCTTACCCTATTGTCGTAACTTCATCACACCCCATAACGGTTGAACAAACACTGACCTCTAATTTAGTTCACGGCGCAATCCATATTTCGGTGGCGGGGTATGATGTCGTCGGGTTGCACCTAAGGCCAACACTTGATGATGATGAGAGCGGAGTAAAGGAAGCCGAAGAATATGCCAAATACGGTTCCCTCCGCAAGACTGAACTGGAATACATCCTTTCTCAAACGTTTGACAATACAGCTTATTCATCACGAACCAACTGGATATTTGCAGGCGACTTCAACGCTTATTCTCCGCTGGAGAAGACGGCTGTGAGCCCTTATGACGGAAAGGCTGCTTATGCTTATTCCGAACCCACCGCTTCGGTATGCTACGAGGTTTACCCTCTTATCGCCAACAGTCTTAAAGACGTAATCTACTACAAGGGCGGCACAGCTTTCAAACCATCTATGTATCACGGCCGCTCCCGTCTGGATTATATCTTTGCTACCGAAGGCATCTACAGCCGTGTGGGCGTAGCCGATGTCATCCGTGGCGGTTTCCCCGGCGATTACCGCAATGACGATGCGAATCCTTCGGACCATTTGCCATTGTATATGGATATTGTTACCTTTGCTTTCAAGGTCCTTGACGGATATGTCCGTATGGACAATTGGGATGAAGAAGATTTAATTACAGAACAATGAATAGATTAGTTGCGTTCCTTTTTGCCGCATCCATAACAGTAGCTGCATCGGCCCAAGGGCTGTGGTCAAATCCGGTTATAAATGGCTGGTATGCTGACCCAGAAGGGCTCGTAGATGGCAATACTTTATGGATTTATCCCACAAGGTCCCTCGCATTTGATGAGCAAACGTATCTGGATGCGTTTTCCTCAGAAGACATGGTGCGCTGGACCAAGCATCAAAGGATTATTTCCACCGATGAAGTCAAGTGGGCCAGGCGCTGCATATGGGCACCATCTGTGGTAAAGAAGGATGGAACGTACTATCTTTTCTTCTCGGCCAATGATGTCCATGAGGGAGATGTTGGAGGCATCGGTGTAGCCTTCTCCAAGAGCCCTGCCGGGCCCTTCAAGGACCTGCTGGGGAAACCACTTATCCCGAATATCGTCAATGGTGCTCAGCCCATCGACCAGCATGTTTTCCACGATCCGGTAAGCGGAAACTGGTATATGTATTATGGTGGATGGAAGCATTGCAATGTGGTGCGCCTGGCTCCAAATTTCAAGTCCTTGATTCCTTTTGAAGACGGTGATCTTGTCAAAGAAGTGACCCCGCAGGACTATGTCGAGGGCCCCTTTATGCTCTACAAAGAAGGGAAATACTATTTCATGTGGAGCGAAGGTTCCTGGACCAAAGACAATTACAGGGTGGCTTATGCAATTGCCGACAATCCTTTAGGTCCCTTCAAAAGGGAAGAGACCATCTTGCAGTCTGATCCGGAAATTGGAACCGGAGCAGGACACCACAGTGTGGTACAGGATCCGAAAAGCGGCAAGTATCTAATCATTTACCATAGGCATCCGCTGGGTTCAACGAACCGTAACGACAGGGTCGTGTGCATAGACGAACTGGTGTTCACTCCCGAGGGCAAAATCGCCCCTGTTAAAATGAGAGGTTCCTGGATTCCGGAGCAGGCGAAGGAGCGTGCGGCCCAGTTGGTTTCAAAGATGACTCTGGAAGAGAAATGCACTCTTATCCACGGAGTTAAAGGAGATGGAGAATATGAGGATGGATTCCACATTATGC
>JAILDI010000075.1 GCA_024689525.1 Bacteroidales bacterium
CGTGAAAACGCCAAGGATTTCCAGGGGCCTCTGGCCACACTTATAAGTGGTTGGGAGAGAAAATAACCTTATAGCCTGCTCGAATGATCTGGGACGGCATAAACATATCAGGGTCTCTGCTGCCGTGCTGACGCCAAGCCCAAATAGTGAAACGCACGAAACGGGTATTGCGTGTGTTTCGTGGCATATTTCACGGCAAATACCGCAAAAAAGTGTTCGCGAGACGCACGAAACTGTTGTTTTGTGTATCTCGCATAGTGCAACGAGAGCACACATACTATGTGTTGCGACCAATCTGCCACAGAACGCACTGCAGGGCACATTCGTTTCTACACATAGTATGTGTGACCCCCCGTACATGCCCCCAGGGCCACATTACACATGCTATGTGTTGCGACCAATCTGCCACAGAACGCACTACAGGGCACATTATTCAATACACATATATGTGTAGCGGCAAGGTGGGGTGTGGTGGAGAGATTGGCGTGGTTGAGGGGGCCGGTGTGAGGGATGGGTGCACTTTAGGGTGTCGGGAGAGGTCCCCTTAAGTGCATTTGAGGCCGTTTTTGCACTTTAGGGTGCTGGGAAATGTCCCCTTAAGTGCCGGTGGGGTGTTGCCGAAGGTGCTGGGGGAGGGACCTTCGGGAGCAAAAAGGGGCTAAAATGCGCCTGAAGGTGCTCAGGAGTGGACCTTCGGGAACATAGGAGTGGGAGACGCTAAGAGTGCGGGTGGGGTGCTTGGGGGCTGGGAGGGGTTATTGTTCGATGTAGCGGCAGGTGGTGCCGTCGAATTCTATCCAGTTGCTGCAGGAGATCCAGTCGCGGAGGAGAAGGAGACGGGGCGTGCCGGTGGGTGTTGTGGGGGCGACGGGGGTGTCGACGGGCGTGCCGGTGGGGGTTAGGGGCAGGTCGATGTGGCAGTGGTAGTGGCCGAAGATGAAGTAGTCGACGGGGTGAGGGTAGGAGAGGCAGTATTTGTAGAGGGGTTCGGAGGGGCCTTTGAATTCGTATTCCTGATTTTTGGCGAGGCGGGAGCTTTTGGACCAGCCTTTGCCCAGGCGGAAGGCGAGCCAGGGGTGGAGGGTGCTGAAGAGCACCTGCAGCACGCGGTTATGGAAACACCTTCGCATAAATTTGTAGCCGCGCATGCCGGGGCCGAGGCCGTCGCCGTGGCCCAGGCAGAAGTGTTTACCGTCGATGTCGACTTCGTAGGGCTGGACCAGCTTGATGAGGCCCAGCTCCTCGAAGTATTTGTAGCTCCAGATGTCGTGGTTGCCCTGGAAGAAGTAGACTTTGACGCCGGCGCGGATGAGTTCGCGCAACGCTGCAAATACTTCTACGGAGCCTTTGGGCACTACGTCGCGGTACTCGTACCAGAAGTCCCAGATGTCGCCAAGGAGGTAGACGGCGCTGGTGCGCATTACGGGGATCTCGCGGAGGAAGCGCACGAAGCGGGCTTCGCGGCCGGCGGGATCGGCCACGTCCAGTCCAAGGTGGACGTCCGATACGAAGTACGTGAACATTTAGCTGAGGAAGAAGATGAGGGCGGCCACGACCAAGCAGTACGCGGCGAACCAGGTGAGTTTGGCCTTCTTCACGATGGCGATCATCACTTTACAGGCGAACAGGCCGGAGGCGAAAGCCGCCACGAAGCCCAGCACGAGGGCCAAGGGGCCGACGCCGGCGCCGAACGTGCCGCTGCCGGTGGCCACCTTGAGCAGATCCAGGAACTGCTCTCCCAGGATGGGGATGAGCACCATCAGGAACGAGAACTGGGCCATGCCCTTGCGCTCGACGCCGCACAGGAGACCGGTGGCGATGGTGCTTCCGCTGCGGGAAACGCCGGGGATCACGGCGATGGCCTGGGCGATGCCCACGACGAAGGCTTGCCACCAGGAAATGCCGTTGCGGCGGGGGAATTTCTCCACGCGCTCCGCTTGGTCGAAATGACAAGAGGAAGATTTGCCGATGTAGTCCGAGAGGATGAGGAGGGCTGCGGTGGCGCAGAGGGCGAAGCCAACCTGGTGGAGGCTGCCGCTGAAGAGGCCTTCCACCCAGTCCTTGAGGAGGAAGCCTACGAGCATCACGGGAATCAGCGAGACCAGGATCTTCAAAATGTAATCGGTTTCGTCGTTGTACTTGAACTTGAACAAGCCCTTGAGCAAGTCCCAGATCACTTTCCAGAACACCACGATGGTGGCGATGACCGTTGCCAGATGCACCGTGACGGTGAAATCCAGGAAGCCCTCGCCGTCAACGCCGAGCAATTTGCTGAAAATTACAAGATGCCCGGAGCTGGACACCGGGAGAAATTCCGTGAGACCCTGTACGAGTCCCAGGATGATAGCCTGCCACCAATTCATTTCTTCTTATCTTTAAACCATCCCATAATGGCAACCAGCTCCACTACGAGCCCGGCCACCATCACTATGGGCGCCGCAACGAGGCGGCGGAAATCGAACATTGCGTAATTGAACACGTTGGGGTCCTTGGAGCCGCCGCCGGCAAGCAGGATGAAACCTGCGGCCAGGACTACAAGGCCTGCGACCATAAGCCAGAGTCCCTTGCGGGAGACGGCCATCTTGTCGTCATTATTCTGGGGTTGAATATTCTTCATTAGTATGAATATAATTGATCTCGGTTAAAGCCCACAAGGCGGTTTACTACGATGGCGGTGGAGAGGGTGCAGATCAGGAGGCCGGTAACAAGCACCACGCCCATCACAATCAGCAAGCCCTGTAGGGTAAATATCCCAAACAGCTGGGCGAAGGAACTCCGCAGGGCATAGAGCAGTCCCAGGAGCATTCCGATGGCCAGAAGCGAGGCCACAAGGCCCTGGAGGGCCGCCTGCCACACGAAAGGGCCGCGAATGAACGCGCGCGTAGCTCCCACCAGCTGCATCGTATGAATCGTAAATCGGCGGGAGAACACCGTGAGCCGTACCGTGCCGGCCATCAGCACCACGGAAATGAACAGCAGCAGGGCGATGAGCACTCCCAGCGCCGCGGAAATCTTCCCGAGGTTCTGGTTGAGCGCATCGACCAGGGAGGTCTGGTACACCACCTCATCGACCTCCGGATATTCCAGGAGGGCCGATTCCACCAGCGCAAGGCTGTCCGCCGAGACATATTCCGAGAACAGATTCAGGTCGATGGAAACCGGCACCGGCGCATCCTCGAACACGCTCAGGAAGTCCCGGCCCAGCATCTCCGCCATCTCCTCTATGCCTTCCTCCCGGGAGACGAGACGGGTCGATTTAACCCCGCGCACACCCTCCAGCACCGATACGAACTCCGCCGCATCCGCGTCCGACACATCGTCCCGGAGCAGCACGCTCACCTGCATATGCTCCTTGAAGTAGCTTGCCACCGCGCGGGCGTTCACCACCAGCAGCGCCCCCACCCCCACGAGGAGCAGCAGAAGCGAGATGGAAAGCACCGTGGAAACCCACGAGCCCGCTATGCGTTTTTTGATTATTTCATTGTTCCCTTTGGCCATACTACCGCCTAATTTCGCCCCAAATATAGCGAAACCGCACCGAAATCCGAAAAAATTTTCGTATCTTTGTGAGCTAAATGTATGAATTATGGGAGAATCTGTGAAAAAAGTTTTGTTCGTTAACTCGGAAATGTTTCCGTACCTCCCAGAAACGGACATCGCACGCATCGGCCGCGAACTTCCCCAGGGAATCCAGGAGAAAGGGCGCGAAATCCGCGTGTTTATGCCCCGTTACGGCTGCATTAACGAACGCAAGAACCAGCTTCACGAGGTTATCCGCCTGTCGGGCATCAACATAATCGTAGGAGAAGCGGACCACCCCCTCATTATCAAGGTGGCCTCCATCTCCGCGGCCCGCATCCAGGTCTATTTCATCGACAACGAAGACTATTTCAAGCGCAAACTCATCTACAGGGACGATGAAGGAAAATTCTTCCCGGACAACGGCGAAAGGGCGGTTTTCTTCGCCCGCGGTGTCCTGGAAACGGTGAAGAAACTCCGCTGGGCCCCGGACATCATCCACTGCCAGGGCTGGATTTCCCACGTCCTTCCCCTGTACCTGAAGAAAGCGTACAAAGACGACCCTATCTTCTCCAACAGCAAAATCGTGCTCTCCCTGTACGGAGACACGCCCGCTGAGGCCCTCGGCCCCAACTTCGCGGAAACCGTCCGCTTCGGCAACATCAAGCCCAAGGACGTTCCCCTAACCCAGGAAGCAACGGGAGAAGACCTGGCCAAAATGGCCGCAATGTATTCCGACGGCATAATCCTGGGCGCGGCCGACGTCTCCGCATCCCTGGCCGATTATTGCCGCGGCCTGGACGTCCCCGTAATGGAATGCGACCCCGCAGCCCTTGCCGACGGCAGCTACAAGGACGAATACAACGGCTTTTACGACCTGTTCCTGTAATGAAATCACGCATCATCGCCATAGCCGCACTCGCAGCGGCGGTCCTTTCATCCTGTGTGAAGATCGACGGCAGGATGGGCTCGGGCCTTGTGGACAGCAGCCTCAAATACGACACATACACGGAGGAATTCCTCCTGGAGAACCTGGAAATGAGGATGGCCGACAATCTCTCCGGCTATTCGGACACCAGGATCGCCATCGGCGCCATCAGGGATGATGTATTCGGCCTCACCACCCGCTCATCGGCCTTCACCCTGATTCCGGCCTTCGACACGCTGGACCTGGGCAAGAACCCCAAGCCGGTGAAGTTCGACATCCACTTTGCGGCCGACAGTATTTCCTGTGCCGATGCGTCCCAGATGCACATCCTGCAGAACATCAACGTGTACGCCCTGTCCAAGCCCCTCAGCTCCAAATCGCTGGAGAGCGGCACCAACAAGGACATCGACTATCTGCCCGCACGCATCTCCAAGGGCGTTCCCGTGTACAACGGCACAGACTCACTATCGTTCGAGTTCACCAAGGCATACGCCCAGGAGTATCTGGACAAGATCATCCCCCTGCAGAACGCGGATCATAAGATCTCCTCATACGAAGATTACGTGAACGCCCTCCCGGGCATCTACATCACCGTAGACCCGCCCGCAGGCAACGGCGGCCGCATCAACATGTTCCAGCTGTCCTGCCTGTCGGTTAGCGATGGCCAGTACTACCGAAACGGCAACGTGGCCCTGTTTACCATCAACTCGGAGTATAACGGCGTGCGCAAGGATACTACCTTCCTGTTCATCCCCGGTGAACCCACCTTCTACTACGAACAGGACTACATCACCAACAACACCAAGTTCTACCAGTACGCCTTCAACCACACCACGCACGAGACCGGCAGCAAAGCAGGCCAGGCGGGTGCATATGCGTACATTGAGGGCGGCGGCGGTCTCAAGCCCGTGGTGCTCGCAAGCGAACTCCGCGAGAAGGCCCTGAACATAATCAGCCAGAAGGGAGACCCGGAAAAGACCATCATCAACCACGCTACAGTCTACATGCCCTTCGAAGTCGAAGGCGGCAATTACGATGCGCTGGACTATTTCCCCACCGTCATCAGCCCCACCTGCATGATACAGACGGACACCTCCGTAACATTCGCGGGCCTCAGCGACGCATCGGCGGAGACTGAGAACCAGGGCGACATCGACAGGTCCACCCTCACCTACAGGCCGGACATCACCCACCACTTCCAGGAAATCATCAGGCTCAAGGACCTGGACAAACTGTCCAAGTACGACATCTGGTTCCTCACCGTGCACACGGAAACCGTGGAATCTTCCAGCGGCTACAGCCAGGAATACCTGCAGCAGCTGGCCTATGCCCAGTACTACAACAGCCTGTACGGCGGATATGGCGGATATGGCGGCTATGGCTATGGTTACGGCTACGGATATGGCGGTTACGGTGGCTACGGCGGATATTCCAACTACTACAACTATATGATATATGCCCAGATGATGGGCGCCGCCTCCAGCAGCAAGACCACCACGACCCAGGAACTGGACAAGGACCGCTACTACTGCGGAATACTCAACGGACCGGCCACAAGCAAGGACCGCAAGCCCTACGTGAAGATTACGTTCTCGGTGCCCAAGAAGTAGGCACGGCGGCTTTGGCAAAGTCTTTGCTAATATACCGGACAGCCGCACGAGAATGTATGAAAAAACTCGCAATAATATTCCTATTAATTATCGCATCCGCGCCCGCGTGGAGCCAGACTCACGTTACACGCGCGATGGACGCTGCGCGTGCCCGTGAAGAGGCCCGCGCCAGGGAGGAATATTTCCGCGAGCAGGGCCGGGAACTCAACCGTCTCAATCTGATGGCCTATAAGGTGGAGAACGGAGATACCGTCTTCATCGACAGCATCGACCCCTGCTGGTGCTTCGGCCACCCCAAGAATGCGCGCAAGGACTGGCGCAAATACTACAAGCTGGTTTACCGTTTCGCCAGGGTATATCCCCTGGCGCTGGCATCGGGCCGTCTGCAGGAAATCGTGGACAGCACTATCGCGGCCGATAATATGGGCGCCCTCAAGAAGGACCGCTACATCGCATCGGTGCAGGAAGAACTGTTCAAGGACTTCGAGAAGACGATGCGCAAGATGACCATCAACGAGGGTACGGTGCTCCTCAAGCTCATCGACAGGGAAACCGGACAGTCGTCCTACTCCATAATCAAGCAATACAAGAACGGCGTCGCGGCCGGCTTCTGGCAGGGCATTGCCAAGCTGTTCGACAACGACCTCAAATCCCAGTACGACCCGGAAGGGGAGGACAAGGACCTGGAGGAACTGGTGCTGGCCTGGGAGGACGGAACCTTCCCCAACCTGTACTATTCGATATTCTTCGAAGCACCTCCGGAGATGCCGGTCCCGGACAAATACCTTAAAAAATAGATTCTTGACACAATGTGCCAGGAATTTGCTATATTTGCGATTACATTAATAAGCCATACATAATGAAGCGCTTCCTAATCTCAATTCTGGCACTCCTGTGCATCGTGGGCGAATCCTACGCCCAGATTCCCGAACTGAAACCTGTCAAAGACCTGGAAGACGTCCTTAATCCCGCAGAGAAAAAGGGCAAATGGGGTTATGCCAATAACTCCGGCAAAATGATAATCAAGGCCGTATTCGAGGCGGCCGACCCGTTCGAAGCCGTAGTATCTGCCGATGGAACCATAATGGACGTGGCCCGCATCAAGGCCAACGGCTGCTGGGGCTACATCACCCGGGAGAACGTATATCTGATCGAACCGGTTTACGACACCGTGAGCCATTTCGACCGTTTCGCCACCGTGGTAGCCAAATCCGGCCCCTTCAGCGCCCTCATCGGCGTGCGCACGGCCACCAGCGCCAAGCTGAACATCCCCGTCCTGGCCAGCAACATCCTCCAGCTGAACCTCACCGAAATCGGGGAATTCATGGACAACGGCCTGGCCCTGGCCTACAAGGCCGGCAAATGCGGCATGCTCGACTACAAGGGCAACTGGGCCATCCCCTGCCGCTATGACGCAATGGAAATCAATGCCGATGGCGGCTACGACGTGGTATTCGAAGGCAAATGCGGCGTTCTCAAGGCCGATGGCGCCATCCTCGTGGAGCCCCTTTACGATTCCATCGTCAAGGATGCTTCCCTCGGCGGCTACAGAGTGATGAAAGACGGCCTCCAGGGCATAGTGGGCGAGGACGGCCACCGCATCGCCCCTCCCATCTATGAAAACATAAATGCCGATCCGGCCCTCGGCCTGGTGGTGGTGAAAAACGGCCTCCTGGGCCTTCTGTCGGCCGATGGAAGGATCCTTCTGGACACCGCATATTCCAGCATCTCGCCTTGCGGAAGCGTGGGCTATGTCGTGGTCAAGGACGGCATGAACGGCGTAGTCGCCCGTGGCGACGAACTCGTCCTGGACTTCGGCCCCTGGACTGCCGATGCCGCCGCGCTCTTCGAAAAATACACCTCGGTGAAATGGCTCGACGTCCTGAAACTCTTCCTCGTGGGCAGCGAAGAGGGCCATGGACTGGTCGATGACATCGGCGAGCTGGTCATAAGCCCCAAATACGACGACATCATCAAGCTCTCCCGCGGCTTCCTTGTGGCCAAGGGCGACCAGAGGGCCATCGTAGAGGCCGTGGACAACTTCATCATCGGCCTCGGAACCTGGCAGGCCAATCCCGAATAC
>JAILDI010000077.1 GCA_024689525.1 Bacteroidales bacterium
TACTTCACCACCAGCCTCTTCGACCTGGACAAACCGCTGGTCAAGGACCTCCACGGCATCGACTCATTCATTGTTGCTATGGTGCTTGAAGGCTCCGGCACGCTGGAGTGCCTGAACTGCTCCATCGACCTCCGCCAGGGCACGACGGTTTTAATCCCCGCCAGCGCCCCCAACCTGCGCTTCGCCCCCCACAGTTCCCTCAAGCTCATCACAAGCTACATTCGCTAGCGCCCCGCCGTGGCGGCTATTGCGCTGATTATCAGCATATTATATAGCGCTCCCCTGGTGAGTTTTCACCAGGGGACGCACATGTAAAGCATTGATTTGTAGCGCATTAAGCGCCACAATGAAATTCTAGTCGATGAGGCCGCGGGCGCGGAGGAGCGCCTCGGGGGCCGGACGGGAGCCGCGGAAGGCCTCGTAGAGGGTCATGGGCTCTTCGCTGCCGCCTTTTTCGAGGAAGGTTTCGCGGAAGGAGCGGGCAACCTCCGGGTTGAAGATGCCGTCTTCCTTGAACTTGGCCCAGGCGTCAACTGCAAGCACTTCGCTCCACAGATAGCTGTAATAGCCGGCGCTGTAGCCGCTGTTGAAGATGTGATTGAAATAAGTGGTGCGGTAACGAGGGATTATCTCGCCGATGAGGCCCATCTCTTCGCAGGTCTTCGTTTCAAAGTCACGGATGCTCTGAGCGTCGGTGAACTGCTGCAGTTCTTCCAGCGACATTTCGTGCCACTTCATGTCCAGGATGGAGGCAGCGCAGAGCTCGCCCGTCATAAAGCCCTGGTTGAACTTCAAGGCGCTGAGAATCTTCTCCACTAGTTCGGCCGGGATGGGCTCGCCCGTGCGATAGTCGTTGGCATAGCAGGCCAGGATCTCCGGAACGAATGCGAAGTTCTCGTTGAACTGGGAGAAGAGTTCCACGAAGTCGCGGGCCACGGAAGTGCCGCTCACACTCTTGTAGTGGCACTTTGTGAGGAAGCCGTGAAGGGCGTGGCCAAACTCGTGGAAGGCCGTCTGCACATTGTCCACGGTGAGCAGCGAGGGCTCTTCGTCTGTGGGTGCGGGGAAGTTGCAAACGTTCACGATTATCGGCCTTACATCGACCCCGGCCTCTTCATACTGGTCCCTGAAGTTGTTCATCCAGGCACCGCCGCGCTTGGTGGGACGCACGTAATAATCGGCATAGAAGATACCCAGGAGGCTGCCGTCGGCGTCCAGAAGCTTGAAGGCCTTGGCAACGGGGTTGTACACCTCAACTTCCGGGGCGGGCACGATGGAGATTCCGTAAATCTTTTCCGCCGCGGTGAAGACACCCTTGCGCACACTGTCCGCCTGGAAATAGGGCTTTGTCTGGCTCTCGTCCAGGGCGTACTTCTGCGCACGCACCTTTTCGGCATAGTAGAACCAGTCCCAGGGCTCGATTTTGTGGCCGGCGACTGCTTCCATATCCTTAAGTTCCTGCTTCGCCTTTGCCATTGCGGCATCCATGATGGGCTTCAGGAAGGCGTCCACGGTGGCAGGGTCCCCCGCCATCTTGTTTGACAGCTGATAGGCCGCGAAATTGGGATAACCCAGCATCTGAGCCTGTTCTGCTCGGAGTTTCAGGATTTCCAGGACAATCTCGTTATTGTCGTTCTCATTGCCGTTGTTGCCACGGGCGCTGTAGGCCTTGAAGGCTTTCTCACGCAAATCCCTGTCTTCGCAGGAACTCATAAAGTCGTAGTATTCCGCCACGGAAATGCCCACGGCCTCCTTGAAAGCATTGTTTTCCGCCAGAAGGTTCTGACCGAACTTCTGGGACAGGGAGGCAAGACGGGAGTTGATCTCCGAGAAACGGGCTTTGCCGGCATCATCCAATGCAACGCCGTTGCGTACAAAGGCCTCGTAGAGCTTCTTGGTCACCATCTGCTCCTCGCGGGTGAGACCGTCGGAAGCATCATAAACCGCCTTCACGCGGGCAAAGAGGTCCGGATTCATCAGAATCGCATCCTCAGCCTCGCTGAGCATCGGCAAAACTTCTTCCTCTATCTTCTGCATCTCCGGGGTGGAGTCGCTTTCCGACAGATTGAAGAACACGCCGCCCACCTTGGCCAGAAGCTCGCCGGAGCGGTCATAAGCCGCAACGGTATTCTCGAAGGTGGGAGCCTCCGGATTGTCGATGATGGCTTGAATTTCCGCCTTCTGCTGTTCGATTCCCGCCTTGAACGCGGGCATATAGTCCGATATCTTTATCTTCGAAAAGGGAGCCGTTCCATAAGGAGTGTCCCATTCCTGCATAAACGGGTTTGTTTTGTTGCAGGCCGATATCATAGCCGTTGCCGCCAAAATAACAAATAGTTTCTTCATCATTTAATCAGACTGTCCGACGTTCCGGTGTAGGTTACGTCAAGGAGGGTGAACTGGGCGCTGCCCTGATAACGGCTGATTACACCTACCAGGTCGATATTCTTGCTTCCGTCACGCACGTCGGCCGGGATCTCCACATCGGCGAAACGGGCATAGCCGCTGGTTCGCACCTGCACCTCAGTACCGTCATACATAAAGTAATGGCTCACGCTCTGGGCGCCGGGATGCTCCAGGATAACCTGCTTGTAGGGCTGCTCGTAGCCGAAATTCTCGTACTTGGTAACAGCGGTACCAACAGTGCCGCTGCCGTCGCCGATTTCCACACTATCCCATATGCCTGACTCCGCCAGTGCGTGGAAGCGGTGCTTGGTAAGCGCCCAGGTGGTGATGCCGAAGGTATAATCGGCCCCCTTCACGCGGGTGGTGGGAGATGCCAGGAACACGCGGTTCCAGGCTTCGTTCTTGGTGTGATTGAGGTTGGGATCCGGGTAGAACAGGCAGAAAACCTCCTTGCCGTTATCCGAATTGCCATACTTCACGTTTGTAAGCTTCGCAAGCCTGCCCACATTCTCATCTTTGGTGAGGGCAACTCCGCGGATATTGTCCGCTGGCTGAATCCTCTCTTCAGGGGGAAGGATCTTTCCGCGGAAGATGTGCTTGTTCACGATGGGCAGAAGGTCGAGGTATGCGGTTTC
>JAILDI010000090.1 GCA_024689525.1 Bacteroidales bacterium
AAACTCACTTCCGATATGGTTGAGGTTAGCGCGAACCAGAGCGGAGACGGCGACGGTGCACCTGCTCTGGTCGACGGCAAGGAAGCCACTTACTGGCACTCGCCCTGGAGTTCATACCTGCAGAGTCCGGATCCCACTTACGGTGTCTACGTCGACATTACCCTGTCCTCACCCCTCAATGCCATCGTGTTCGAGTATTACACCCGCGCCGATAACGGCAACGGCGTTCCCGTTCACGTGGTCGTAGGCGCGAGTAACGACAAGTCCACCTGGACGGTGATAGGCGATGCCGCCACCGAGGAAATGGCCGGAGCGAAGGCCGGACAGTGGGTTACCCTTCCCGTGATGAAACATACTAGCAGTTTCAAGTACATCCGCTTCGGTATCGCCGAATCTGTTGCCGGCGACCTGCGCAAGAAGTACTCCGAAGGATCGCAGCCCTTCACGGCACTGGGAGAACTTGTACTTTATGGAACCTCTGAATAAGCGCTGAGACTATGAAAGCAATATACAAATACTTTTTAATTCTGGCCCTGGCATTTGCCGCAGCGGTTTCCTGCGTCAAGGAGAATGTGCTGCCCGACGGGACGTTCAAGATCGACATGGATCAGTACTCCCTGATTGCACTCACCCAGAATGCCCAGGTTGCCTTTATCCCCGTGACTACCAACATCCCGCAGGACGAGTGGACCTTCACTTCCAGCGCCGACTGGTGCAAGGTGGGCCGCAGCCTCACCTCCCAGAAGGGTGTCATGATATCGGTATCTGACAACACCGAGAAGGAAAAACAGCGTCAGGCCCAGGTGTCGGTGAAAGCCGGCGCCAACGAATACACCATGACAGTGGTGCAGACGGGCTATGGCCCAGCCATCATCGTGAAGAACGTGAGCGTAGGCCCGGAAGGCGGTGAGGTTTTTGTCGATGTGGTATCGAACGTCGTCATCGACGAGACTCTTGCCTCCAAGCCCAAATTCAACGCAGAAGACGGTGAGAACTGGATCCGCTTCTCCGGCATGGAGCTGGTGAAGGGCTTTGCCACCACCCGCTTCATCTTCCAGGTGGAAGTGAACGAACTCCCGGACAAGCGCGAGGCCGTTGTTACCTTCAACGCCCAGGACAATGCCGACAAGGATGCCAATACGCAGTGCACAATCACCCAGAACAGCATCTCAATCACCTCCACGGAGGTATTCTCCGATGAAAAGCTCGCAGTGATATCCGTAAAGGCAAACCAGGGGAGCATCTATGAAGGCCCGGCGGAGAATCTTGTCGACGGTAACTACTTCACGTATTACCATTCTCCTTACGAAACTCCTACCACGTTCCCCGTGGTGTGGGAATTCGAGTTCGCAGGCGACCGCAGGATCGACTATATAAGCATCATGCACCGTTCCAGCGGCACTACTGCCGGTTCCCACTGGCGCGGCCAGATAGGCGAGTTCAACGTATATTATAAGGTAAATCCCACCGATGACTACGTGTTCGCCCAGAAGTTCGACTTCGAGGGCAAGGGCGGCTATCAGACGGCTTACCTTGACACTCCCATCGAGAATGCCACATGGGTGAAGATAGAGGTCCTTAACGGAGACCCCAATTCCGCCAGCTACTCCGACGGCACCTACATCACCTGCGGTGAGGTTGAATTCTTCAACAGCAACAGGGCCGAAGTGAACGACTGGATTACGCGTATCTTCACCGATCTCTCCTGCTCCGAGCTCAAGAGCGGCGTTACCAAGAAGGACATCATCCAGATGAACGCGGTTTCCCCGTATCTGGCAACCAATGTGGCAATTCCGCTGTTCAACGGCACCTACAACGAGAAAGAGAAGGAATTCCGCATCCACAGCTATGAGCCTTATTCCGACAGCCACGTGAACAAGGCCCTGGTCATGCAGTTCTACACCTCGATGGACAATCCCACGGGCGTAGAGGTGCATTCCGGCCAGGACATCATCGTGTGCGTGGACAAGATTCCCGCCAACCAGACGATTTCCCTTGCCGTGTACGGTGAGGAGAGCGAGTATGGCCCCAACTACGGAGGCGGCGGTGAAACGGAGAACATAAACCAGAATACCAAGCTCAACGCAGGTATCAACACCATCCGCATCAATTCCGACGGTATGGCCTATGTGATGAACACGGTTCCCGTGGAAAACAGGGCCGATGTCTCCAGCTTCCAGAAAGTGAAGGTGCACATCCTTCCCGGCTGCGGTACGGTTCAGGGCTACTTCGACCCTGCCCGCCACACCGACGAGTTCTACAAGGAGATGCTGAACCACTGCACCTACAAGTACTTTGTGGTGAAGGGCGAGAAGTGCATGTTCCTGTTCCACACCAACCAGCTCCGCAGCGACTGGCCCAACAGCATCCGCAGCGGTATCGGCGTATGGGACGACATCGTGCGCTGGGAGCACGAGCTCATGGGACTGGACAAGATCAAGTGGTTCAACAACCACATGATGGCAGTCACCTCCAGCAATCCTGATGTGTACATGAACGCCACCAACCGCCGCGTGCAGTTCGGTGTCGGCACCATCAAGGAAATCGGCTCCCGTGAGAAGATGCAGGAAGGCACCGGCCAGGGCAATATCTGGGGCCCCGCCCACGAAATGGGCCACGTGAACCAGATGGCCATCAACTGGCGTTCCACCACAGAAAGCTCCAACAACCTCTTCTCCAACTACTGCGTGATGAAGCTCGCCGGGGATACATTCTACACCGACAAGCGCTGGTCCCGCGGCAAGAAGATCTCCGACCTGGCCGCCGATTACAACAAGAAGACCCCTTGGGCCCTTCTTGGCGACGGCAGCTATCAGGGCGAGGATCCGGAACTCCACATGAGGATGAACTGGCAGCTGTGGAACTACTACCAGAACTGCGGCTACAAGGCCGATTTCTTCCCGGCACTGTTCGCATACTTCCGCGACGGCCACCAGCTGCCGAACCAGAGCGCGCTCAGTTACTACGGCCGTGCGGAGAACGCAGGTCTGTGCCAGCTGGAGTACTACCAGGCATGCTGTATCGTCGCAGGCCAGGATCTCACCGAGTTCTTTGACGCATGGGGCTTCTTCCGCACCATCGACGTAACCTATTCTCAGTATGGCGAGACCAAGTACACTGTGACGGATGCCATGATCGCCAACGCCAAGGCCAACGTTGCGGCTCTCGGTCTGCCCAAGGCTGCAGCCATCCAGTATCTGGAAGACCGCACTAAGCACGGCGGCGAAACCTACAGTGAAATGGGTTACTATACCCAGTACAAGAACAAGGTGAAGATCACCAAGACCCCCAAGGCCAAGATTGACGGAACCAAGGTCAACCTTTCCGACTGCGACGAGGCCGTGGCCGTCGAGGTACGTACCGGAACCACCGAAAACGGCGAGCTCCTGTACTTCTCCAACATGTTCAATTTCAATAGCCCCGTATCACTGTCCGGCAAGAGCCTCTGGGCCGTGCAGTATGACGGCAAGCGCGTGAAGGTTACGGTTCAGCAGTAACCTGAGCGCCTGTGCACAAAAAAAGACTGACCGAAAGGCCAGTCTTTTTTTTGTGTAACAGCGCTTACAGTTTGTAGAGCTCAATCTCGGCAACGTGTGTGCAGCCCTGGGCGGCAGGATCGCGGAGGTCCTTGCCGGAGGTGTTTTCCACGATGGAGACGCGGATGTAACGGACCGCTGCGGCTGCGTTGCAGGTGATGTTGTTGATCCACGCGCCGGAGGCGATGCCCGAGCACACATTGGCGACGTCAGCCAGAGGATCGCCCCAGGCGGACTTGTCATTTGTGCCGTAGAGAATCACGTGCTTGGGGAAGTTGCCGTCGGCAGCTCTCAGGCACATAGTGAACTCGAAGTCCTTTACACCGTTTTCAGCACCAAGGTCGATGTCGATATAGGCACCATAGGTTGCGTCGAGGTCGCTGTATTCATACACTGGTTGAGGAACTGCAGGATAGTACTCCGCAGCCTCGGCTGCAGTGCACCAGGGGGTATGCCAGAATGATGAGGTCTTCCCGTCTACGAGGGCGGCAGGGCCTTCGCCGTCATAGTGTGCGGAGCCGTCCTTGCTGCCGGCATCGACATTCACGCTCACCATAGAGGCGTCAAGGGCGATCTGCTGCGGGCCGGTTCCCTTCCATGTGGCTATGATGGAACTGAAGCAAAGGGCCCACGGCCATCCGCCGCCATAAGTCTGCCAATCTTCCTCGGTGCAGGTCCTGAGGCCCATCGCATCGGCTCCCGTGGCGCGGATCTGGCCGCGTCCGAGGACAGTGAATTCAGCATCCACGACACTGCCTTTGTAGAAGTCCAGGGCCACATAGGGCTTGGTCTCTGCGTCGGAGTACGGGTTGTTACCGAAGATCTGGTCCTTCGGGAAAACGATGGTAGCTCCGTTGAATGTACCGTACTGCTTTCCGGGGATGCCGGCGAACTTGGTCATCATCACGTTGCCCTTCTGGGAATTGTCACTGGCCTCGATTACAAGGTCTCCGGGCTCGTTGTTCGAAGAATAAGGACCTGCGGAAACCTTCATGTCATAGGTGCCGATGATATCTTCCAGCGTATATGTGGTCACAGAGGAAATCTCAATGGGAGCCACATTGGTGATGATATTGCGCTTGACTTCGATGGCCTGCACGATAGGGAAGGACTTGACGGAGGCCCAGCTGCTGTTGCAGAGCTCGAATTTCGAGCCTTCGGGAATGAAGCCGGCGGGGATGAAGAAATAATAGTCGATGGTCTGGTTGGGGCCGGTGGGCGCGTTCCAGTTGTGACGGTCCTGCCAGGGGTCCACGGCGGTGGCCATCTCGATGATGCCATCATCGGTAGGAGCATACCAGCCGTTCAGGTTGTACTGGGTCTTATCCTTATCGGAAGGGATTTCCAAATAGGCATAGTATGTTTCCACCGGCACGTTCACCACGGTGAACTTCACAATGCCCGTTGCCGTGCTGAACTGGAAGAATCCATCGGCATCCTTTGTTGCAAGCAGGGGTGTGCATGACAGAGGGTCGGTAAGGGAAGGCTTCACGGAACCCCAGAGACGGAAGCCCTTCTTCTCGGGTTCATATACGAAATCGTTGCAGGCGTATCCGTCATAAGTCTGTGTATAGGGATATGAGGCATAGTGGCTCACTTCGAATCCTTCGGGAACTTCTCCGGTGAACTCGGCCACGGGGCCATTGTCCTGGGTTGTAAACGTGACTACCTGCTCCTCCTCCGCCTGGTTGGCTACGACTACGCCTATCTTGTCACCGGCCACCCAGGAGAATTTGCCCTGGGCGTCGTAGGCCGTCTTGGTTTCCTCGCTGAAACCGGCCTTGATGGTTACGGTATGGGTTTTTACGGGAGTTGTGTCTACCACCTGGGTACCAACCTCTTTCTGACAGGCTGCAATAGCAAGAACTGCCGCTGCGAAATATAATAACTTTTTCATGGCCGTCTACTTTTCTTTAATGGTCCAGGGGTCAACATCTTCTTCGCCGTCAAGGTCTTCGCCGTGGCTGCCTTTCTTGTTCACCGTGACGGTGCAGGTGGCCTGTTTGCCGCCGCACTTGGCGGTGATGACCGCTACGCCTTCAGTGAGGCCTTTGACTGCACCGCCGGAAACGGAAGCAACCTCGGGCTTGTCCACTTCCCAGGTGATGTTGCCGGCTTCATCGGCATTCGCAGGGGTCACGGTTGCGGTGATGGTGAAGCTGTCGCCGATTTCGATTGTCTTGGAGGTAATGTCAAGGATGACGCTCTCCACATCGATAACCTTGTGGGCAACGGTGATTTTGCAGGTTGCGGTTACGTTCCCTGCTTTGGCCGTAATCGTGGCTTCGCCTTCAGCCTTGGCGGTAACCACGCCGTCCTCGACTGATGCGACGGCGGGTTTGTCGCTGCTCCAGGTAACGGTCTTGTCTTCATCGGCATTGGAAGGGGTTACAGTAGCCCTGAGGGTGACGGTTTCGCCGATGTAGAGCACCTTGGCAGTCTCGTTCAGGACGATTCCGCTGATGAGAACTCTGTCACGGCCGCTCTGGGTTACGGCGATCGTTTTTGATACTTCTTCCGAAGAAATGGTGACAGTGGCGCTGCGAGAATCCAGGGAGGTGTTTGCCTCGATGGAAAGCTTTGCCGTGATGTCTCCGGCCTCGCCGGATGCGGGAGTCGCAACGATCCAGGAGACGCCGGAAGCGATTTTCCACTGTCTTGCGGAGTTGAAGGATACAGTTACTTCGCTTGCCGCGGAGCCGGCTGTTATCCCTTTGGTGAAGAGGGACTCGCTTGCAGCCGTGGGTGTGATGGCTGCGGGGAGCTCCTTCGGTTTGCAGCTGACCAGCATAGCCAGCGGGACTGCTGCAAGGATAAGTAGGTGTTTTAAGTTCATAAAAGAGTTAATATGGTTTATTGTATTATGTATGACAGTGGAATGGCCTGGAAAACAATGTCCGCCGTAGATCCTTCGTAAAGGATACCCACGGTGTTCCTGTCCACCATAGTAAGGCAGCTGTAGCCCAGGGAGCCGCCGGGGTCCACGAGGAGCTTGTGTGTCCAGGTTGCGCCCTTGTCCAGGCTGGCCTGGATGGTCATGTGGTCTCTCCAGCCGGTTTCAGTCTGGGGGTTGGAGAAAAGGAGTATGTCCCTTCGGAGACAGTTCTTCTTTGCTTTTACATAGAGAAGCGAGGCCTGGCATGTGGGTTCGAACAGTTTGCCGTTGGATACATGTTCCGTCCAGGTGCGGCCGAGGTCGGTGGTAATGTAATTGCGGCGGTAGCGGGAGTCGGTTTCGTCCCTCATGGTGAGGAGCAGTACTCCCGGTTCAATCTCGGCCACTGAGGCTTCGCTGGTTACGGTGTGGGCCGGATTGTGAGCGTGCCAGGTGCGGCCGTGATCCTTGGAGTATGCGATGCCGGAGTTCAGCGGATACAGGCCGTGCATGCTCCGGCTCTCTCCCTCCTGGTGCTGAATGGGTATTACCAGGGTTCCATCGGCCATGGTAATTCCGCGCCCGGGGCCCTGGAAGGTCATTCTCCAGCCTTCCTGTTTGATCTGGCGGGTGAGGTTCACTGGCTCGCTCCAGCTTCGGCCGTCGTCGGAGGAGCGCACCATCATCAGCTGAGGAGTGTCGATGATTTCGAAGCCTGTGCCGGCCCAGGCGAGGGAGCGCCTGTCGTAGTCGCTGCCGTGGCCGTGAGTCCATACGGCGAAGCAGAAGACATCGCCCGTTTTGTCATCGACCAGAAGGCAGGGATCGCCGATGCCGTTTTCACTTTCCGGCAGGCCGCCATATCGGCCCATGTCCATGGCAAGGGACAGCGGGCTCCATGTCCTGCCGCCGTCGGTGGAGCGTCTTACGCCCACGTCGATGTCGGCCTGAAGGTCTCCGTAGTGCTTATAACGCACGTCATAAGCTGCGATGAGGGTGCCTTTGGGCGTGGTTACAAGGGCGGGGATGCGGAAGCCGGCAACTACTTCCGAGGAGTCGCCGCGTACGCTCACCACGTCGCCTCCGGTGTTCAGGACTGCGGAATAGGATTCGCCTTTGCTCTTCGAGCCTGCAAACATGCTTTTGCAGCTGTGTGCGGCAAGCAGTGCGGGCACTGTCAGCAAAAGGAGAAGATGACTGGGCTTCATTGGCGTTTTAGTGTATAATATGCAAATATACACTAATTATTCGCAAATCCAAATATGGAAGCCGTTAGAGGAAATACTCTCGAATGTTGCGCGCCATTTCCGATGCCAGGCGGGCGCGGGCCTCGTTGCTGGACCAGGCAGTGTGGGGGGAGAAGATGATGCGGGACGGGTCTTTCAGGTGCATGAGCGGGCTGGAGGCGGGGAGAGGCTCCTTCACGTATACGTCCAGCGCGGCCCCGGCAAGGAGGCCGTCGTCCAGGGCGCGGGCAAGGTCTTCCTCCACCGCGATGCCGCCGCGGCCGGTGTTCACAAGTACGGCCGTGCGCTTCATCTTTTTAAGGCCCTCATAGTCGATGAGCCCTGCCGTGCGCTCGTTGTAGGGGGCGTGGATGCTCACGACATCGGCCTTCTTCAAAAGCTCGTCGATGCTCACTGAAGGGTATTCCCTGCAATGCGAGGTGCCGGAGGTGGAGTAGTAGATGACGTCCATACCGAAGCATTTGCCGATGGCGGCGACTTTCTGGCCGATGGCTCCCATTCCCACGATGCCCAGGGTTTTGCCTGCGAGTTCCGTGAACGGATGGCCCGCGTCAACGTGGATGCGGCCCTGGGCGTAGACGCCTGACTTGACGTAATTATCGTAGTGGAAGGCGCGGCCCGTGAGGTTGAGGATGTGCATCCAGGTGAGCTGGGCTACGGAATCCGTGGAATATGCGGCTACGTTGCGCACCGCTACGCCGCGCTCCGTGCAAAGGGGCACGTCGATGTTGTTGATGCCGGTGCCGGCCTCGCAGATGAGCTTCAGTTTCGGGGCTGCGTCCAGGAACTCCTTGTTTACGATGATCTTGTTGAGAATGGCTACATCGGCCCCGGCAACCCTCTCGCGGGCCTGCTCCGGGGTGGAATCGGGATAACAGGTAAAGTCGCCAAGGGCGGATATTTCGTCCATCGGCGTTGCGCCCATAGTGGCGGCATCCAGAAAAACTATACGCATAATTGCACAAATATAGATGATTTTTTGTATTTTTACGCCCCGATGGAAGAATATTTGAGGCATATCGCAGAGGCCGTTACGCGGCGCCGTGGCATTCTGAGTCCCGACAAGGACTGGTGCGCCATCGGCGGAGACCTTCTCCTTCATCCGCAGGAGGCGGCCGCCCTGTTCGTGACTCCGCTGCCGGACTTCAAGGCTGCGCTGCTGTCGGAGGCTTCGGAGCGGAAATTCTCCGGGAAGCGCTACTGCAGGCAGCTCTATACTCCGGACAGCGATCCTCTTCTTGCCGATGCCATCGCCGACCTCACATACGCGCAGGAAACCCGCCTGAAGTTGCGGGACCCTCTGCGTCCGGACGACGAGGTGCGTGAGAACGCATCGTCCTTCATCCTGGCGGTGTACACGCTGTTCGCGATGGTTATGCACAAGCGCACGGACTATGAGGTTCTGTACTGTGCGGCGTTGTCCAATTTTTACGATTTGTTGAGTGCCCGCGGCGTGCGTCAGGTGTATGACACGGCATGGCCAGGGCGCTACAACCATACTGAAATCTTTTATCCTCTTGGCTGATGGACTGGAATCTTGTACTGCGGCTGTTTGTGGCCGGATTAATGGGCGGCCTCGTTGGCCTTGAGCGGGAACTCCGCGCCAAGGAGGCGGGCCTGCGCACACACTTCATCGTTGCCCTGGGCAGCGCCCTGTTTATGATTATCTCGCAGTTCGCCTTCGGCGATGCCCAGCACGACGCTGCCCGCGTTGCGGCCCAGGTGGTGTCCGGCATCGGCTTCATCGGCGCCGGTGTCATCATCTTCCAGCGCAATGCCATCCGCGGCGTAACCACGGCCGCCGGCCTGTGGGTTGTAGCCGCCATCGGCCTTGCCTGCGGTGCTGGAATGTGGGGTGTTGCCGGAACTGCCACCGTATTAACCGTGCTCTGCCTGGAAACGGTGCATTTCCTTCACAAGCGCTATGGGGAGAAATCCATCGGCCTCAGTGCCGACTGCGGGGGAGAAGGGGAACTGAAGGATGTGCTGCAGCGTCTCCGCGACG
>JAILDI010000091.1 GCA_024689525.1 Bacteroidales bacterium
AGAATCACCACATCCGGCTTCCATGAAGCGATATCACTCTTACACAGCGACAGGTTCTTCGCAATAGTAAAGCTTTTCAGAAGCACCTCCAAATAGCCCATGACGGCATTCTGTCTGTAGTCTACAACAGGCTCACACCCAGCCGCTGCCGCCATCAGCGGCCCTCCCCAGAAGCGCACCTCCGCCCCCGGATCCTCCGCGACAAGACCCTTTATCAAATTACTTCCGTGCAGATCACCAGAAGCCTCTCCTGCTATAATGTAATACCGCACAGCCTTTTATATTCCTTATAATCTGTCTGGTCCAGGTTGCAGGGGGTGATGGTGATGTAGCCGGCGTCGTTGGCGACGTGGTCTGCGTCAAGATTGCCGGGTTCATCGTCAATGAAATCACCGACCATCATGTAGGCCTTTTCTCCGGGCTCTACGTCCACCATGTGGGAACCAAGGCCGAAGCCGGTGGAGGCGTAGGCGTCGAGGGTATCCGAATCCCATTCCTGGAATTCCTTCTCCCAGTGGCCGCGTCCCTGGCGGGTGATGCGGATGCCCTTTGGCTCCGCAACGTCAGGGAAATTGACGTTGTAATACAGCCCGTAGCTATTCTCGGGCCAGTTTTTGAGGAGGAACTCCACTATGCCGGGAAGGTACTTCTTGACAACCGTGAAGTCTGCATGCTCAGAAAAGTTGCAGAGAGAGACGCCGATGGATTTAACGCCGTTCAGTGCAGCTTCTTCCGCCGCACCCATGGTGGCGGAGTAATTGGAGGCCGTGGAGGCGTTGGAACCGTGGTTGATGCCGCTGAGGAAAAGGTCCGGATTCCTGTGCTCATAGAAGAACTCCAGGCCGAATTTGACGCACGATGCAGGCGTAGCGTCCAGGTAATGCCACTTCCCCGGCCCCATCTCCGGCAAATCCTTGAATGCAAGCTTCCTGCGTCCAAGGGACACGGACATTGACATTGCACTCTGATGGAACTTGGGTGCGACTACCGTGATGTCGCCGAAAGAGGCCATCGCATCTGCGAGAGCCTGCAGGCCACCTGCACGGTAGCCGTCGTCATTGGCAAGGAGAATTCTCATAATGCAAATATACAAAAAAAGCCGGACGCAAGCGCCCGGCTTTAAGTAAAAGGAGGTTACTTCATGATGACTTTTGCCATCTCGAGAACCTTGTTGCTGTAGCCCCATTCGTTGTCGTACCAGGCGCAGACCTTTACGAAGGTAGGATCCAGCTGGATACCGGCCTTGACATCGAAGATGGAGGTACGGGCGTCACCGCGGAAGTCGGTAGCGACGACAGCCTCATCGGTGTAACCGAGGACACCCTTGAGTTCGCCTTCGGAAGCCTTCTTCATTGCAGCGCAGATTTCCTCGTAGGAGGCGGGCTTTTCAAGCTCGCAGGTGAGGTCTACGAAGGAGACGTCGCTGGTGGGAACACGCAGGGACATGCCGGTGAGCTTGCCGTTCAGTTCAGGGAGAACCTTACCCACGGCCTTTGCAGCGCCGGTGGATGAAGGAATGATGTTCTCCAGGATACCGCGGCCGCCGCGCCAATCCTTCTTGGAAGGACCGTCAACTGTCTTCTGGGTAGCGGTAGCAGCGTGAACGGTGGTCATGAGGCCGCGCTTTACGCCGAAGCTGTCGTTGAGCACCTTGGTAAGAGGAGCAAGGCAGTTGGTGGTGCAGGAAGCGTTGGAGATGATGGTCTGGCCAGCGTAGGTCTTGTGGTTTACACCATAGACGAACATAGGAGTGCTGTCCTTTGAAGGAGCGCTCATGATGACCTTCTTGGCACCAGCCTTGATGTGAGCCTCTGCGAGCTCAGCGGTGAGGAAGAAACCGGTGGATTCAACAACAACGTCTACGCCAAGGGCGCCCCAGGTGATGTTTGCGGGATCTTTCTCGCAGAATACCTTTACCTTCTTGCCGTCAACGATGAGGATGTCGCCTTCAACCTTGATGTCGTGGTTGAACTTGCCGTGTACGGAGTCGTACTTGAGCATGTAGGCAAGATAATCGGGATCCAGAAGGTCGTTGATACCGACAACTTCGATGTCCTTGAAATTCTCAACAGCAGCACGGAACACCATGCGTCCGATGCGGCCGAATCCGTTAATACCGAGTTTAATCATAATTGTGTGTTAATTATATAATTGAACAATATTTATTCAAGCGCCGCAAATTTACGAAAATTTTTTAAGATTTACAACGATTCAAATAACGATTTCTCAACCAAATCGCAGATAATGTGACCGATAAGCGTCTGGCATTCCTGTATGCGAGGAGTGTCCGCGGAAGGAACGTGAATCACAAGGTCAAAGGAGTCCATCCGGCACGGCTTCTCCCCTACCAGTGCCACGGAAACGATGCCTTTGCGCCTGCACTCTTCCCCCGCCAGGACGAGGTTCTCCGAGTTCCCGGAAGTGGATATGCCGATGAATACGTCGCCCTTGTCCCCTATAGCCTCAACCTGCCGGGCGAACACCCGCTGGAAGCCATAATCGTTGCCGATGGATGTGAGTATGGAAGTGTCCGTAGTGAGTGCAATGGAGCATAGCCCCGGCCTGTCCAGACGGAACTTGTTCACCAGTTCCGCAGCCATATGCTGCGCATCTGCAGCGCTTCCGCCATTTCCTGCCCAGAGCACCTTCCGGCCGCCCTTCAGGGCATCTTCAACCAATGATGCAGTCTTCCGGATTGAGGCCAGAGCCTCAGGTGAGTCAAGGAGCGCCTGTTTAACGCTTATGGAATCTGCAATCTGCTGTTTTATGTAGTCTGTCATATCGTACAAATTTACAAAAAAAATTCATATCTTTGTAAACCATGGAAACGAAAAAACCGCCCATCTGGCTTTTTACCGACGGCGCCGCCAGCGGAAACCCGGGCCCCGGAGGGTACGGGATAATTCTTCGCTGCGGAGCATACCAGAAAGAGCTCTCCGGCGGTTTCGCTCTCACCACCAACAACCGCATGGAACTCCTTGCCGTAATAATCGGCCTGGAGCAGATCAAATGGGAAAATGCGGAAGTTCACGTGGTAAGCGACTCTTCCTACGTAGTGAAAGCCCTCAATGAAGGCTGGCTGGAGACCTGGAAACGCCAGGGGTTCAAGAAAAAGAAGAACGTAGACCTCTGGCTTCGCTTCGACACCGTCTTCAACAGGCACAGAGTGGCGTTTCACTGGATTAAGGGTCATGCCGGCCACCCGGAAAACGAGCGCTGCGACGCCCTCGCAGTAGCCGCGTACCACCAGCCGGACCTTCCGGAGGATACCGGATACATTAAAGAAGAACAGACACTGATATGAGCCTTCCCAAACTTGTAGTTGGAATTACCCAGGGAGACAGCAACGGAATCGGATACGAGGTCATTATCAAATCCCTCGCCGATGAACGTATCCTGGACTCTTTCACCCCCGTAATCTACGGGTCCTCGAAACTTCTGGGGTTTTACAAGAAAACCCTCCACAACATTGAGAAGTTCGACGTGAACGTAATCCAGAGCGCACGTGACGCAAAGCCCCGCACAATCAACCTGGTGAACTGCCTCCCGGACAGCATCTACGCAGAACCCGGCCAGAGTACGCCGGATTCCGCAAAAGCCGCCGTGAAGTCCCTTGAATGTGCCGTAAAGGACATCAAGGAGGAGCTTCTGGACGTCCTTGTCACCGGCCCCATCAACAAGCGCGGCATGAGCCAGAGCGGCTTCAACTACACCGGCCACACTGAGTATCTCCAGCATGAGTTCAACGCCAAGGACGTCATGATGTTCATGGTGAGCGACCAGCTCAAGGTTGGCGTAGTCACAGGCCATATTCCCCTGAGGGAAGTGCCCGCTCGCATCACTAAGGATGCCATCCTTGCCAAGCTCAGGATAATGAAGAAGACCCTTCAGATGGACTTCGGCGTTATAGAACCCAAGATTGCAGTCCTTGGCCTCAACCCCCACTGCGGAGACGGCGGCCTCATTGGCGACGAAGAGCAGAACGTCATCCTCCCGGCAGTCCAGGCCGCCCAGAAGGAAGGCATCCAGGCATTCGGCCCCTATTCCCCGGACGGCTTCTTCGGCCTTGGCCATTACAGCCGCTACGACGCCACCCTCGCCATGTACCACGACCAGGGCCTGGCCCCCTTCAAGTCCATTTCCTTTGCCGATGGTGTCAACTTCACTGCCGGCCTTCCCATAGTCCGCACATCTCCGGACCACGGAACGGGATACGACCTTGCCGGCCGCGACGAAGCGGACCCCAGGTCAATGATGCAATCGATTTATACTGCAATAGATATCTTCCGCCACAGGCTTCAATACTTGGAAACCCGGCAGTGAAGCTGGCAGTAATCTGAAATCCTTTCGCGGTGGGTAATGAAGATAAGCGTCTTACCCACCGCGTTTTCGTTCATGCTCTGCATAAGGCGCTCTTCCGTCTCCGGATCCAGGGACGATGAAAACTCGTCCAGGAGCAGCACGTCGCCATCCCTGAGGAGACCGCGGGCGATGGCTATTCTCTGGGCCTGGCCCTCGCTGAGGCCGGTTCCGCCCTCGCCGCAAACATCGTCAAGGTCTTCCACGAAATCAGCGGCGGCGGTCCGGAGGGCCTTCCACATATCGTCCTCCGATGCCCTGGGATTGCCCATGAGAAGGTTTTCCCGGATGGTGCCGGAAAGGAGGGAATTCCCCTGCGGCACATAGACTATGTTGCACCTGGTTGCCCCTGAGGCAGGGATTTCCCTGTCTTTATTGTACAGTACCACTTCCCCGGACGATGGCTTCAGAAGCGCCATCATAATACGGATTAGAGTGGATTTTCCGGCGCCGGTTTCGCCCACGATGGCAGTGCGGCTGAGCGGAGGGAAATCGAAGCTGAGGCCATTCAGGACGTCTTTATCTCCGTCCGGATACCTGTAATGAAGGTCCTTTACACGGATTCCCACCGGGCCTTCCAGCTTCACAGGCTCCTGAGCCTTTTCCTTAGGAGTGTCTTCCAGTTCTATGAGCCTGTCGATGGAGGCCGTAGCATAGATGAAATTGGGAATCTGATGCATAAGGTTCACCACCGGACGCTGGATCTGGCCCACCAGCTGCAGGAAGCTTGTCATGACGCCAAAGGTCATACCCCGCTTAGCTATTCCGAAAACGCCCCAAAGGAACGCTGCCAGATACCCGAAAGCGAAGGATGCGGACACCATGGTGCGTGCAAACACATTGAAATTGGTGCGCTCCACCACCTGGCCGTATTCCATGCTCTGGAGGCTGTCAAGACGGTCTATCATATGGGACTCCCCTTCCATGGACCGTATCATGACCCTGTGACGGAGGCTCTCCTGCATGTGGCTCTGGATCTTGCTCTCACTCTCGCGGATGCCAAGCGTCATCTTCCGCATCTTGCGGAAAAAGAGCTTGGAGAACAGCATGAAAAGAGGCGTAATCAGTACCAGCAGCACCGCAAGCCTCCAGTCCATTGTGCAGAGGACGGCCACAGCCGCAACCATCTGGACAAGGGTGGTGAAGATCTGCGGGACATCGGAGCATATCACGTCCGTAACCTTGGTCACGTCCTGCTCCAGGCGGTTAATCACGTCTCCGCTATGGCGCTTTTCCTTGCCCAGCCACTCAGCCTGCATGAGGTTTCCGTAGAGTTCCGCCCTGATAGCGAAGTTCATCCTGGAATTCACCAGGTTCTCTATCCTCACATTTATGGCCGATACCGCCAGGCGCGACAGCATAATGACGCCCGTCCAGACGGCCCATGTAAGGAGCGAACCCTCCGCTACGCCGGTGGCAAGGTCCACCATGTGCTTGCACACAAGGATAAAAGCCATGTTAAGGGCCACGTTAACCGTTCCCAGAAGCACATTGGCAGTAAGCTGCCAGCGTGCACCTTTTGAGTGCACATACAGCCACCTGGCGTATTTGAGGGCGTTTTTCATCTACTGTGCCAGTCCTATTTCAATCCACTTTGCAAACAGGGCTTTCACGTCCTTCTCCGCGGTCTCGCGGTCCACATCGTACTGGTCAAGGAGAAGCCCTACGGCCGTCTCCTCAGTGAATTCCTTGCCCTGCAGCTCCTTGAAAAGGTATGCCGCAGTATCGTTAAGGCTGATAAGGGAAGAGTAGTTGACATTGGCACTTCCCTCGCCTGAAATCACATTCTGACCACAGATGGTCCTTAGTACGAATCCTTCCTTAATCTTCATATTGTGTCTGTACTTGGTTTTCCTTTAGCCATCCCCTGTTCCAGGGTAGATGTCTGTAAATAAAAAGTATGTATCTGCGGAGCCGTCCAAAACGCTGCCATGCATGCACCAGACGGAGCTGGCCGCGGGAGTAAGGGTCTACGGGCTTTTTCCCGGCCCTCAGGATGCTTGTGGCCTTTGCCAGGATCTGCTCCCGTTTGGGGAATTCGTGGCCAAGCCATACGCCGTCCCCCTGGATGTCAAATCTGTTCCCGTCAGTCTTCAGGACGCGGTGCATGACGTACCTGCCGCCATAGTGGAAGAGGACGATATCGTCCTTCCTGACATCCCCGGTGGCCTTTTCCAGCACCACCAGGTCCTTTCCTCCGCGGATGAACGGCAGCATGCTGTAACCCTTGACGGGGATGGTGGCGGTAAGGCCCTCGTCCAGGCGGGCAAGCACCTGGGCGAAGAACTCATCGTTATTTACCACCATCTTGGTCATGGTCTATTCCTGAGGCTGTTCAGGCTCCTCCGGCTGGGGCTTCATCCAACGGTCAAGCCAGCCGAAGTAACTGCGGTGCCAGTAAAGCGCGTTCTGGGGCTTCAGAATCCAGTGGTTCTCCTCCGGGAAGACAATGAGCTTGGAGGGAACTCCCATCATCTGGGCGGCGTTGAAAGCGGCCATGCCTTCATCGTACGGGACACGGAAGTCAGAGCCGCCGTGGATGCAGAGGATGGGCGTATGCCAGTTCTGGACAAGCTTGTGGGGAGAATTGTCGTAGTGGCGCTTTGCCTTGGAGGCCGATGACCAGGGCGATCCTGCCTGCTGCATACCTCCGAAGGTCTTTCCGTCGCCTTTGGCGCCAACCTGGCCGGGTTCGAACGCATATTCTTCGAGTCCGCCGTTGTCCCAGTTGGGGAACCACATCTCCTCCGTCTCCATGTACATGTGCTCCTCGTTGAAAATGCCTGCGTGGGCGATGAAGCAGTCGTACATATCCTTATGTATGCCGGCAAGGTAATAGACGCTGTAGCCGCCGTAGGAAGCACCGCAGGCAGCGACACCGCTCACATAGGGTTCAGCCTTGATGGTCTTTGCGGCGGTCAGGTAATCCTGCATATTGAGGCCGATGTAGTCGCCGGAAATCTCCTCGCACCATGGCTGGCCGAATGCGGTTGTTCCGCGACGGTTGGGAAGCACCACCACATAGTCCTGGTGGCACATGAGGAGGTAGTTCCACCTGTAGCTCCATCCCTGGGAAAGGGTGCCCTGAGGGCCTCCCAGACAGATTTCAATGGCCGGATAGGTCTTGGAGGCGTCGAAACGCGGAGGATAGAGAACCCAAGTAAGCATCTTCTCTCCGTCCACGGTGCTGAGCCAGCGGGCTTCCGTCTCATGCTTTTCAAGCTTTGAGAGGAGGTGCTCGTTCTCGAAGGTAATCTGCTGGATGGAATTATCGTTCACGGCTACAAGTTCCGTGGGGAAATCCATGGAGGTGTAGGTGGTGAGGATGGTGCCGTCCTGGAGGATGCCGAAGGGTGAACCGAAGTCGAACCAGAGGTTGTCTGCAGTGAGGCGGAAGAAGTCTGTATCGCCTTCCACAACAACGTTCCAGATGGCCTGGATGCCTTCAGCAAGGGCGTTGAAATAGATGGACTTGCCGTCCTCCGCCCACACAGGACCGTCTGCATTGTACTTGAAATCCTCTGTGAGGTCACGGATATCTACGACCTCCGGATTGGCGCACTGGCCTTCTCCTTCTTCACCGTAGATTACATCTGCAACCATGAGACGGACCTTGTCTGCCTCATAACCGTCGCGGGGCATCGAGAGCCACGCAAGGCGGCTGCCGTCAGGACTCCAGACGGGATTGGTATCGTAACCGCCGTCGAAGGTAACCTGGGTGGTTTCACCGGTGAGGGGGCAGTAGATATAGATGCAGGTATTGGTGGAGAAAGCGTATTCCTTTCCCGTGAGCTTCTTGCAGGAGTAGGCGATGTAGCGGCCATTCGGGCTCCAGGCAAGCTGCTCAATTCCGCCGAAGGGGCCGTTGGGCAGCTGGAAGAGTTCCTCGCCCAGGATGTCCATGCCTTCCTTGATGATGCCGTTATGCATTGTAGCGATGAAGGTGTGAGGGATTTCCGTCACCCAGTGGTCCCAGTGCCTGTACATGAGGTCTTCCGTGGCATAGGCGTTTGCCTTGTCAAGGGCGGGATCCGTGTCTGAAGGCACCTCAACGGCGCTGTGGACGGAGGAGACGAACATTATCTGGGACTCGTCCGGAGAGAGGGCATAGTCTTCCACTCCCCTTTCTACGTCCGTAATCTGCTGGCGTTTTCCCAGTTTCCCGGCCTTGTACGGAGCCTTCCAGAGCTGACCGCCCTGGAGGAAGAAGATTGCGGAACCGTCGGCGCTCCACTTTGCCGCCGATATGCTTTTTCCGTCCTTCGTGAGAGGAGTTGGCGTGCCGCCCGTCACGGGAATCACGTATAGGTTACGGACGCTGCGGTTCTCTGCGATGGAGGTATAGCTGACGCCGTAGAGGATGGTTTTCCCGTCCGGGGAAAGCTGGGGATCCGACAGGCGCCCGAGGGAAAGGAGCACCTCCGGAGTCATACGGCCGTCCGTGATCTCAATATCCGAAGGGCCGATGTAGCCTTGCTGGGGTTTCATTTCAGAATTGTTGCAGGCGAGAAGGCCAAGGAGGGCCATCATCGACAATAATACTCTTTTATTCATATGCATCAAGTGCTTTTTTCAATTTTTCCTTCACCGTTTCCCTGAGCGCCCTGGGCTCCAGTACCGTGAGTCCTTCTCCCCTTTTGCAAAGCTCCATGATGAAGTTGGGATTGGGGATGAGCCTCAAGGCAAAAAGGCCATCGTCAAGCTCCATCTGGGAGGGGTGAAGCGGCAGGTCCCTGAGGTAAGCGGCCTCCCTCTCAGTTGCCCTGAGGGTAATGAGGAGAGGTTTTTCCTCTTCCGGCAGGTAAATGCCGTAACTGCCTTCAAAGAGCTGGTCCACATTGAATCCCGCCGGCATCCGGAAGCTGTCCCCGGTCCTTTCCATGTTGACGATACGGTCCATGGCGTATGTCCTGAGGGCCTCTGCATCTTCGCTGTATGCAACGATATACCAGCGCTTCTCAAACTCCTTCACGGCATATGGACGGATAATACGCTCCTCCGCATCCCCGCTCAGGTACTTGTGGTACTCTATCCTCAGCACAGCGCCTTCCAGCATGGCCTGCATGGTTTCAGTCAGATACTTCTGGCCCGATGGCACATCTTCCACGGACACCCGCCCGCTCAGGCGCTCCTTACCAAGTGTAAGAAGGCTCTTCACGGTGAACGTATTTATGAGGTAATCCACCGCCTGGCGCTTGTCCACGGCACTTTCCGCCTCATCTATCATGTAACGGTTGTTGCTTCTGTTACAGCCTATTACAATTCCGAAAACCTCCTCCACCGCTTTCCTGTGATTGATAAAACTCCTCCGTGGATACTTCTCCCCGTACCTTGCCTCCCACCGGGACGATATCTCCCCCAGCGACAACCCCCTCGACCCCGCATCCGCGAAGCTCTGCAGCAGGAAAACGTATTTGTCCACAAGTTCCGGAACCATAACCCACAAATATACTCAAATTCCAGTGGAATTCAAAATTCCACTTTGTTCTGTCATTCCGGACTTCCCTTTTTGTCATTCCGGACTTGATCCGGAATCTTTAATTACTAGGAGATTTGGGAGTAATCTTTTACCAGATACTTGTCCCTGCGGAGTTCGGCGGCAAGGGGGGCGTTGACGGGGTTGGTGAGGCCGGGATCCTTGTCAAGGATGAGCTGGGCGTAGCTTCTGGCATCGTTGAGAATGAGGCCGTCTTTGGCTAGTGAGGCGATGTTGAGGGATATTGGAAGGCCGCTTTGCTGGGTGCCTTCAAGGTCACCGGGGCCGCGGAGTTTCATGTCTTCTTCAGCAAGGACGAAGCCGTTTTCCGTTTCGCAGAGAAGGTCAAGGCGCTTCTGCGATTCCTTGGAAATCTTTGTGCCGCGCATGAGGATGCAGTAGGAACGCTCTGCACCGCGACCTACGCGGCCGCGAAGCTGGTGAAGCTGGCTGAGGCCGAAGCGCTCAGCGCTTTCAATGACCATTACGGAAGCGTTGGGAACGTCCACACCCACTTCGATGACTGTTGTGGAGACAAGGATGTTTGCCCTGCCGGCAACGAAGGCGTCCATATTGAAAGCCTTTTCCGCTGGAGTCTGCTGCCCGTGGACTATAGCAACCTTGTAGTCCGGCAGAGGGAATGCTTTCACTATCTCCTCATATCCCAGTTCCAGGTTCTTGTAGTCCAGTTTTTCGCTTTCGAAAATAAGAGGATAAACTATGAATGCCTGGCGGCCTTTGGCAATCTCATCCCTTATGAAATTGTGCATGGCGTGGCGCTTGTTTTCGCCAACACACATGGTCTGGACGGGCTTTCTGCCGGGAGGCATCTCGTCTATTACTGAGACATCGAGGTCACCGTAAAGAGTCATGGCAAGGGTGCGCGGGATGGGCGTTGCGGTCATTACCAGGACATGCGGATGGACTCCGTTGAAGCCCTTTGACCATAGGCGGGCGCGCTGGTCCACACCAAAGCGGTGCTGCTCATCAATAACAGCAAGCCCCAGGGAACGGAACTGGACAGTATCCTCAATGAGGGCATGAGTGCCGATGAGCACACCCACAGTACCGTCCTGTAGGCCCTGATGAATCCTGCGGCGGTCTTTTACACCGGTATTGCCGGTTAACAGTTCTACCGTTACTCCCGTTGGTGCAAGATATTTGGAAACGTTGGCGTAGTGCTGCTGGGCAAGCACTTCCGTGGGTGCCATGATGCACGTCTGATAGCCGTTGCCAACAGCTATGAGCGCGGTGAGAACCGCCACCATTGTCTTACCGCTGCCCACGTCTCCCTGAAGGAGGCGGTTCATCTGGTGGCCGCTCTTCATATCGTCCCGAATCTCATGGATAACGCGCTTCTGGGCGTTTGTGAGCTGGTATGGCAGGGAGTTGTAGCACTTGTGGAAAGGGTCCCCCACCAGCGGCATCTTTAGGCCCTGAATGCTCCTGGAGCGGACGTATTTCTGCTTCAGGAGAGACAGCTGAAGCAGGAACAGTTCCTCGAACTTAAGGCGGTACGATGCCTTCCCAAGGGCAATCTGGTCCTGCGGGAAATGAATCTGGCGGAGGGCATAGGAAAGCGGGACCAGGCCCTTTTCCTTGAGGATATATTCAGGAAGGGTTTCCTCCAGAGTGGGAAGCACCACATCCAGCGCCGTAGCCATGAGCTTGAGCATCACCTTCCCCGTGAATCCGCTGTTTTTGAGACGCTCCGTCGATGTATAAACTCCCGTAAGGACACCTGTGGTGCCGCTGTCCGGGGCGTCCACTTCAGGATGGACCATATTCAGGTGATTACCGAACACGGCCGGCTTCCCGAAGAATATGAAAGTGTACCCGGGAAGAAGCCTCTGGTACATCCACTTCACGCCTTTGAAGAACACCATCTCCATCTCTCCGGTGTCATCGTTCACCATCACGCTCATGCGGGATACCATGTTGAACTTGAGCTTGTCAGGAGGCAGTTCTGCGCCGTTTTTGGCAAACAGCCTTACCCTGGTGACGGTAGCTTTAACCTGAACCTGGGCCAGGTCCGGCTGTACGTTTGCAATTGGAACTATGGTGCTGCGGTCTATGTAACGGAACGGATACAGATGCAGAAGATCCCCCACGGTACGGATTCCAAGCTCATTTTCCAGAAGCTGGGCCCTTTTCTCTCCCACACCTTTAAGGTACTGTATGCCGGTCTCCATATTCATAGCACACAAAATTAAGAAAAAAAGCCGATTCCGCCCCTGGTTTTGATTATTAAAAATTTTTAATTACCTTTGTTGGAGTGTATTAATCATTATTTTATGGAAAGTTTCGTTACCAGGTACCTTCAGGGCTTCATGGGAAGCCTCAAGGCAAAGAATCCCGGAGAGGTTGAGTTTCATCAGGCTGTTGGAGAAGTAGTGGGAAGCCTCGCAGAGTACATCGAATTCAATCCTTATCTCATAGACCAGAAAATCCTGGAAAGGATAACTGAGCCGGAACGCGTGGTCATTTTCCGCGTTCCCTGGATTGACGATGCCGGAAACATCCAGATCAACCGCGGCTTCAGGGTTCAGATGAACAGCGCCATCGGCCCGTACAAAGGCGGACTGCGCTTCCATCCCAGCGTAAACCTCAGCATCATGAAGTTCCTGGCGTTTGAGCAGACTTTCAAAAACGCCCTCACAACGCTGCCTATGGGCGGTGCCAAGGGCGGAAGCGACTTCAATCCCAGAGGGAAATCGGACGCGGAGGTAATGCGTTTCTGCCAGAGTTTCATGACGGAACTTTACAGGCACATAGGCCCTGACACAGATGTTCCTGCAGGAGACATCGGCGTTGGCGGACGTGAGATCGGATTCCTCTTCGGCCAGTACAAACGCATCAAGGACCAGTTTTCCGGAACCCTTACCGGAAAGGGACTCGCCTGGGGCGGTTCGCTCCTGAGGCCTGAGGCAACGGGCTACGGACTCTGCTATTTTGCAGAGCAGATGCTTGCAACAAAGGGTGAGAGTTTCAGTGGCAAAACCGTGGTGATTTCCGGAGCCGGCAACGTTGCCCAGTACGCAGCCCAGAAGGCCATGAGGCTTGGGGCCAAGGTAGTCACCCTCAGCGACTCCGACGGCTTCATCCACGATCCCGACGGCCTTGACGAAGATAAAATGGCTTATGTCTTCCAGCTCAAGAACATCTATCGCGGCCGCATAAAGGAATACGCCCAGAAATACCCTTCAGCGAAGTACTTCCCCGGCGAAAGGCCCTGGAGCATCCCCTGCGACATAGCACTCCCCTGCGCTACCCAGAACGAAATAGAAGAGGCCGATGCCCAGGCGCTGGTAAAAGGCGGCTGCATCTGCGTTGCGGAAGGCGCCAACATGCCTTCAACGCCGGAAGCCATCAAGGTCTTCCAGGCGGCAGGACTTCTCTATGCACCGGGTAAGGCATCCAACGCTGGCGGCGTAGCCACTTCCGGCCTTGAGATGAGCCAGAACTCCATCCGTCAGCACTGGAGCAAGGAAGAAGTGGACGCGCAGCTCCACAGGATCATGTCCGATATCCACTCCGCCTGCACCAAATACGGCACGGAAGAAGACGGCTATGTGAATTACGTCAAAGGCGCAAACATAGCCGGCTTCATGAAGGTTGCCGGAGCAATGATAGACCAGGGTCTGGTCTAGAGTCAATCAGAGTTTCACAAGAGCCCTGCCTTCCCTACCGTCTATGCAGACGGTGAGAGGGCTTTCAAGGCGTACGTGGCGAAGCCATGGCGTCTCGGAAACCGCAGGGAGGGCATCCAGGGCCGCAAAATCCACCATGTCTCCGGGACGGAGATAGGGATCGGCATTGACGTATCCCGCATTGAAAGACGTGAGGTTCTGGAAGAAATGCGTACCCTGGCTGGGGTCTACGCGGAAGTCCTCAAGGGCGCTTTCAACGATTACCCTGGCTTCAGAGATGTCGCTCCATGCTACAGGAACACCAAGCGTTGGAATGCTGGAGCCCCACCTTCCAAAACCAATCAGGACATACTGCCTGCCCTCAGTCCGGAAACCGGCGTTCAGTTCCCTTAGCTCAGCGGCCATTTCCACGGTCTTAAGCTTGTCAAATGCCTGGGGCTTAAGGTATACGATGTCCTTTATATCGTTCATCCAGCCGGTTCCAAGGGCGCTTTCGGAGAATACCAGTGCGTTGGAGCAGTCTATCTTGTTCCAGTCAACCTCCGCCTTCAGGGCATCTGAAGAGATGGGCCTTATCTGGAGGGCGTTGAACACGCCGGTGGAAAGGTCTGCCGCGAACTCCATCTCCACGCTGCACTTCATCTCCTCCGCGCAGATATCCATAAGTTCCTTCACTATCTTAGCCAGAGGGAATGTGTCGTAACGCAGTATCTGGGCGAAGGTAATAATCTTTGGACCTTCCGCAAGGGTGTTGTCCACGATGCGCTGGTTCACATAGTCGAATGTGGATGCTACACGCCTGAAAGACTGGAATTTAGAGCATTCGGAGACGGGAATCCTTTCCAGGTTCACGGCATCGTCTACGCTGGTCTTGAACTTCTCCGGAAGGAGGTTCAGGGCATATATCTGCTGCTGGGTCTCGCGGAGCGCAAGGTCCGGCGTCGATGTCTGCATCACGTGCTTGGGGTAAGGCGGAGCGAAACGCAGCACCTGCTCCCCGTCCACGACGGCTTTTCCAAGGCCGTAGGCTATTTTTGCGATGCCTTCCTCCGCCTTCTCATGCCCTACCGGATAGTAGTTGACGGAACGGGCTACACCTGAGACCGTGGGGAAGAAATAGCAGGAATCTTCGCTTCCGCAGATTTCCTGCAGGATAATGGCCATCTTCTCCTCCGATATCACGTTAGCCGTAGCCGTAATATATCCTCTGGACGATGCGAAATAGACCGACGCATATACGCTCTTAATGGCCTTGGCAAGGAGACGCAGCTGCTGGTCCTCGTTCTCCACCGCCGGAATCATGTACGTCGAATACACTCCCGCAAACGGCTGATAATAAGAATCTTCCAACTTTGACGATGAGCGTACGGCAAGCGGAGTCCGCACCACGCGGATGAATGCACGGAGCGCATCCGTAAGGTCTGCAGGAAGGTTGGACGATACGAATTCCGACAGGATTTCCGCATCGGAGACGTCGGAGTTGATCACGTACTGAAGTCCGTTCTCAAGTATGAAACGGTCAAAATACTCTGTTGCAATCACAAGGGTCCTTGGGACCATGACGCGGGCGTCTTCCCACTTGCGGTACAGGTTGTGCCTGTAGAGAATCTGGTTCAGGAAAGCCAGGCCGCGGCCCTTGCCTCCCAGGGAGCCTTCGCCGAAGCGGGAGAACCAGATGGTGTCGTTGAATGTGGAAGGATCGAACCTGGCCACCACGCCAAGGCCCTGGCTTATACGGTATTCGTGAATCTGCTCTATTGCGCTGGCGCGGAAGTCTTCCGTATCCTTGAAAGTTCCGTATTTCAGGGAGTTACCAACTGTAAAGATACCCCTTGCAAGAAGCCATCTGGAGACATAGTTCTTCTCCCTCATCTTGGCAAGGACCTTCTCCGGGACCTCGGAGATAATCTTCTCCGCACCCTGAAGGTCTTTAGCGCGGGAATGCTCTCGGCCCAGGGAATCCGTGGTCACGAAATCACCGAAGCCAAATTCCCTGCCGATATACTCCGAAAGCTCATGCGTGAGGGTCTTTGACCGCTTCATGAGGAAGCCGGCGCCAAGGGAGGCGGCAACGCTTCGCATGCTCTCCTGGGAGGACTGCATGAGGATTGGCATCTTGGGAATTTCAGCCCTGATAAGTTTGCAGAGGTCAACGCCTGCGTCAAGTTTCTCATCCGCAGGCTTGTCGTTCCTGTGAATCACGAAGCCGATGTCCGAAATCACGCCCAGAAGGTTCTCCTTATAGGTATTGTAAAGGGCGACAGCATCGTCATAGTTTGTTGCCATGAGAATCTTGGGGCGGGCGCGCTTGCGGAAAATCTGCTGGTCCTCATTGAGGGCGTCGCGGACGGCCGCCTGGTTCTGCTGAAGCACAAGCTTGTACAGAAGAGGGAGATACGTGGAGTAATACCTCACGGAGTCTTCAACAAGGAGGATGCACTGAACGCCCACCTGAAGTATGTCTTCAGGGGCGTTGAGCCTGTCCTCCAGAAGCTTGATGATGGCTATGATAAGGTCCGTGGAGCCGTTCCAGCAGAAAGTGTAGTCGATGTCCGAGTTCCCCCTTTCTTCCTCTATCCGGCGGTATATCTCCTTGGAAAACGCCGTCAGAAGCACTATGGGCACGTCTTTCTGGTACTCCTTCATGCGGGAGGCGAAGCTGAAAACATCGTCCCCGACATTATACATGGTAATCACGAGGTCCCATTTCTCCCCCGCCTCTGCCTTCCGGAGGGCTTCCTGTGTGGACGATACCCTCTCGAATCTGGGAGGATTGGAAAGGTTCAGCTCCGAGTACTCCCTTGAGATACGCATGTCCAGGGAGCCGTCCTCCTCCAGGGAGAAATTGTCATAGCGGTTGCAGACCAGAAGAATCCGCCTTATCCGCCGTGCCATCAGAAGTGACGATGAATCCATCTTTCAGTTCGTTTTCAGTTATACTTTTTCCGCGCAGTTTATTCCGTCCAGGGCCGATGAGACGATTCCGCCGGCATAGCCGGCCCCTTCGCCGCAGGGATATAGGCCAGGAACGTCCACATGCTCAAGCGTTTCCGGGTCCCTTGGAAGGCGTACCGGGGACGATGTGCGGGACTCCGTACCAAGCAGCAGGGCGTCGTTGGTATAGTAGCCGTGCATCTGGCGATCAACCTGAGGGAATGCACGCCTGAGGCGCATGGAAACGTGCTCAGGGAGCAGTTCATGCAGGGGTGAAGACAGTGCCCCGGGATGGTAGCTAGTTTTTGGAAGGTCTTTGGAGACGATGCCCCTGCAGAAGTCTTTCATCCTCTGCGCCGGGGCCGTGAAGGGATGCTTGCCGCCATGGGTACTGGCGTATTCATACATCTTCCGCTCAATATCCCTCTGGAAATCCATGAGGGCAAAAGGGCCGGTGTATTCCTCCGGCTGGTCTCCCGGTTCAATCTGGACGACGACTCCGGAATTGGCCCATTTTGAGTTGCGCGCAGCGTTGGACATGCCGTTCAGAACAACAGTCCCTTCTTCCGTTGAAGACGGGACCAGGATACCGCCCGGACACATGCAGAAGGAGAACACTCCGCGGCCTTCCACCTGCTGTACGAAAGAGTATTCCGCCGTTGGCATAAACGGCTGGTACTTACCATGATACCTTATCTGGTTGATCATCCACTGTGGGTGCTCTACGCGGACTCCAAGGGCAAAACCCTTGGCCTCTATAGCCCAGCCCCTGCGCTGGAAAATCTCGTAGATGTCGCGCGCGGAATGACCGCTTGCAAGAATGACCCTGGAAGCCTTGTAGACAGTTTCTCCGCAGTGCACGGAAAATCCCGGCTCTATGTCCGTGACACGGCTGTCGAAATGGTACTCCCCTCCGTGGTCTTCAATGCATTTGCGTATATTCTTGACAATCTCCGGAAGCCTGTCCGTGCCAATGTGCGGATGAGCGTCAATAAGGATGTCCGGATGCGCTCCAAAAGCCACCAGCTGGTGAAGGACCTCACGGATATCGCCGCGTTTTGAGGAGCGGGTGAAGAGTTTTCCGTCAGAAAAGGCGCCTGCGCCGCCCTCACCGTAACAGTAATTGGAGTCCGGATCCAGGACGCCGTCCATGGAGAGTTTTGCCATGTCCACCTTACGTCTTTCGACGTCCTTTCCGCGCTCCAGAATCACGGGTTTGAAACCCCTCTGCAGGAGCTTCAGCGAAGCGAACATTCCGGCGGGGCCGGCGCCTATCACAATGACCGGTTCAGAGTCATGGACTTCCTGGTACGGAGCCACCTTGAAAGGGGTGAATTCTTCACCCTGGCGATAGGCCTGGATACGGTATCTGTATAGTATCTCCTGGCGGGCATCGACACTGCGGCGGACCACTTCAATATGGCCAATCTTATCTGGCTTGACGCCAAGTGCTTTAGCGGCAGCTGCCTCAAGCTCCGCTTTAGGTATTTCCCTGCCTATTTTTACGGCCAGTTCGAACTCTTTCATAGGCCTAGAAATCTGCCATTCTGGAGACCGGTGCAACGTCCAGCGGGGCGCGTATTCCGGCCTTGTATGCGAACCATCCCGCGACGGCTATCATGGCCGCGTTATCGGTGGTGAATTTGAACTCCGGAAGGTAGGTGTTCCAATGCCTTTTCTTCCCCTCCAGAAGTATCCTTTCGCGGAGGCCGCTGTTGGCTGAAACACCGCCCCCTATTGTTATCTCCCTTATGCCCGTTTCCTTAGCTGCGCGGATGAGCTTTTTCATGAGGATGTCTATGAGCGTTTTCTGGAAACTTGCGCACAGGTCTTCCTTGTTTTTCTCCAAAAAGTCAGGGTCAACGGCTATCTGGTCCCTTACAAAATACAGAAGCGATGTCTTGATACCGGAGAAACTGTAATCCAGACCCTGGATGTTGGGCTTTGCGAAGGTAAAACGGCTGGGGTCACCCTGCTTTGCAAGGCGGTCAATGACCGGCCCTCCGGGATAGCCAAGGCCCAGCATCTTGGAGCATTTGTCGAATGCTTCGCCAACGGCATCGTCAATGGTCTGGCCCAGGATTTCGTATTCCAGGGGGCCTGTGACCTTGACTATCTGGGAATTGCCGCCGGAAACAAGGAGGCAGAGATACGGGAACGAAGGCTCACGTACGGGCACGCCTTCCTGCCTTATGAAATTGGCAAGGATATGGCCCTGGAGATGGTTTACCATGACCATGGGAATATCCAGCGACAGTGACAGAGCTTTTGCGAACGACGTTCCCACAAGCAGCGACCCAAGCAGCCCCGGCCCCCTTGTAAAGGCTATGGCCGTAAGGTCCTCAGGCTTTACGCCAGCCTTCTTAAGCGCCTCAGACACAACGGGAACGATGTTCTGCTCATGGGCACGGGAAGCCAGTTCCGGGACCACTCCGCCGAAGTCCTTGTGCACCTGCTGAGACGCAATTACGTTAGACAACAGGACGCCGTCACGGATAACGGCCGCCGAGGTGTCGTCGCAAGAAGATTCTATGCCAAGTATGATGTCTGCCATTTTTGGTCAATTACAACCTACAAAGTTACGAAAAAATACTTTACTGCCTTCCACAACAATTTTTCAAAGATAATTTTTATCTTTGTAGTCTGTGAAGACTGCACTGAAAATACTGAAGGCGCTTGGAATCGTCATTATGGTCCTGGTCCTGCTGGCTCTGGCAGGAGTCGTGGCCGTGCAGTCGCCAAAGGTTCAGGAAAAGCTTGGAAAGCGCGCCGTCAGGATGCTGGAAGGCAAAACGGACGCCGATATTTCCTTCTCCGAGGTAAGCATCCGCGTCCCGGAAGCAATTGTGCTTAAGGACGTTGTGGTCATTGACAAGGCTCCGCAGGTGGCGGGGGCGGACACCGTGGCAACCATCGGTCTCCTCACTGCCAAGTTCTCCGTCAAAGGCCTCACTAAAGGTGACGGAGCATATATCAGCCACGCTTCCCTGCAGGACGCCAGCTTTGTCCTCGCGTTTGAAGAGGATCCCAATTCAAGTACCGGCACCAACCCAAGCTTCATGCGCATCTTCCGCCTCAAGGACGAAGAAAGCGACAATAAGGGCTGGGGAAACATCCTCAGCGCCGGAAACCTTGACATCCGGAACTTCCGCTTCACTATGCTCAATCCATACGCTGAAAAGGTAACGGAAGATTACCCTGGAGTTATCGATTGGGACAACCTGCATCTGGACATAGACAGGCTCAAGGTCAGGCACCTGAAGATTAAGGACAGCTACATCCACGTCACCGTGGACACGCTTTCCATACATGAGAAGGACACGGGCCTCAGGCTTCTGGCCTCCGGAAAAGCCAGGGTTGGCAAGGAAAGGGTCAGGGTGGACAATTTCCACGTCACGGACGGAGATTCGGACATATTCATGGACCGCTACCAGATGGACGGCCCCATAAAGAACTACGGTAAGTTCCTTGACGATATCCGCATCACCGCATCCATCCGCGAAGGCTCTGTCTATTCAATGGCCACGGCAAGTCATTTCGGCCCCAACATAGACAAAATGACCTTCAGGACCAGGCTGAGCGGCAAGGTGGACGGTTATGTAAGGGATTTTGAACTGGACGGACTCACGTTCAACGAGCTTGGAAGCGGCGTCAGCGGATGCGTAAGCGGAAGCATCTTTGACGTGATGAACATCCAGCAGAGCCTCTTCGACCTCAAGGTAAAGAGCCTCTCCTTCACCATGGACGGCATTTCCCGCTTTGTCAAGAGCGTGGCGCCTGAGACCAATCTGAACCTGAAAAAGATTGCAAAGGGAGAACGCTTCAACTTCAAAGGTACGGCCAAGGGGCCTCTCAACCGCCTGGGCGTGAACGGAAAGATATCGTCAGGAATTGGCGGAATCAATACCGGCCTTACCCTCCGGAATACGGTGGATATACACAGGCCCATAATTATCGGCGGAGACATAAAGACCAGCGACCTGGATCTGGGCAAAATCCTTGATACAGAGTCCCTGGGGCCGCTTTCCCTCGAGTCCACCCTGCAGGCAACGCTTGGGAAGGAGACCGTCCTGGACACCATCGCCCTCAAGATTTCCCGCCTGAATGCCTTGAATTACGACTACACCGGCATATCGGCAAACGGAAACTACCGGGAGAATGCCTTCAACGGTAAAATCGTGTCCAACGATCCAAACCTTGACTTCCTCTTCGAGGGTCTGTTCAACCTCTCCCCCAGGACCAACAACGCCCAGTACCGCTTCTACGCCCTCCTGGCCAATGCGGACCTTCATGCCCTGCATCTGGATTCCAGACCCACCTCCAGGATGCGTTTCTTCTCCAGCGCGGACTTCCTCAAAACCGCCCAGGGAGACATCCTGGGAGACATTAACGTCTCCGGCCTCACGCTGGACAGCGACACAGGCCGACACGACGTAGGCAGCATCAAGATCAGTTCCCACTCCAACGGAACGGACGTGTCCCGCATCCAGTTCGTATCGAATTTCCTCAAAGGCAGTTTCGTGGGCGAGAAGAACATTCTGGCATTCGTTAACGACATCCGCAATCTGACCATAGACAAGGAGCTCCCGGCGCTCACGAAGGAGCATGCAGATCCCTGGGACAAAAGCACTTACAACCTGAACATCCAGGTGCAGAAGGCCCAGGCGGTCCTGGATTTCTTCGCGCCCGGAGTGTACATCGCGGACGGATCCTCCCTCTCTGTAAAGGTGGACCACTTCGGAAAGGTTTCCGGCTCCCTGTCGTCTGATTTCCTGGCCTGGTCCGGGAAGTATCTCCGTGATGTGAACCTCAGCCTGGACAATGCTACAGGAGACCTTATGGCAAGGCTTGAAAGCTCCGCCATGTTCATATCGGGCGCAGAGCTAAGGAACAATTCCCTCAGCGTGAACGCACGTAACAACCGCCTGGCCGTAGGCTATGCCTTCGACAACGACACGGACAACGAAACCCGCGCGGAGGTCTACCTCACCGGTGACATTTCCCGTGACCGCAGCGGCCTTGGAATTGTCGCAAAAGCCCGTCCTTCAAACATTTACTACAACGGAGAAGGCTGGGGACTCAGTTCCGGGAACATAGAGATCAAGGGCGGCGACATCAAGGTCAACCGCCTTGTGGCAAGGCACGATGAGGAAGCCCTCCTGGTCCACGGCGGATTCTCCCAGACAAAGAAAGACACGCTCACGGTGAACATGGAGAAGTTCAACATGTCTCTCCTTGACAGTTTCACCGGAGCCAGCCCTGCCCTTGGCGGGAAAGCTACCGGCAGTGCACTGGTGCTTTCTCCCGTATCCCCCGCCCCGGGTCTTCTGGCTTCAATAGTCTGCGAAGGGACCACCATCGACGGACACAATGCAGGAACGGTGAATCTGGAAAGCCACTGGAACACCGCTACACAGGCTTTCGACTTCTCCCTCAGCAACCGCCTTGAGGCCATTAACAACCTCACTGTAGGAGGCTACATCAAGCCTTCCACGAAGGAAATAAACGCCACTGCAAAGCTTCTGAGGCTGGATCTTGGCTATTCATCGTTCATCCTCGACTCCGTCTTCTCAAGCCTTGAAGGCGCCATAAGCGGAGAGGTGGGAATAGGCGGAAAGTATGACGATATCCAACTCTCCAGCCGCGGCCTTCACATAGACGACTGCATCCTGGAGGTGGATTTCACCCGCGTACCCTACAGCGTAGCAGGAAACCTTTCCCTGGACAACTTCGGACTGCATTTTGACGATGTCACCCTGTCGGACAACAGCGGCGGAACCGGAAACGTGACCGGCAGCGTCCTGTGGGGCGGGTTCAAGAACATCGGCCTGGATACCCATGTGAATTTCAACCGCATGCATGTGATATCGCTGGAGCGCGGCACCAACAGTACCCTCTACGGCGACGTCTACGCCACCGGCCGTGTTGACCTTCTTGGCCCCCTGCATTCCATCAACCTTGACGTGGATGCGGAAACCTCCGGCGCCGGCAATGTGCACATTCCCATATCGTCCTCAGGCTCAAGCCGTTCCACTCAGCTCCTGACCTTCGTGGAGCCGCCCAAGGATGCGGACCCTGCATACATGGAAATCATCAACGGAGGCACCAAGGAAGTGACTCAGAGGGCCAGCAACCTGAACGTACACCTGAAGATGACCGCCACCCCGGACGTCGCCCTTTTCATCGAACTGGGTGACGACAATTCCCTGAACGGTTCCGGCTCCGGCACCATAGAACTGGAAAGCATAGCTTCCCAGAATCTCCTTACCCTGAACGGTGACTACACATTCACCCAGGGCAACTTCCACTTCAGCGCCATGGGCCTTGTGAGCCGTGACTTCACCATCCTGGACGGCAGTACGGTACGCCTGAACGGCGATATCTGGGACACGGACCTGAATGTGAACGGCATGTACACCACAAAGGCCTCCCTGGCCTCCCTCATTGCGGATGAAACGGCCACTACACGCCGCACAGTGGAGTGCAAACTGAGCCTGTCAGAGAAGCTGAGCAACCCGCTCCTGGGCTTCTCCATTGAGGTTCCGGACCTCAATCCGGCCACCCAGGCCCTTGTGGAAAGCGCCCTCAATACGGAGGACAAGATGCAGAAGCAATTCCTTGCCCTCCTGGTCACCGGCAACTTCCTCCCTGAGGACGATACCGGTATCACCCAGACCGGCACCTCCACGCTGTTCTCCAACGTGACGGGTATCATGGCAAGCCAGATCAATACCATTTTCCAGAAGCTTGACATCCCTGTGGACGTGGGTCTTAACTACCGAACAAACGAGACCGGCAACGACCTCTTTGACGTGGCTCTGTCCACCCAGCTGTTCAACAACAGGGTCATAGTGAACGGATCCTTCGGCAACAGGCAGTACAAGTCCACCGGATCCACCGACATGGTGGGCGACGTGGACGTGGACATCAAGCTCGACAGGGAGGGAACTTTCAGGGTGAACCTGTTCTCCCATTCCGCCGACGACTACACCAACTATCTCGACTACTCCCAGAGGAGCGGCGCGGGTATCAGTTATCAGAAGGAGTTCAGCACCTTCGGGGAGCTTATACGCAGCATCTTCCGCAAGCAGCAGCCGAGGCCGGCGGAACAGCCCCGGCGCACCGGTCCGGGAAAGACGGAGAACGTGGAAGCCTCGGTGACGACCGGCGGGGAAGGCCGCCGCGAAAGGGCACGTGAAGGCCGCCGCCGCGGGACGGGCCCGTTCGGCAGGCAGAGGGAGATGAAAGAGATACGCATAGAAGAATGAGAATAGCTTTCCTCACGCTGGGCTGCAAGCTCAATTACGCAGAGACATCCACGTACGAACGCGGTTTCGCAGCCGCGGGGCTGGAGATCGTGCCCTGGCGCGAGAAAGCCGACATATACCTCGTGAACACCTGCTCGGTCACTTCCACGGCCGACATGAAATCCAGGAACCTCGTGCGCAGATGCCACCGCCTCAACCCCGATGCGAAACTCATCGTCACCGGGTGCAGCGCACAGCTCAGGCGGGAGGAACTGGAGGCCATCGAGGGCGTGGCGAAGGTGTTCGGAGCCGACGAGAAATCGCTCGTGGTTCCCGGAACCCTCGCCCTGGTCATCCCGGGATTCGTTCCCGGAAAGACGGACCCGGCGGCGGTCTTCGGCGCCTACAGCAGCGGGGAAAGGACGCGCTCGTTCCTCAAGGTGCAGGACGGCTGCGACAATTTCTGCAAATACTGCACTGTCCCCTACGCCAGGGGCAGGAGCCGGAACGTACCCGTCTGCGAATGTGTCCGAGGCGCCCGTGAGATAGCCTCCAAGGGCATCAGGGAGATAGTGCTCACCGGCGTCAACACCGGCGATTTCGGGCGTACGACAGGCGAGAGTTTCCTGGACCTGCTCAAGGCGCTCGACGCGGTGGAAGGCATAGAAAGGTACAGGATCTCGTCCATCGAGCCGAACCTTCTGACGGAGGATATCGTGGACTGGATCGCGTCCGGGACAAAGTTCCAGCCGCATTTCCACATCCCGCTCCAGACCGGCTCCGACGTGATGCTGGAGAAGATGGGACGCAGGTACACCACCGCTTTCTTCGCGGACAGGATAGACTATATCAGGAAAAAGCTGGAGGCCCCCGGGAAGCCCCTGGTGTTCTTCGGCATAGACGTGATGGTCGGGCTGCCCGGCGAGACGGAGGAGCTCTTCAGGGAGACGGTGGATTTCATCACCCGCATCCATCCAGCATTTATCCACGTATTCCCCTACTCCCGCAGGCCGGGCACGCCGGCGGCGGAAATGCCGGGGCAGGTCAGCGCTGCCGAGAAGGCGCGCAGGGTCGCCGTGCTGGAAGAACTGTGCGCGCGCTTCCACGAAGGTTTCCGCGAGGCCAACAAAGGCGTACGCGAACGCGTGCTGTGGGAATCGTCCGACAGGAACGGACGCATGGAAGGCTATACGGGCAACTACATCAGGCTCGAGCGCCCCTATGACGGGGAGCTGGCCGGAAAGATCTGCGACGTGGTGATCTAGCCTCCTATCACGAGGCCGTCGTATGCCGGATGGACGTGTTCCGGCAGCATTTTCTCAAACTCCGAATATTTCGGAAGCAGATGGGAAATGTGCGTGATGTACGATTCCTTCGCCCCTACCCTCTCGAAGAAATCCAGGCACTCCTGCAATGACGGATGGGAATGGTGCTGGCCCACTTTGACGCATCCCAGCGTCACGGCATCCAGCCCCTTGAGCTTTTCGTACTGGTCCTCCTCCAGCAGATTGATGTCGGTGAGGTAGGCTATGTTGCCGAAGCGGTAGCCAAGGACGGAGAGTTTCTTGACCTTGTGGTGCCAGCCCTGGATGGGGACTATCTCCACCGGAGTGTCCTCGGTGCTCTTGGGCGGGAAATGGCGGAAGCCGAAGCCGCGTTCCCATTCCAGCCAGTCCTCTATGGCGTTGGAATGCACCAGGAAGGGATGCGAGCCGTCTATGTTGTGGACGTGGAACTCGGGAGCGCCCTGGTATTTGACTTCCACGAACGCATACGGGTACTCCCCTTTCAGGGTGTCCTCCACGTATTTCTCGCAGTAGATGTTGATGGGATGGTGCTCGATCAGGTTGAACGCCCTCACGTCGTCCAGGCCTCCGGTGTGGTCCTTATGGTTGTGGGTCAGGAGGATGGCGTCTATGTGGCGGACGTCCTGCCGCAGCATCTGGTAGCGGAAATCCGGGCCGGCGTCCACGAGTATGGTGAGCCCGCAGTATTCCACCAGCACGGAAGCGCGCAGCCGTTTGTCGCGCGGGTCCGCGGACTTGCAGACCTCGCAGTCGCATCCTATCATCGGCACGCCCTGGGAGGTGCCGGAACCGAGGAACGTGAGTTTAGCCTTATTCATTTTCAATGGTTACCGAAGACCACTCCGCCTTGCCGGAGACGGGAGGGTTGTGTTTGGAAAGCCGCACGCTCACGTGGCTGAACTGCGGGAAAGCGGCCGTGACCGCACGCACGATACGCGCACACGCGTGCTCGATAAGATTGGAGGGCTCAGCCATCTCCGCTGCGATGACGTCATAGACCGCGGCATAGTCCACTGCATCAGCAAGGTCGTCCGACACCGCGGCGGCATCCACGTCGCAGACTCCGCTGAAGTCCACCACGAAGAGATTGCCGTTCTCGCGCTCTTCCGGCAGGCAGCCGTGGAAGGCGTGGAATTCGAGGCCCCTGAGTTCTATCTTTCCTTTCATCTATGCAAGAATTATGAATACGCACGGGCGCTTGCCTATCTGCAGGCCTTCCTTGCGCCAGGCCGCGACCGTACGGGTCCGGATGAACTGCGTCGGAAGGGTAATGTCGGCGGCTACGGTCACCCGCGTTCCGGGAGAAAGGCACTGGAGCATGTCCGCGAAAAGCGAATCGTTGCGGTAAGGCGTCTCGATTATGATCTGGCTGCAATTCGCGGCGCGGGACTGCCTTTCCACGTCCTTCAGGGCGCTGCGGCGCTCGTCGGTCTTGGCCGGAAGATAGCCGCAGAAGGTGAAGCGCTGGCCGTTGAGCCCGGAGGCCATCAGCGCGAGCATCAGCGAAGAAGGCCCCACCAGCGGCACGACCTCAATCCCCTGCCGGTGGCACAGCGCGACCAGGGCGGCGCCGGGATCGGCCACCGCCGGAAGCCCGGCCTCCGAGATGAGCCCTACGTCCCCGCCGTCGAAGAGGGCGGCGTAGGATTCCACTTCCTCCTGCGAGGTGTGCTCGTTGAGTTCGTGGAACTCCAGTTCGTCCACGTGGCCCTTGAGCCCGGCCTTCGAAAGGAAGCGGCGGGCGGTGCGGACTTCCTCCACCACGAAGCACCTGAGCGAGCATGCGAGCTCCAGGGTACTTGCGGGAAGCACCTCGGCGGGATCGCCTTCGCCCAACGGAGAAGGAATGAGATACAATTTGCCTTTCATCGACTGCAAATTTACTTAATTATTCGGGATTATCCCCTTATGTTTTTTTTGTGTTCCGCCCCGCAACGTCTGCAGGCCCCTTACCCGCTCAAGGCCCTTCATTATTTGTCTTTGCAAGGCAATGCCCCGTATGCGGAGACCTGAAATGAGGGTTGACGGTCCCGCCTGCGGGGCATCGCCTTGCGCCCGGAGCCGCCGGTCCATCCAAGCAGAATACACCTTGGAGCTTACCGGTCCATTTCAGGCGGATTGCCCCTGACGCTTAAGAGTCCGGTTTCCAGGCAGTTACGTAGTTTTCTATGCCCGAAATCGAGCATAGAACTCAACGTATCTCGGTAATCTATAGCACATTATCCGCCAGATACAATGCTGCCGTTCGAGGGATTGATTTTCCTCTAAACACTCCCGGATCCCCCTCCAGCATCCGTTTTTGGCGTGTTTCCGACAAAAACGATCCCAAATCACTGTTTGCGTACCGATTCGGGCGCGTTATAGGCGCAAATGCTCCCGAATTGCCGTATTACGTGCTCCGATGCGCGCACTTTTGTCAGAATCGTGCGCGAATGAGGGTGCGGCGGTGCCAAATAGTTCCCCCTTCGAAAAAAGCCGGGATTCTTTGCTATTCTTTGGACACAAGAGATAGAGGGATTATTCCGTAATTATTGATAATTTTGTCCTGCCATGCCGGACGCTTCGGACATACTCTTCCGATACTGGGGTTTCGAGAGCTTCAGGCCGATGCAGGAAGAAATCATAGCCACCGCGCTTGCGGGAGGCGACGTGCTCGCCATAATGCCCACCGGCGGCGGCAAGTCCGTCTGCTTCCAGGTGCCGGCGCTGATGCGGGAAGGGGTCGCGCTCGTCATCACCCCTCTCATCGCCCTGATGAAGGACCAGGTGCAGAACCTCGAAGACCGCGGCATCAAGGCGCTCAGCATCCACGCCGGGATGACCCGGAGGGAGGTGGACCTGGCGCTCAACAACGCCGCTTACGGCGACTGCAAGCTGCTCTATGTCTCCCCCGAGCGGCTCGGCACCCAGCTTTTCCGCTCCTACCTCGACGTGCTCAAGGTCAGCTTCATCGTGGTGGACGAAGCGCACTGCATCTCCCAGTGGGGCTACGACTTCCGCCCGGACTACCTGCGCATCGGCGAGGTGAGGAAAGTGCTGGACGCACCTGTGATAGCTCTCACGGCGACGGCCACCCCGAAGGTCGCGGAAGACATCATGGAGAGGCTCTCGCGCTATCCGGAGGCCGATCCGAGGAGGACGGCGAAGACCGCGGAAGACAAGGCCGGCGTGGGCGGTTTCACGATGATCAGGAGCAGTTTCGAGAGGCCCAACCTTTCCTATATAGTGCGCGAAACCCAGGACAAATACGGGCAGATACTCGACATCTGCAAGGGCGTAGGAGGCTCCGGCATCATCTATATGCGCCACCGACGCAAATGCGAGGAGGTCGCCGCCTATCTGGCCGCCGGCGGAGTCTCGGCATCGTTCTACCACGCCGGAATCGGGCCGGAACTGCGCACGCGCAGGCAGGCGGAGTGGAAGATGGGCACCATAAGGGTGATGGTCTGCACCAACGCTTTCGGCATGGGCATAGACAAGCCTGACGTGCGTTTCGTGGCCCATATGAGCCCTCCGGACAGCCTGGAGGCATATTTCCAGGAAGCGGGACGCGCCGGCAGGGACGGTCTCCGCTCGTATGCGGTGCTGCTCTGGAACGCTACGGACCTGCGCAACATGAAGCAGATCCTGGACGTGTCTTTCCCTCCGCTGGACTTCATTGCCGACATTTATCAGAAACTGCACATTTTCTACGGGATACAGTACGAAACGGGCGTCTCCCGCCAGTTGAAATTCGACCTGGTGGAGTTCTGCACGCATTTCGCGCTCCCGCAGGCGCAGACGCGCTATGCGCTCAGGTACCTCGAGCAGTCCGACCACATCACCTATTCCGAGGACATCGACATCGCCACCCAGGTGAAGATAGTCACCGACCGCGACCAGCTTTATGAAATCGATTTCCCGGACCCGAAGATGACCGCGCTGCTGGAGATCCTGATGAGGCGGCATCCGGGCATTTTCAGCTATCCCGTAACCATTGACGAGGAACGCATCGGCGCCGAACTGGGCATCGGCGTCCCGCTCCTCCGGCAGCTGCTGTACGGCATCTCGCTGGAGCACGTGATAAGGTATGTCCCCGCCGACCACAGCACGGTGATCACGCTGCACCACAACCGCCTCGAACCGGGCAACGTGAACCTCCTGCCGGACAAATACGATTTCCTCCGGAAGGCAGCGGAAGACAGGCTCGCGGCAATGACGGAATACGCCACGGAAAGCAGCCTTTGCCGCTCGCGTTTCCTGCTGGATTATTTCGGGCAGGAAGAGTCCGCCGACTGCGGATGCTGCGACGTATGCCGCACCCACGGCAGGAAAGGGCCGGACACGGAGAGCGTCGTGAAAAAATACGCCCGGGAGCACCCGGGATTCACTTTCGACGAATTGTCGGAGTGGAGCAGGGACCCCCGGAACGGCGCTCCTTCGGACATTCTGGCCGTCTGCAGGGAGATGATGGACAAAGGCGAAATCTGAGCATAAGAACAGCCCTGAAAAGTTGGAAAATATCCGGCGAATCACTATCTTTGCGCGCGACATTTGAAAAATGTCGGAACATAGGAGATTTTTTAACTTTTTATACAATTCTTATGGCAAAAATGGATTTGAGCAAGTATGGTATCAACGGAGTGACCGAAATACTCTACAACCCTACTTACGAAGTGCTTTACAACGAAGAGACCAAGCCTGGTCTCGAGGGTTTTGACAAAGGTCAGGTGACCGAACTCGGAGCCATCAACGTGATGACCGGAATCTACACCGGCCGTTCTCCCAAGGACAAGTACATCGTCATGGACGAGAATTCCAAGGACACCGTATGGTGGACTTCCGAGGAGTACAAGAACGACAACCATCCCCTTTCCGAGGAGAACTGGAAGGCCCTGAAGGATCTCGCAATCAAGCAGCTCAGCGGCAAGAGGCTCTTCGTGGTGGACGGCTACTGCGGAACCCACAAGGACACCCGCATGAAGGTCCGCTTCATCATGGAGGTTGCATGGCAGGCACACTTCGTCACCAACATGTTCATCCGTCCGCAGAACCAGGCCGAATTCGACCAGGAGCCTGATTTCATCGTATACTGCGCATCCAAGGCCAAGGTTGACAACTACAAGGAGATGGGCCTCAACTCCGAGACCGCCGTCGCATTCAACGTCACCAGCAAGGAGCAGGTCATCCTCAACACCTGGTACGGCGGCGAGATGAAGAAGGGTATGTTCTCCATGCAGAACTACTTCCTCCCCCTCCGCGGCATCGCTTCCATGCACTGCTCAGCCAACACCGACATGAACGGCGAGAACACCGCCACCTTCTTCGGTCTCTCCGGAACCGGTAAGACCACCCTCTCCACCGACCCCAAGCGCCTCCTCATCGGTGACGACGAGCACGGCTGGGACGACGAGGGCGTCTTCAACCTCGAGGGCGGCTGCTACGCCAAGGTCATCAACCTGGACAAGGAAAGCGAGCCCGACATCTACAACGCCATCCGCCGCGACGCTCTCCTCGAGAACGTAACCGTGGACGCCGAGGGCAAGATCGACTTCGCAGACAAGAGCGTGACCGAGAACACCCGCGTCTCCTACCCTATCTATCACATCAACAAGATCGTCCGCCCTTATTCCCAGGGTCCGGCTGCAAAGCAGGTGATCTTCCTCTCTGCAGACGCATTCGGCGTTCTTCCTCCCGTCTCCATCCTCGATCCCGAGCAGACCAAGTACTACTTCCTCTCCGGCTTCACCGCAAAGCTTGCAGGAACCGAGCGCGGCATCACCGAGCCCACTCCGACCTTCTCCGCTTGCTTCGGACAGGCATTCCTCGAGCTGCACCCGACCAAGTACGCTGAGGAACTCGTGAAGAAGATGCAGAAGAGCGGCGCGAAGGCATACCTCGTGAACACCGGCTGGAACGGTACCGGAAAGCGTATCTCCATACGTGACACCCGCGGCATCATCGACGCCATCCTCGACGGCAGCATCGACAAGGTCCCTACCAAGAAGATCCCTTACTTCAACTTCGAGGTTCCTACCGTCCTCAACGGAGTCGACACCGGTATCCTCGATCCTCGCGACACCTACGCCGATCCTTCAGTTTGGGAAGAGAAGGCAAAGGACCTCGCAGGCCGTTTCATCAAGAACTTCAAGAAGTACGAAGGCAACGAAGCCGGAAAGGCCCTCGTGGCAGCCGGCCCGAAGCTCTAGTCTCCTGACTTCTTCCACCCATAAAAGCCGGTCCCCGAGGCCGGCTTTTTTCACCACATGATTATAACGATGAAGAAAGTTTATCCATACGAGAATCCGGAGACGGAAGTAATCCGCTTCTGTTTCAACGAATCCGTTCTGCTGAATGGCAGCCCGAACGGCATCGATCCGGTTCCCGAAGATGACGATCCGTTCAATTTCGACTGATTTCCGGCAATGAAGACAAGTTTGAAACTACTGGCCATCATCATGGCTTCCCTGACTTTTCTTTCCTGCCAGAAAGTCAGCCTCGGATATGAAGAAACGGACGGTGACACCGTGGAAGTCACATTCCACGCCGGATTCGCCGCAGAAGGCACTAAAACCCAGTTCCTGGACAAGGAAGGATCCGTTTACCCTTCCGAATGGACCCGGAACAAGCAGGCCAGGATCTATGTCGGCACCGCTACCGCCGTCAATGTGACCCCGGATGCGGAAGGCACCTCGACGACCTTCACCGCAAGCCTCGACAATGCCTCCGCCGGCACCGCGCTGCGCGTCCTGTCGCCGAAGGGCAATTACGACAGCACGGCTCCGGAGAATAACGCAGGAGGGTTTACGAGCAATTACATAGCCGCCACCCATACCTACGTCTGGGCGGTGATTCCTGACGAGCAGACTCCGACGCAGTTCTCCTGCGACGAGGCCGCCCATCTCGTCGCCGCATCCACGGTGCTGGAGAGCAGCCTCTCAGACGCCTCGGACATAGACCTTGTGTTCAGCCCCGTCAACGCATTCGGCAAGCTGGTCCTCTCGGACTGCAGCGCCGATGCGATTTCGACCGTCGTGCTCTCCTTCCCCGCAAGCGTCGCCGGCCCGAGCTGCAAGTACATGCTCGCAGACGGCAGCCTGGAGATCAGCAGTAACGGAAAGTCCACCCTTACCCTGGACGCTTCGGACCTCACCAAGGACGATGAAGGCAGATTCAACGTCTGGTTCGGCTGCGTTCCGGTCAGCATGACTTCCGGGTCTTTCTCGGTGACCGTCACCGACGCAGGCGGCAATTCGACCACAAAGACGGCCGAACTGTCCGCTTCCAAGCCCCTCGAGTTCACCAGGGCCAAGGTCAAGGTCATCAACCTGAGCCTGGCCGGCTCCGAACCCGGCGGCGACGGTGCCGAAACCGGCACTGTCCTCTGGTCGGAGACCTGGACCGGCGGATCTTCCGGCGAGAAGCCGTCGGTTTACGGATTCGAAGGTACGACCGTCTACGAAGACGGCAGCGTAACCTATTCCGAGGACAATACCGGCACGAAGCTTTACAACGAGCTGTTGGCCGGCGGCGACAAGCCCGAACTGCTCCTCAAGGCAGGCGGCACCTGGACCGTCAGCGGCATCCCCACCGGAAGCGCTGCGTCTATGACCCTGAGCCTCAAATCCAACAGGGACAACCTAACGGTCTCCTCCCCCACCGGCGGCATCTCCGTCGGCAGCAAGACCGCAAGCGGAAATACATACTCCTGGACAATTACGAACACCGGGGCCCAGAGTATCTTCACCCTTGTATTCACGAGTCCGGGCAGCAACGCAAGGCTTGACGACATTACGCTCACCGTGAGCGAAGGAGGTTCCGGCAGCGGCGGAGGGAACACCACCACCGTCACCACCGCGACGGCAAGCGACGTCTCATACACCACTGCGACCCTGAACGCTACCTACGCCAACGCATCAGCCGCGCCCGAATACACCGGCTTCTACTGGGGTACGGACCCGGCCAACCTCGTGAACGACTGGCAGAACAGCACCACCACGATGACATCCACGTCAGGATCGTTCTCCGTGGGCCTCGACAATCTGTCCGACGGCGTAACCTACTATTTCAGGGCCTACATAAAGGTCCACGAAGACGGCACCTACAAGGAGTACGTCAGTACCGTCCTCAAGTCGTTTACGACCAGGAGGATTTCGGGAGACGTTTCGGGCAACCAGCTCGGATGGGCGGAACTTCCCCGCATGAACTACACGGTCAGCGGCAACTACAAGATCAGCACCGAGAACAGCAACAACTACTACGCATACCATTGGTGCGCCGGCGGCGAGACCACGCACGGACACACCGCCAGGAACTTCACCGTATGCTTCAGCGGAGAGCACCATTGTCCGCTGTGGGTGGCTGCGCCAAGGCACAGCATGTATGTCGGTTCGGGAAGGCACGATGCATACAGGACCGACGACCTGGTCCCGGCAAGCATCCAATACAGGAACAAAGACACCGGAGGCGGATGCAACAAGGGACATATGCTCGGTTCAGCCGAGAGGAACAGGACAGTGGCTACCAACCAGCAGGTATTCGTCTATACCAACATAGCCCCGCAGCTCTCCACAGGCTTCAATACCGGAGGCGGCGGATGGAACAAACTCGAGGACTGGGTGGACACCCAGGTCTGCGCGGACACGCTCTACGAAGTCATAGGCTGCTATTTCGAGAGGTACACCGACGGCTATGGCAACACCGTCAACCCCAAGACCATCTCATTCGGAGGCCGCAACGACGTGGATATGCCTACGATGTTCTACTACGTGCTCCTCAGGACCAAGAGCGGCAACTCTCACAAGGCCGTCACGGAATGTTCGGCAAGCGAACTTAAATGCGCCGCGTTCGTGCGCTCGCACACCAACGACCTCAAGGGCCAGGCCGTGACGAGGACCGAGATGATGAGCGTCTCCGAGCTGGAGGCCATCACGGGCTTCACCTACTTCGCGAACGTTCCCGACGCACCCAAGAGCATCTGCAACCCCACGGACTGGGGTCTGTAGATGATGCATTGAATCAGAAAAGGCCGCCCCGAGTCAGGGCGGCCTTTTCTGTCTTGCAGGCTAGAAGTCGAATCCAAGGCTGATATAGGCTCCGGCGCTGCCGGTGAAACTATTCCAGAGAATGTCGGCGCGCAGGGGTCCGACACGCGTGCGGAAAGCATAACCGAGACCGAATCCCCAGAAATCGGTCTTGTCCGTGAATTTCATATCTGCGGTACATCCCCAGTTGGCGGTGAACTCCAGGAATCTGTTCTTCATCATTTCGTAGCGGGCAGTTGCGCCGAGGATGCCGATGAAATCGGATACGAGCGCAGGCTGCGTGAGGCCGATGAAGCGGATATGGTGATCGATAGTCCGTCCGGGGATGGCACTGCCGATGACATTTCTGTATGGCAGGGAGACCTCGCCCCTGGACATTGCCATGCGCAGGTCGCCGAACGGGCTCAGCACCAGTTTCTCGCCGAATGGCACGGGGACCTGGAAGTCGATGTTGAGAGCGTGCACCAGCGGGACCCGGTGGCCTATGCCGCGGAACATATATTCATAGCCCATGTCAGCCTTCACGCCCCGGCGGGGGAAGTAGGCGTCGTCGAAACTGTCGAAGTGGGCCTTGAAGAAAGCGGAAGCGTATGAGTTGGCATTGTAGCCGCTGAGGATGGCATTGCCATGGGAATAATCGTCCAGCACGTCGCCCAGCGCATAGAACTGGAAGCGGCCGCCGGCCTCCACCATCAGGTTCTTCCAGCGGGAGAGGGAGAAACTGAGTTCTTCCCAGTTGCGGAAATAATCCAGGCTCATTTCGTGTGCGCCGTTGCCGATGACGAACTGTCCCTTGGAGAGATACCTCATGCCGGCGCGAGCGTTGAAGTCCACGCCGACGGGGAAACGGTAGATGTACTCCACCGCGAGCTGGGACTTGAGGCCGACCCTGGCACTCGCACGCATCGCATGGCCGGAAAGCCTGTTGGTGTTCATGCCAAAGCCTACCAGTGCGGCCACGTATTCATGCAGGTCCGCCCTGAGGCTGACGCCGATCTGGTTGGCCGGCGATTTCTTGCAGTCGATGACCAAGGTATAAGGTTCCGCGTCGCCTGTGAATTCATAGGTGACCAGGTCGAAATTCCGGGTTCCGTAGATGGCATCGAGGATCATGTCCACGTCAGCCTTGGTCACGACTCTCCGGTCTCCGGCAGACATCATCCTGTACAAGGGCATTATCCTGTGGATCTCGTTGTCCTCTATGCCGTTCAGTTCTATTCCGTCGATCAGGACCGGGGTCTTGTTGAAATCGACAGCCTTGCGGGTCTTCGTACCGGAAGCCCCTGCCCGTGCCACCCTGGACTCAACGCCGTCGAAGTCTTCCTTGTGGGCGACCACGGCGGAGTCTCCCCTCTCCATTATCGCGAGGATGCTCTCGGAATCGAAGGAAAGCAGGGTGTAGCCGTTCAGGTCGGGCTTGATGTTGATGTCGGCTGACTCGACGCCCTTCTCATACGACTCGCGCCCGAGCACGTCGAGCGTCTGGTAGATGATATCCCCCATATCGTCGATCTCGTCGAAGTCATATCCGGGAGTGGATATGTCCACTCCTATCACTATGTCCGCGCCGAGGGACTTCGCTATTCCGGCCGGATAGTTGTTGCGCATGCCGCCGTCCACGAGCACCATCCCGTCGGTCTTGACCGGAGCGAAAAGGAATGGTATGGACATGGTAGTGCGCATTGCCGTACAGAGGTCGCCGGAATGCCATACCTTGGCCTTGGCGGAGACCATGTCGGCGGCGACGCAGGCGAACGGTATAGGCAGCTTGAAGAAGTCCCTATCGCCGTGGAAACCCACTGTGAGCGAGCTGATTACGTCGGAAACGTTCTGGCCCTGGAGAAGGCCGGAAGGCAGCAGGCGGTCCTTGTCGGTGGGGAGAGTCCTGCCGACGGGCGTGATGAACTGGTAAGTACTGGCATCGGCCCTGCGCTGCATTGACAGTTCGAGCCTGGACGGGTCGTCGTTCATCACCTTGTCCCAATCCATCCCGGTCATGATGGCCTCGAGCTCCGAGCCGTTGTATCCGCAGGCATAAAGGCCGCCCACGAGGCCGCCTATGCTGGTTCCGACCACGAGGTCCACCGGAATGCCGCGCCGCTCGATTTCCTTGATCACGCTGATGTGCGCAGCCCCCTTGGCACCGCCGCCGCTGAGCACGAGCGCAACGGTGGGACGCTTTTTCCTTATCACGGCCATACGTTTGCGCATGCTGCGGAATGCGGCAGTATCCCTCTTGGCATCCATACCATAAGAATACTCCTGCGAGAGCGCGCACACGGGGGCGAGGAGGAGCAGCGCGAGCGCCGCAGATATGAACTTTTTCATGCTTTCAGGGTCTTCTTGTAGATATCGTTCAGGACAAGGCCGCTGAGCGTCATTCCGAAGATCGCGGTGATGTGGGCCACGGTGCCGTTGACGACGGCCTTCCTGGACGGGGCTCCGTATTCTTCCGAATCCTCAAGCGCATATGCATCTTCGGCGGGGGCGGGTCCCCTGTTAGGCAGCACTTCCTCGTCGTAGACGCAGAGGAATTTCTTCTTGGGAAAATGCCCTTCCTTGCGCATTTTCTTGCGCAGAAGGGCCCCCAGCGGGCATCCGCGGACATTCCAGAACTCGGCCACGCGGACGCGGGTCGGGTCCATCTTGAGCGCCGCCCCCATCGACGAGAACAGCACCGCCGGAGTCTCGCTCGCCCGCAGGAGCAGGGCTATCTTGTCTTTCAGCGAGTCGATCGCATCTATTATATAGTCATAGCCGCCGAGACCGAACTCTTCGTGATTCTCTTCGCTGAAGGTCTTGCGCAGCACTTCTATGCGGGCCTCCGGATTGATTTCCAGGAGCCTGTTGCGCAGCGCCTCCACCTTGACCTGACCTATGGTGGCGGTGGTGGCCTGCAGCTGGCGGTTCACGTTGGACGGGCAGACGACGTCCGGATCCACGAGCGTGAGCCGCGTGACCCCGGAACGCACCAGCCCCTCGGCGCACCAGCTGCCCACGCCGCCTACGCCGAAGATGATCACCCTCGTGCGGGAGAATGCGTCGTACACATCCTCGCCGACGAGCAGCGAAGTCCTGCCGTATGTTTCCTTATCTGACACCGCGCAGTTCCTTTGCCTTGACCAGGAAATCGCGCACGTGGACGTAATAATCGGCCGGGTGCCTCTTGTAGGAAAGGGCATGCTCGGCGCCGGGAGCGAGCCAGATCTCCTTGTAGCCGTCCACCTTCGCGTCATAGTTCTCATAAACCATTGCGGTGGGCACGAAATCGTCCGCATCGCCGTGGATGAAGAGCATCGGACGCTTGCATTTGGCCAGCTGGTCCACGGAGGAGGCCTCCTTGAAGTTCCAGCCGTAGTGCTTCTCGCAATAGCGGCTCGCGGCATTCAGGACGGCCTTCTTGGCCGGCAGCCACGCGAACTGCTGCTTCATGTTGTGCGAGAACTGGTCCCACGCGGAGGTATAGCCGCAGTCGTCCACGAAGGCGCCGACGTACTCCGGAAGGTCCTCCCCGCTGACCATCATGGTGGTGGCCCCGCCCATGGAGATACCGTGGACCACCATGAACGGGTCGTTCCATACATTGTGGGCGACCTCTATCCAGCGCATCACGTCCAGTCGGTCCTTCCATCCGAACTGCGCCGCCACGCCCTCGGAAAGGCCGTGGTAGTGGAGGTCCGGCAGCAACACGTTGTAGCGGAGGGTGTCCCTGTACAGGCGCGCCAGGTTGAGCATCCCCACGTAATTGGAGGTATAGCCGTGGACGAGGATGACGCAGCCCTCGGCCTTCCCGGGAGCGGAACCGTACGTGCCGTGCAGCTTGTAGCCGCCCTCTCCCACTATCACCGTGTCCTTGAAGACGCCGGCGGCGGCCAGGCTGTCGTACCAGGACGCGCAGCCCTTGTAATATTTGTCATAGTACGCCTTGTCACGCTCGATGTTCTGCCCGTGGTTCGCCGGCTTGAGTGCATAATCGCACATTACCTTGCCAAGGCAGCCGCTGAGACAGAATACCGCAGACAGCAATGCGAATAAGTTCGAATATTTCATAAGATGTCCTTTATCCTGTGCGAATATAGCGCAAAAATCACAAAGCAACGGAATAAAATCGTATATTTGAAGCATGAAAACTATAACCAATCTGCTCAGGGCCGCTGCCATTGCGGCGGCCGTCCTTTGCCTCAACGGATGTCTTGGCAAAGTGATGTGCAACTACGCACTCCTTCCTTCAGAACACGGAAATGAAATCGAGGCCGACCGCGCCAAGACCGAGGACCGCTATCCCGGCATCATAAAGTGGTACGACACGCTTCACGAAAGCGGCGTCTTCAAGGACATGACGATCACCGGCGAAGGCGGCTACAAGCTCCACGCCGTCTATGCACCGGCCTGCAGGCCCGCAGAGGCGCAGGGCACGGCAATCGTGGTCCACGGCTACACCGACAACCATATCTGCTTCCTCAACCTCGTAAGGATGTACCGCGACTCCCTCAACTACAACGTAATGGTCCCCGACCTCCACTACCACGGCCTTTCCGAGGGACGTGCCGTCCAGATGGGATGGCTCGACAGGCTTGACGTGGAGAAATTCATCACGGTGGCCCACGACATATGGCCGAACGACTTCATGGTCGTGCACGGCGTGTCCATGGGCGGCGCAACCACGATGATGGTCAGCGGCGACGAGACCCCTGAATACGTAAAGGCATTCGTCGATGACTGCGGCTACACCTCCGTATGGGACCAGTTCACCAACAACATGGTGCAGACCTTCCCCTGGATGCCCGCCAAGAAGGCCATCCTGAACAGCGCCAGCAATTATTGCCAGAAGCACTACGGCTGGAATTTCAAGGAAGCTTCTTCCGTGGACCAGCTCGCCAAGAGCACCAAGCCCATGCTTTTCATCCACGGCGAGAATGACGACTTCGTCCTCACCGAGATGGTCTACAAGAACTATGAGGCCAAGGTGAAAGGCTACAAGGAGATCTGGATTGCGCCCGGTTCCGCACACGCAATGGCCTACAAGGACCATCCGGCAGAGTACACGAAGCACGTCCGCGACTTCCTTGCCACCGTCAAGAAACTTCAGAAATAAGCGATGAAGAAACTGTTTGTCACAGGGCTGCTCGTCTCCCTCGCCGCTACCGCCGCACTGGCGGCCACGGCCGATGACGGGACCGCTCAGGAGAAAGAGGTGAAGAAGGGCTGGTCCTTCGGCGTCCTCCCCTGCGCCACCTATTCGAACGACATGGGCTTCCAGTACGGAGCCTTCGGCGACGTATATTATTACGGAGACGGCAAGACCTATCCGGATCCCCTCCACAAGATAAGCTGGGAGGTCTCCCACTTCACCAAGGGCCGTACCCGCTACTACCTCGCATACGACTCCAAGTATCTGATCCCGAACCTCCGCGTCACCGGCTCGGCCACGTACATCACCGATCCCCTCTACAACTTCTGGGGATTCAACGGTCCCGCCTCGCCGTACTATTCCGCGCTGGTATCCAACAAGAGTTTCAACCTCAACGACTACAATGCGCTGGACGTGGTCAACTTCACCGCGATGGGCATTCCCGGCAGCTTCGGTACGCAGGCCATCTCCTACTACCACATGAAGCGCAACATGCTCCGCCTGCTGGCTGACTTCCAGTACAAGCTTACCCCCAACCTCCGTCTGGCCGGCGGCGTGAGTTTCTGGAGATTCGACATCGGCGACCTCAACTCCGAGAAGTACGGCTACAATCCCCAGGCGACCGTCTACAAGCACTACATCCAGTACGGACTGATCGAGGAGAAGGAGAAGAACGGCGGCAACAGGCTCGAGCTCAAGGCCGGCCTCGTCTTCGACAACCGCGACATCGAGGCCGCCCCCAACAAGGGTATCTGGTCCGAGGTCTATGTCAACGGCTCGCCCGACGTCTTCGGCGACGGCTACAACTACCTCAAGCTCTGCGCACACTGGAGGCAATACATCTCCATACCCTTGGGCTTCAAGGCCGGCGACCCGGTGTTCGCATATCATCTCGCATACCAGGGAACCATCGCGGGCAACACTCCGTTCTACGTGCAGCAGAACATCACTGCGCTCGTACTCAAGCAGATGGTCTCCGAGGGTCTCGGCAGTTCCAATACCATCCGAGGCACCTTCACCAACAGGATCATCGCCGACGGATATGCGTGGGGCAACTTCGAGCTCCGCGTGAAACTCGTGAACTTCAAGCTCTTCGGACAGTACTTCTACGTGGCCACAAACCCGTTCTTCGACTGCGGTATCATCACCCAGCCCTACAGGTTGGACAAGATGGCGACGCTGCCCGACGTAGCCGCAGCCGCCGCCACGGCAGGCTACAAGAACGCCAGCGAGTACCTCAAGGCAAAGACCTCCGAGTTCGTCAAGACCGCCGGTATAGGCCTCAAACTTGCCTGGAACCAGAACTTCATCATTTCCGTCGAGGGCGCCCACAATTTCAACAAGGGCCTCGGCGATCCTTTCTGGCTCTCCATCGGCGTCAACTACGCATTCTAAAACAGTAAGATGATTATGGAAAAGGGGCCTGCTTTCACGACAGACACTCTCCGGCAGGACAGGGTTTTCGTGCTGGACGGTGCAATGGGCACACGTATCCTCAGCCGCGGACTCTCGGAAAACGACTTCCGCGACGGACTGTCCGCCGTGCCGACGCGTGACGTCCTCGGCGACAACGAGTGCCTTAACCTCACGCGGCCGGACGTGATCCGGTCCATCCACCGCGAGTACATCGAGGCGGGGTGCGACATCATCGAGACCAACAGTTTCGGTGCCAACGTCCTGGTGCAGGAAGACTACGGACTCGGCCAGCTCGCGCCGCAGATGGCCTTTGCCGCCGCCAAGCTCGCCCGTGAAGAGGCTGATGCCGCTGCGCGCAAGGTATGGGTCGCGGGAAGCATGGGCCCCGGTTCCAAATCACTTTCGCTGGTTTCGGATTATTCCCGCCCGGAATGGCGTCCGAACAGCTTCGACGAGATTGCTTCCTCCTATGAAGCACAGGCCCGCGCCCTCATAGAAGGCGGCGTGGACCTGATAATGATTGAAACCTGCTTCGACGCCCTTAACGCGAAGGCGGCGCTGTACGGCGTACATAAGGCATGCCCGGGATTCCCGGTGATCGTGTCCGTCTCCGTCAGCGGAATGGGCGCGCGCACGCTCACCGGACAAAGCCTCGAGGCCTTCTACACAGCCGTTTCCCATGCTCCGCTGGCCGCATTCGGCCTGAATTGCTCAATGGGCGCGGAGGGGCTTCTGCCGGTAGTCCGGGATCTCGCCTCCTGGTGCCCCGTTCCCGTCGTATGCTACCCAAACGCCGGCATGCCCGATGCTGACGGCTGCTATGACGAGAGTCCCGAAAAAATGGCCGCCCATATGGCGGAATTCGACGGCCTCGTGAATCTCGTAGGAGGCTGCTGCGGCACCACCCCGGACCACATCAGGGCCATCCCGAAGCTGCAGCCACGGGCCATCCCTCCGCACGATAAGATACTCAGGCTCAGCGGATTGGAGGCCTGGCCACTGGAGAACTGGCTCGACGCTTCGGTATCGACTGCAGCGGATATGCGCAAGTCGCCGGAATTCGCCGGGATGATGCAGCGGCAGGAATATGACGAGGCGCTTTATTACGCTTCGGAGCAGCTTATGACCACCGGCGCCGCAGTGCTTGCCGTCAACCTCGACGCCCTGCCGGACAGCCCGGCAGCGATGGAGCATTTCGTACGCCTTATCCAGAGCGACCCCTCCGTATCGATGGCCGCGCTGATGATAGAATCCGCCGACTTCGAGACCATCCTGCAGGGCCTGAAGAACGCGCAGGGCAAATGCATCGCCGGTCCGCTCGACCCGGGCAGCAGCGATTTCATCGAGAATGCTTCCGTACTCCGCAGCCTCGGCGCCGCGCTCCTGGTCAAGGCCGGTGACGACGACGCACACGCATCAGAACTGCTCACCGAAGCCGGCGTTCCGGCGGAAGACATCGTTTTCGTAAAGGATTAGCAGCAGCATAGTACTGCTCGCAGGCAGTGCCCCCTCCGAGGACCGTTAACCCTCATTTCAGGTCCTCGGAGGGGGCACTGCCTAAGAGCATCTAAACTGACTGAATACCGCTACCTGCAGTTATCCACGAAGTATTCGAACAGGTCCAGGAAAGGCCTCTGGCCGGAGGCGGCGAACACTTCCGGATGGAACTGGGTGGCCAGAATGAAACTACGGACCACTAAAGGGTCGTTCACGTAACATTCGGCGATGCCGTCCGGGGATGTCCCGATGACGGCGAGTCCCTTTCCGACCGCCTTCACGCCCTGATGATGTATTGAATTGACGCTGAGAGTGTCCGTTCCGGCTGCAGTCAGCATACGCCCTACGACCGTGGTGGTGTCCATCCTGACTACGTGCATATAGCGGGAAGATGGTCCCCGGTGCGAGACGCTGTCGGAAAGCTGCGCCGGAATGTCCTGCCAAAGGCTCCCTCCCATCTTGACATTCAGCAACTGGTGTCCCCTGCAGATGGCGAAGATCGGCTTGCGCATCTTCAGGGCCAGTCCTGCAAGGGCCATGTCGCAGGTATCCCTGTAGCCTGCGACTTCCTCAAGTTCCGGGATCGGGGCCTCTCCGTAATATGCGGGATTGATGTCCTCCCCGCCGACGAGTATCACCCCGTCTACCCGGCGCAGGCACTTGCGCAACACCGCCTCGTCCGAAATCATCGGGATAGCGACTGGCACGCCGCCGGCCTGCAGTACTGAATTGTAGCAGGCTGCGGACACGCTCGGCGCTCCGGCATCATTAAGTTTGCAGGATATGCCTATGACGGGCGCGCTGCGGGTGCATGAAAGGACGCAGGCTGCCAGGGCAGCGATAATGACAAGTCGTTTCATATCAGGTGTTTCAATAATCCGGGGAGTTCCTTGATGCTGTCTATGATCCAGTCCGCCCCGGCAGCTTCAAGACGGACGCGGTCGTGATTGCCGTAGGTAACGCCGCAGGTAAGGCATCCCGCGCGCTTGCCCATCTCGATGTCGAAGGCAGTGTCGCCTATGACCGCCGATTCCTCCGGAGATGCTCCGAGCCGGTCCAGCACATAGAGCACGGTATCGGGTGCCGGTTTCGGGACCGGGGCGCACTCCACGGTGCCCAGGACGCTGAAATACTGCCGGATGCCGTGTGACTCCAGAAGCTTTCCGAGCGAGTCCCGGCCCCTGGAGGTGGCTATTGCAAGCACATAGCCGGAGGCACACAGATCGGTAAGGGTCTCCTTGATATCCGGGAACAGGACAATGTGCTCCGGAGCCTTCTTGAAGAACAATTCGCGATACACCCTTTCCCCTTCGTCGAGCAGTCCCTCCGGTACGCCGGAAGCTTTCAGCGAGCCCTTGAGGGGCAGGCCGATGCTGGCCTTGACCGTCGAGGGATCGGCAGGCGGCAGCCCAAGCGCCTCCAGGGTGGCCTGGACGGTATGGATAATGCCGGTTTCGGTGTCGGCTATCGTTCCGTCGAAGTCGAATATGAGGTATTTTGGCTTCACAGAAACAAAGGTAAGCAAAAAATGGTATCTTTGCTGACGTATGAAGAAGGGCACAAAGATAAAGATCGGCATCGGGGCGGCAGTGGCAGTCGCCGTAGCCATTGCCGGCATCATCCTCGGCTCGCGCCATGAGTTCCACGCCGTGACGCTGACCGTCGCACTCATATTCATAGGTATCCTGCTTCTCGGATTCCTCATCTGGAAGGCGTTCATCAAGGGCGGAGCGGAGGACCTGAAGCGCGAGAAGAGCCACAGCCGCGACCTCGAACAGGAGATCAAGTCCCTCAGGATGACCGTCCAGGCCTATGAGAGGGAGCGCGAAGAACAGCTCCATACGAAACTGAACATCGTGCACATCAATCCGGTCCTGCACGTGGCCGTGATGAGCATAGACACCGCTTTCACGAGGACCTATATCCGCGAAAGCGAAGACGGCATCACCTTCAACGGCGCACTCCGGACGGACATCTGCGCCGACTACGGCATCAGGATGGAGGACGCGAGATTCAAATACGACCCTGCGACCAACACCCTCAACGTCGCCAACTTCAATCCCGGCCTGATCTCATATTCCAAGAAGCAGTTGACCTGGGACATCGCCAGGAGCTACCGCACCCGCACCATACTCGGACACGAGATAGTGACGGTCTCGGACAAGGCCTGCGAGGAATTCACCAAGAAGACCTGCGAAACCCTCCGCACAGAGCTGGAGAAGGAGATCGACGAAAGGCAGATCACGGAATTCGACTGGCTCGCCCCCGCCATCACCGGAAGGGTCACCGAAGTGCTCAAGCTGCTCGTCGGGGATGAAAGCGTCAACATCCGCATCGCAGAAAGCAGCGAGGCCGACGATACCTACGTCAGCCTCAGCGCATTGAAGGCGCAGCTCTCCACGCCTCTTATCGACGGAGAACAGCGATAGCCGCTCACTCCCCTGCCGGAATGGCAGATTCAGCCTGCGGAACGGGATCCGTCCGGTCTCCCCGAATCATATCGATGATGAGCGAAAGCGCACCGTCGCCCGTCACATTGCCCGCAGTACCGAAGCAGTCGAGGGCGATGTAGATGGCGATGATGAGTCCCTGCATGTTTGCATCGAATCCCAGCATCGAAGAAATGACACCCAGCGCGGCCATAACGGCGCCGCCGGGCACTCCCGGAGCGGCCACCATGGTGATTGCGAGCATCAGTATGAAGCCGGCATAGGTTCCGAGATCTATGGCCGTACCCATTGTGAATGATACCGCGAACGAGCAGGCGGTGATCTTCAGAATGCTGCAGGGCATATGCACCGTGGCGCACAGCGGAATGGTGAAGCCGGCGACCTCCGGACGCACGCCGAGCTTCTTGGTGCAGTCCAGGGTGACGGGGATGGTGGCGGCGGAAGACTGGGTGCCGAGCGCCGTCGCATAGGCCGGGAGCATCGTGACGAGCGCCTTGAACGGGTTCTTGCCGGAGATGGCGCCCGCAATCAGGAACTGGCAGATCAGCACTCCCACGTGCAGTACCAGGATCACTATGATTATCTTGATGAACACGCCCACTACCGATGCCACCTGGCCCTCCACGCCCATCTTGAGGAAGATGCCGTAGATGAAGACCGGCAGGCAGGGAATGATGAATTTCTTGATGGTGATGTTGATGATGCTGCGGAAATCGTCCAGGAAGCCCTTCAGCGGCTGGTTCGGGAGGGCAGCGCTGCCAAGGCCCAGGATGAACGCGAACACCAGCGCGGTGACGACGTTGATGAAGGCCGGCATCTGGACGGTGAAATACGGGGTCACGGCGTTGGAGGTGTCGAATCCGTCGAACGCGCCTATGCTGCCTCCGAGCAGGCTAGGGAAGGTCCAGCGGCAGGTGAAATAGGACACGAAGCCAGCCAGGATCGTGGACAGGTATGCCAGCAGCACGGTGTAGAGCAGCAGCTTGCCGGCCCCGCGGCCGAGATCCGCGATGGCGGGGGCCACGAGCCCTATGATCAGCAGCGGGATGAACATCCCCAGGAAATTGCTGAAGATCGAGTTGAAGGTTTCGAAAATGCGTGCGGCCCACATCGGGAAGAAGAGGGAGCACACGATGCCGAGCGCGATGGCGATGAGAATCTTTGGCAGAAGTCCGAATTTACGCATATCAGCTGATTTTACTGTAGTCTCTTATAACATATTTGTCCTTGCGGAGTTCGCGGGATAGGAGCTCGTTCTGCGGCAGGGAGAGCGTGGGATCGGCATCCAGCACGTGCGAAGCCACTCCGCGGGCCTCTTCCAGCAGGCGACCGTCCTTTGCGAGGGAGGCGATGCTGAGATTGAATGGCAGGCCGCTCTGCTGCGTGCCTTCCAGGTCGCCGGGACCCCTCATCCTCATATCCTCCTCCGCTATGTCGAAGCCGTTTTCCGTCTGGCACATAAGGTCCAGGCGGTGCTGCGCCTCCTTGCTCGTCTTGACGTCCTTGACCAGGATGCAGTACGACTTGTCCGCGCCGCGGCCCACCCTGCCCCTCAACTGATGGAGCTGGCTCAGGCCGAAACGCTGGGCGCTCTCTATGACCATCACGCTGGCGTTGGGTACGTCCACGCCCACCTCGATGACGGTGGTGGACACGAGTATCTGCGCCCTGCCGGCTGCGAACGCGGCCATGTTGAAATTCTTCTCTTCATTGCTCTGCTGCCCGTGGACTATGGCTATCTTGTACCCCTCACTCAGCGGGAAGCGAGCTATTATGTCCTCGTAGCCCCGTTCCAGGTTCTGCATGTCCGTCTTCTCGCTCTCGAAGATCATGGGGAACACGACGAACACCTGCCTGCCGGCGGCTATCTCCTTCTTCATGAAACTGTACATCGCAGGGCGCTTGCCCTCCCCTATGCACATGGTCTGCACGGGCTTCCTGCCGGGCGGCATCTCGTCTATGACGGATACGTCCAGGTCGCCGTAGAGAGTCATCGCGAGGGTCCTGGGAATGGGGGTAGCGGTCATCACGAGCACGTGGGGAGGCACTCCGTCCGGGCCCTTCGCCCAGAGGCGCGAGCGCTGGTCCACCCCGAAACGGTGCTGCTCGTCTATGACGGCGAGGCCGAGCGCCTTGAAACGCACGGGATCCTCTATCAGGGCGTGGGTGCCGACTATTATGCCTATGCTGCCGTCCTCGAGGCCCGCGTGGATCTCGCGGCGTTCCCTGACGGAGGAGGCGCCGGTGAGGATGGCACACTTTACCGAAGTCGGCACAAGATATTTGCTGATATTAGCAAAGTGCTGCTGTGCAAGCACTTCCGTCGGCGCCATGATGCAGGCCTGGTAGCCGTTGCCCACGGCGATGAGGCAACTCAGCACGGCCACCATGGTCTTGCCCGAGCCCACGTCGCCCTGCAGCAGGCGGTTCATCTGATGGCCGCTCATCATATCGGCGCGGATCTCCTTGATCACCCGCTGCTGCGCACCTGTGAGGCTGTACGGCAGGCTGTTGTAGCAGGCGTGGAAATCGCTGCCCACGCGGGGCATCTCAAGCCCTTTTTCGGCACGCGAGCGTACGTATTTCTGCTTCAGCAGGCTCAGCTGCAGAAAGAAGAGTTCCTCGAACTTGAGCCTGCGGGTGGC
>JAILDI010000093.1 GCA_024689525.1 Bacteroidales bacterium
GGCCACGGCGGCAAAAACAAGAAGTGCCCACCAGGTCCAAAGGGCAACGACAACACCGGCATAATAAAGATAAGTCCCTGACAGCATAGGGTTCCGGGACATCTTATATGGCCCGTCCGTCATCAGGTGCCTGGTCCTTGGTGCCACCTCATGTCCCATCGCATCAAAAGGATTGCCTTTCCCGACGCGTTTCATATAAACGATACTCCACACGCTGAGCGAGAGCCCGGCAAGGGCAATCAGGGCCGATAAATACAGACGCCCAACGGGAATATCCGCAGGAGCAGGCATTCCGGAAACCAGCCACATCAGAGCCGGAATCCCTGCGATAAAAATGGCAAAGCCAAGAAAGTATCCAAGAACCTGTTTCATCTTAACTAGATTGAATGACTATCAAAGTTAATGCTTTTTCCTGAAACTTCACTGAACGGGCGTCCGTCGACGCTATTGATTCTTGACCACGTTTTGACCACAACTTCCGGGGATTGTTTTGATGGCTTCAATAAACGCACAATAATCCCCGCCTGTCACCAACATCTTAGCTCCCGCCCGAGGCACATTATTTCCGCTTTGTAGATATCTACAAGGCGGTTTTTGTTTTAGGGTGGCATAAATCCCAACGCTGAGGACTTGTTTTTCCTATTTGTTGCCTAATCACGACTGAACTGGGCTTCAGGCCCATCCTCAATAATCCGTCAGTGAGACTTCCGTTTCGCTGAAGGTTTTTTTTGGGGGGGGGGTATCGCCTGCCCCGAGCTCGGCTTGTGCGATCTGTCAGGGACGCCTGACACGATATTTTCTGATAGCGGTGTGATTAATTGTTGCTGTAAGAATATGGCAAATCTTCGGTTTTGGTGCCTCGAGAAAGGTTGGGAGAGTCGCTCAGGGTGAAGTCCAGCCGTGCACCACCAGTGAGTTCGTTGTGGCGAAGGTAATTTCGGGTAACGCGGCGGCCATTGATTCTGAAGTTGTCGACGTAGGGAGTCCGGGCGATTTTGTCTGAATCACCTGCAGAGGCGCGGCAGCTTCCCTTCACTCCGGCACGCACGACCAGATCCCCTCCGGGAAGATGAACAGTAGCTTTTCGGAACAGCGGGGTGCCCAGGGCGTATTCGGTGCTGGTCGGACATACAGGATAGAAGCCCAAGGCGGAGAATACGTACCAGGCAGAGGTCTGACCGTTGTCTTCGTCGCCGCAATAGCCGTCTGGTCCCGGGGTGTAGAATTTCTCCATCACTTCGCGGATGCGGGCCTGGGCCTTCCACGGAGAACCGCACCAGTTATACAGATAAAGCATGTGCTGGATGGGTTGGTTGCCGTGGGCGTAATTGCCCATATTCATAATCTGCATCTCGCGTATTTCGTGGATAGTGAATCCGTAGTAGCTGTCATCGAAATCAGGAGGGATCGAGAAGACGCTGTCAAGCTTGGCCTCAAATGCTTCTTTTCCGCCCATAAGGCCCATTAGGCCTGCCGGATCATGGAATACTGACCAGGTATAATGCAGCGAGTTGCCTTCCGTGAAATCTCCGCCCCACTTCAGGGGATTGAATTCGGCAGGGAAACTGCCGTCGGCATTGCGCCCGCCCATAAGGCCGTAGTCTTCGCGGAACAACTTTCTGTAGTTCTGTGATGCTTTCTCGTAAGGAGCGAGTTCTTCTTCGGATTTGCAGAGGTCCTTGCCGAGCTGCCAGATGCACCAGTCGTCATAGGCATATTCGAGTGTGCGGGCGGCACTCTCGTTGATCCCCACATCGCAAGGGACATAACCGAGTTCGTCGTAGTAGTCGTAGCCAAGGCGGCCTGAAGCATCCACGGTCGGGTGGACGGAGTGAGCGCCATTGACGAGCGCATCCCAGAGGGTTTCGATGTCGTAATCTCCCCGGATCCCCTTGAGCCAGGCTTCAGCGACGACCGAAGCGCTGTTGTTCCCTATCATACAGCCGCGATGGCCGGGGCTGGACCACTCAGGGATGAAACCGCTCTCCAGATAGTGGTTCAAGAATCCCTCCTGCATCTTTGATGCCATCTCAGGGTAGACAAGGTCTGTCAGGGAGAACTGCGAGCGGAAGGTGTCCCAGAGGCCGGTGTCCGTGAACAGATAGCCGTCGTGGACCTTGCCGTCATGAGGGCTGTAATGCACTCGCCTGCCCTCTGCCGTAATTTCGCTGAAATCGCGTGGAAACAGAACCGAACGGTACAGGCAGGAGTAGAAGGTCCGCAAATGGTCGATATTGTCATCTTCTATCTCGATGCGCGAAAGGACTTCGTTCCAGCGCTCGCGAGCGTCGGCGCAGAGCCTGTCGAAATCACCGTCGCCGAGCTCCAGGAGGTTGGTCAGGGCCTGTTCATGGCTGATGAACGAGGCTGCCACCCTCAGACCTACTTTCTGGCCTTTCGATGTCGGGAACCCGACTATGGCATAGGCCCTGCCATGCTCGTCGACCTGTTTGACCGATGTGAACGGCGTGTCGCACTCGACCACGAAGTACAGCGCGAAGTTGCCGGCTACTCCTCCAGTGTTGATGGTGCTCACGCCGCTTATCGTGCTGCCGCTTATCGTGCATTTGCTGCCGGCAAAACCATCCACTACGAGGTATGAGGTCTCGCGCTCGGGATAGGTGATCCTGAAAGCGGCTGCACGCTCGGTAGGGGTGATTTCAAGATAGGTGTCGTGATCTGCGAGATATACTCCATAATAGTAAGGCTTGGCTGCCTCTGCCTTGTGGGAAAACCAGCTTGCACGGGCGTCTTCATCCCATACAGCACCGGTCGTGACCGGCATCAGGCTGAACTGGCCGTAGTCATTCATCCACGGGCTTGGCTGATGGGTCATCTTGAAGCCGCGGATCTTGTCTTCTGTATACACGTAGGCCCAGCCGTCTCCCATCCTGCCCGTTTGTGGGGTCCAGAAATGAGTGCCCCAGGGCATCGCTATCGCCGGATATGTATTGCCGGTAGAAAGCGAATGTTTCGACTGGGTGCCGACGAGTGTGGAGACGTAGTCTACGGGCTGCAGCATCTTGCCCTCGGGCCGGGAGCAGGAGACGAGCCATAGAAGCAGAGGCAGGAGTATAAGTCTTGGTTTCATAATTCGATTGAGTTGAGAAGCTCGAGCTTGCCGTCGCCGATGATTTTGAGAATCAGTTCGCCGAAAAGGGTGTTCTGCCAGGCGAACCATTCGCGCGTGAAGTTGTAAGGGTTGTCCTTGTGGAAACTCTCGTGTATGAAACCGGTGTTTGCATCGGTTTTCATAAGGGTCTCAACGCACCAGCGGATTTCCTCGTCATCGGTTGAGGTGAAAGCCTTCATTAGGATGCTCATCGGCCAGATCATATCATAGCCGATGTGAGGGCCGCCTATGCCTTCGGCGGCCGAACCCCGGAAGAAGTAAGGGTTGTCCCCGCTCCAGACGAACCGTCTGGTATTCTTGTAGATGCGGTCTTTTGCAGGGACGTCGCCAAGATATGGGAGCGCGAGAAGCGACGGCACGTTGGCATCGTCCATGAGGAAGCGGTTGCCGAAACCGTCCACTTCGTAGGCGTAGACAAAAGTACGTGGATTGCCGTCTTCGTCCTTGCCGAAATGCACGGTGGTATCGAGGGTGTTCGGGAAACAGTTCTCGAACATCCAGCGCAACTTGGGGTTGGTGAGCTGAGAAGTGACCTCGGCGATCTTGGCTTCCACTGCTTCGGACACGAAAAGGCGGTCAGCCACTGCGGGCCGGCGCGATACAAAGTCCTGGGCTCCGGCATAAAGCGGAGACAGGAGAAGGAAAAGAAGTAATATGCGTTTCATAAAAGTTTTCATGGAATGTCGACTTCGACAATATCGGAGTAGTTCCACCTGCGGGTGCCGCTGCCACGGGGCGTGTCGTAGTTGATGCGCGCGGCTGCGCGGATGAAGACTTTCTGTCCGGAGAGTATCGTTCCGTTCGACTTGACCGTAACATTGGTTCCCAGAAGGTCTTCGAACGACGATCCTTCATAAGAGACGGAACTTGACCACCTTGAGTCGCGCTCGCGGCGAACGATGTTGCGGCTGTCGATGTCTGCCTTCAGCGGCTGGGTGAGGGCATCGGCTCCCGCGCGTTCCCTGATGTCCGTGATTGCCTGCGTCGCCACCGCGAGCATGTCGTCGCCTTCAACCGGGCATGCGGCACCTGCGAGTGAAAGTTCGACCCCTGCCTCGGCGGCTGCGAGGAGCATCTCCTCATTGATATCATACTGCTTGCCCATCGAAAGGGCACGCTCAATGACCGTCAAAGCGTGGTCTTCCCGATGCGCCTTATCAAAGGCCGCATACCCAGGAATGACTTCATTATAAATGTAGTTCTTCAGTCTTTCTCTTATCATGCAGAAAAGTTCTGAATTCTTATTATTTAGCGTTCTTTCTATGCTTGTAGCCTTCAACGAAATCGCTTGTTTTGATATCCGGATCAAGTTTTTCCCCTGCAGAATCACTTAGGTATTGGTGGCGGCAGGTTACAGTTGTACCATAGCCACCAACGTAAGTAAGGGCCGATTTGACCAAATCTATACCCAAGGCATTCTCCAGACGGGCGATGGTTTCAAGCGTCATATTGGAACTGCCTTTAAGCAAGTTGGAAACATACTGCTGCGTACAGCCCATACGCTTTGCCAATTCAACTTGTGTGATAGACTGGTCGTCC
>JAILDI010000072.1 GCA_024689525.1 Bacteroidales bacterium
TCCGTTCTGGGAGCTGTATTTCAAGCCTTCGACCGGCATACGTTCCGCAGGAAAGGCTATCCACGGCATCGCCATCCCTGCCAATGTCAGCAAGATCTACCGCACCTCCGAGCCTGACGGGGAGTACTACTACACCGACAGCAGCGACGAAAATTTCATAACAGAGTCGAATAACCTTCCTTCATGGATTACCTCCAACGACGAGTGGAAGAGTCTGCTATATTTCAGGGGAAAGCACTCCGCCCTGCTGAACACGTGCTGCCACGTGTACTGCAATGCCGGCCGCGGCAAGAGCTTCGAGACCCTTCCTTTCCTGTTTTTCGTGGAGGATGCCCTGAAAAAGCCCAGTCTTGGCGAAAGCAACGAGATGAAGGACAGTTCCTATGAGCAGTTCCACACCAGCTTCGACGCTGCCGGCAACGGACTTAATGCAAGGAGCGTTGACGGGGGATCCCTCACCGGCGAATACATGACGCCGTGGGTGCTTCCCACCGTCCATGATTTCAACTCCATCTTCATCGGTAAGGTGCCGGCCAATGTCGTGAACACCAATGACAGTCCGGACGTAGTCGAACGATGCAAGGTCTTTTCAAGGTCGACAAGAGTTCTCGGTGGTTCCGGGCAGACCTACGAGGGCATCAGATGGTGGCTCTCCAACGAGAATCCTTTTCAGCACGGACTCTGCCAGGGCAACATCACAAACAATGGAAATGTCTTTTCTGTGTACTATACCGTAGGACACACCACCAGGGCTTACGTCCTTCCGATAAGGTATTTCTAGAGTTATTTCGAACATTATCCGGAAATTGGCCGTCAGGCAGGGTAGGCCGCCGGCAGGTATCACAATGGATCCGCAACCGGACACCGCAAGTAAATAGATTATTTTATTTACATTTGTGTCTGGTATAATGACTTTATGAAATTATGAAGTGCAGGTTTCTTTTTTTACTGGCTGTAATTGCCGCCTTAGTATCTTGCAAGAAGGATGACATCCCCGGCGGTGCTCCGGAACCGGAGACCCCCGAAGACATGACCTGGCGTCTCGACAAGAACGGCACAGCCAACTGCTACATCGTTTCGGAAGACGGCGTATATCGTTTCCCCGCCGTGAAGGGCGACGGGACTGCGCTGGGCGGGACTCCCGAAACAGCAGAAGTCCTCTGGCGGTCTTATGGGGATTTCTTTTATCCCGGCTCTTACGATATCGTCAATGCTTGCGCCCTCGAGGTGACCGACAGGGGACCGATGATCAAAATCATTATCCCGATGCCGCTGAAAAACGGTAACTTCCTGGTTGCCGCCAAGGATGCCGATGGCAAGATCCTGTGGTCGTGGCACATCTGGGTGTGCGGCGGCTTCGACCCGGAATCGACGGCGCAGGAATATTATGGCGGAGCCGGCAAGGTTATGGACCGTAATCTCGGCGCCCTGTCGGCCTCCCCTGGAGACGGCAAGGCATTAGGTCTCCTCTACCAGTGGGGGAGGAAGGACCCGTTCCTCGGCCCCGCCCTCAAAAACTCCAACAATCAGGCTTTTTCCGACACTTTCTGGCCGACCCCAGTTGCTTGCGGCGATGGGATAGACGGCGACTATGCCAGGGAGCACCCGATGACCTTCATTACCTCCTCCGTGGACGCCAACCACGGAGACTGGGATCATAACAGTCGGGATATAAGCCTTCGCTGGCTTCAGACCAAGACGGTCAACGACCCCTGCCCTGCGGGCTGGAAGGTCTTTGAAGGAAGGGACAAGAGTCCCTGGTCCGTGGCTTACAACAGTCTTTCCGAGCCCAAGCCTACTGTTGTCTACGATGCATCGAATCGTGGATATAACTTCTCCGGCGTGTTCGGCGATGCGGAGACCATCTGGTATCCTTCCGCCGGCGATATAAACTACAGTACCGGCAAACTTGAAGGTGTCGGCTCAACAGGTTGTATATACACCACCCGGACGGCGGACTATAAAGCCGGTTACGTCGGATTTGATTCCTCCGCCTGGTATACCACCCTGGAAGACTGTCGCGGCTACGGCCTCTCCATCCGCTGCGTGAAGGAATAAAATAATGGCCATGACAACAAAAAAGCACCGCAAACTGCGGTGCTTTTTTCCTTTCTTTGCGGAGAGAGCGAGAAGCCGTTAACTTTACGAAGAGGCTTTGCTGCTTTTGCAGTGAAGCCTTTATTTTTGTCGCTTTCTCGGAAAAAAATCCGAAATTAGCAGTTTGTAATGAGGCGGTTGGTAAATATCCTTGTTAGTGTCGTTCTTGTGATGGCAGGGATAGGGAATGCCCGCGCCCAGGAGCAGACGTCTCCGCATCGGAAGAAGGGGCAATGGTCGGCCACCCTGGACGTTTCCGGGGGATTCGGCTGGATGCGCGGTATCCGGCATGATGTATTCGAAGATATGTATCCCAAATATCTGTACCACGTTCTCGGAAAGGGGGATGTCAGCCTATCATACAAGAGTCCGGAATTCCTTTGGAGTGCCAGTCTGAACGGCCATTATGAGCAGACGCAGGCCAATCGTTACCATTTTGACCTGAATATGGCGGATCCGGAGAAAGTTGCCATGAAGACGGTGGTCAAAATGAGTGGTACCAGACCTTCCGGTGGGGTTTTCAGAACCGATTTTTCTTGGTTGCCCAAGCTGGGGGCCCGTTATGATCTCTGGCTCAAATATGATCTCAAAATAGATGGCAGCTCAGACAACGTAATGAATGCTGAGGCAATGAGTCTGGATTATACGGTTGAAAAGTCTTCCCGGCAACGGCATGGCGTGTCGATGGGATTCGGTTTCCGGGAGGAAGCACAAACTGTTTTTGGATGGCGGACTGCGGTACAAATCCGGGTATACGCTTGATGAAAACAAGGGCTCGAACATGGATCCGGTGACGCAGGAATGGCGGGACTCCACCGCATTATGTGAGAATTTCTTTTTCTATGCCATTCAGGCAGAGCCCTATGTGTCAGGAGATTATCAATACCGGAAACTGAGGGCTCATTTTGATTATGCTTTGCAGGTATATGCAAGGCAGATTACAAACGAGTCCCATGATGACAAATTGAGCCTGGTGAAACCGCATGTCGTAGGGCACTCTTCCCTGACGTGGGATATCAAGTCCATGCACCGGCTTGAACTCAGCAACACGTTGTCCGTCAATCATCCTTCGTACCTTCAGGTATGTAAGTTTGAGCGGACCGGAACCTATGTCAACCAACTCTGGCAGGGTAATCCGGGACTGAGATCCGTGACTACCGCTTCGGTAGGCCTGAGCTACATCTTCTTATGCCCGCAAGTTGAATGAGGTGGACCAGACTTACTCCATCACCCCCGATAGACGGACGTGAGTATAAGGTCTTTACCTGGCAGAACGCATCGGACAGTCATATCGCGGACGCGTCCGGGGCGGTGACCTGGCAGTCCAAGGTAGTCCGGCTAGGTATGGACGTACGTTTTAACCACACAACCAGGAAGGCGCGGTTCGAAGACAGGGTGCAGAAAGCCAGTGACTGGAGGATAAAAGTCGATGCGGCGGCACGGCTGGGCCATGGATGGAGCATCGGGGCTGACATGAATTACCGGAGCGATGTCGTCACGCTGCACACACTGATCAAATCTTACTGGACACTCAACGCGGGTGTCCGGAAGGATTTCAGAAAATGCTCACTATACCTGCAGGGGCGGGATTTGCTCGAACATAAGCAGGAAACGAGTTACGTCTCTGATGATGAAAAGGAAATGTGGGTGGAACAGGCTTTCCTCAACCGCCGTCTGATCGTTCTCGGATTTACCTGGCATATCTGACAAGAGAAAGCCCCCGTTCACGGGTCACATCCCGTCCGTCCGGCATAAAGACGAAGAACAGAGTGATCTCTTATTCCGCGGATGAGAAAGATACTGTCGTGGCGGTTTTGAGAATTTCTTCCGCGTATTGGGGTATAGCGCCGAACGGCAAGTCTTCTCCTTCGAGGACGGGGAAGATGTTTATGTTCGAGGTATTGATACACAATACGCCATCCGCACCGGCATTCGCAGCATTCTGCAGCTTGTCCGTGAAAGTGTTCTGTCCTCGTTTGATTACTGCAATCTTTCCGTTCAGGTCGAGGCCGTTGAAATCCTCGGCAGTCCCGAAGGCATCCAGATATATAATGGGGACATTGGCGCCTTTTTCAAGGAAGGCTTGCTGTGTGGATGAATAGGTATCATTGATCCATACGGGGAAACTTTTTCCGGCAGCGGTAGCAATCAGGGGAGAAGACCATTTCTTGTTCATCCTGACCGGAGTGGAAAGCGGAGTGAAGACGAAAGGGATTGTCTGCTGGACAGTTCCTTCCTCATCATATTTGTTTCGTATACCTACCAGATATCCTCCCAGCGAGAAACGGTTTTCGATTTCAAATCGTTGCCCGGAAATGGTTTCCAACTCCAATTTCGCGTCCGAAACTTCAGAGAGTTCCGTCTCGTTCTGGTCGGTGTAATCAACGGATTCCGGGATTTCTGCCGTCACGAAAGAATACCCCGTTTCACTTGTCCCTTGCCATCCAGCCGCCGTGCCTTCCGGAGTATTGATGGTAAGAACGAGTGCTTTTCCTTTTTCGGCGACCCCAAAGTCGCATACTGCCGAGGTACCGTCAAAGACAGATGTATAGATCCATTGTTTGCCGCCAAGGGAAAAGCCCGGAGAAAAAAGGGCTTCACGACGTTGGAATTTCGCGTTGAAATAGTAGGTGGATGATTCTTTTTGTAAAGATTCGCGAATGGTTTCCAGGGCGCTTTCCGGCAGAATACCGACAGGAATTTCTTTGAAAAAAGAATAATCTTCAGCGCTCAGTTCCTTGTCCGTAACGGCCAGAAGGCACATACCCTTCTTCGGGATAGCCATATCGTATGCCTCCTGCAAAGATAAGTCGCCAAGACGGACGCATATCGGGAATCTGTAACCGTCAAAAATCTCGAGCGCATTGATGTCGTCTTCCGTGAAAAGGATGTCGAGTTCCTCATAGGCCGCGATGGTGATGGCGTGGTTGATGTTGAAGGTCTTGATAGGGAAGGCCTTTTCTCCGATAACGAGATCGGTCACCACCTCGGGCAGGACGAACGGTTCTTTTTCCCGGCCATTATCGTCCGGACTTGTTTTGTCGCAAGAGAGGAGAGCAAGCGGTGTTAGAAGTGCCTCCAGACAGAGATGGAAAATTTTTTTCATTTCGCAAAAAAGTTTGTCATTTTATCCTGTACAAAAATACTTATTCGCGGTCCCCCTCCCGAGAACAAGGCTTGTATCCGGTAAGGTTTACCTATTCCACATCCTGGACCAGGCGGACGGGGTAACCGGACAAGCGCATACCGAATCCCGTAGAGAAACCAGATGCGTAATGCGCGGAAATGGGAGCCTGGTTTGTGGCCAGCCAATAGAAGAAAACCTCTTGATCTGTATTATTGTATTCACTTCCACGCTCGCCTGCAGCAGGCAAGAAGACACAGCCTGCTAAATCCAGCTTAGACCAGTCATCGTCGGAGATGGCGACAGTAGTATAATCACCGCCATTTATTACATTTTTAATTGAGTCTGAAAGCCCTTCGGGATGAGAGTAGTTGTCCGGGAAAAGGATCATGCCTTTTACTCCGTGTACATTGCACTTCGTGTACTTATAAGTGTCGGACCGGCCCTGCGTAATATAAGTCCATTCTGAAGCTTCAAGTTTGCGCCATGTTCCGCCATAGTAGCGTCCTTCGGTGACAGGAACGCCCCAGTCTTTGAAGTTAGAGTTGAGGTATGGATTACCACCATTATCTATACCGTAAAAATCTGAAGCATTGTCAGTACTCCATTTGAAGAGGTCCACCGTACCGGGGTAACTGGAGAGCACGCCTGGAGTGTCAGTAAGGTGGGCATTGCCGGAGGCGTCGCCTATGTAATCCCACTGATGATTGGCAAAAGCCCAGGAGCAGGTTTTGTCGGCGGTAAGGGTACACTGCAGGTTGCCCCTGGAGAAATATACCTGGTCTCCGTTGCTGTTGATTGTGAACAGGCTGTTGACGGCGCCCAGGGGGGCCGATAGCTCTACGATGTCGGAAGCCTTGAAATTGACCGTTGCAATCTTGTTATGGTCGAGCGCCTTGGTGCCGGTAAAGGTCGCATAGTGTGAAGCATCATGGAAGAGCGTGACAGTTATGCTCTGTTCAGCAAAGGCGGGCAGCACGACGTAGAGATCCTTTGTAGCGCCAGCATCGACAACGACCTTGGTTCCCAAATCGAGGGTGACGTCCTTATAACTATATTGACTACTAGTCATAGTAATGACATCACTGTCGGTGCCTGTAATATTTTCAATCAGGCCATAGCCGCACAGGTAATAAGATCCTCCTTTTACCTTGATTGTGCTCAGCATAATTTCTTCGCTGCCATCGTTTGTGAAACGCACCCTGAGAAGAGCGCCAAGATTGTGGAAAGTGAGAGTCGTTGTTGTAGAGTAGGCCGCCATCGGGGCTTCGACAATCTGATGGCCGGAGCTATCCTCTTTATAGGTCTGCACGTTATCCAAGAGAATAGTAGTTGAGGACGGACTCATGCCATTTCTTACGATGTCATAGGGATAGATAGCATAGTAATGATCGGCCTCCTGGACATTATAGAGTTTAGCGGTATTGCCGTTGACAATATCGATATCCTTGACTGTGTGGTTATCAGTAAGACCGTTCACCGCAATCTCGTCACCGGCGGTCCACATAGGGTAGCGGGTGCCTGCATCGATATAGGTCTTGGTATCAGTTGCTATCTGCACACCAAGGGTAACTGTGGCAGGGGCGGCCGCTTCTTTTTTGCAGCCTGCGGCAATCATAGAGAAGGCTGCCAGTGCTATTACAAAATCAAAAGAGATATGTTTCATAGTACAAATATTCAAAACGCGATTAATTCCATTCTTCCTCTTCATCATATGGGGTGGTTGCAGCGCTGCCATTAACCCCATTAACCAATGAGTTCAGGAATCCTTTATCTATACAAACCGTTGCTATCCTTGATACAGGAGGGATGTAATTTTCTTTGTTACTTCTCGAAAACATAATTCTATATTTAATTTCTAACCTCGTTATTAAAATCGTGCGAAGTTAATCATTCTTTTGCGAAAAACTGTCCGTTTCCGTAAACAGGGGGTCACTTTCGCATCGGATTGAGGGGGCCAGGTTAATTTCGGACGGAAGGGGTCACGCGCGCGGATTTTCCAGTATATAGCGTTGACGGACAAGACAAGGCAGAATGCTATGCTGAACAGTTTTAAGATGGGAGAAGAGAGGTCGTAAGGCCTCTTTTTTCTTTCTTATGTGTAGCGTGAAAATGTGCCCTGCAAGTGGTTAGAATTAGGGTTTGGTGCAATTTCGGTGCATCTTTTTTTCGGCTTAAGCACAAGAAAAACCCCTCCTGATGCGTTCAGAAGGGGTTTTTTATAAAAATTTCAGCGGAGAGAGCGAGATTCGAACTCGCGATACCCTTTTGGGGTACACACGCTTTCCAGGCGTGCCTCTTCAGCCACTCGAGCATCTCTC
>JAILDI010000132.1 GCA_024689525.1 Bacteroidales bacterium
CCCGACGGCGCGGGAGAAGGACTTTTTGCCGCTGATGCGGCGGAAACGGATCCCGACACGCTCGCCGTCCGTGACGAGATCGCCGGGCTCGGGGGTGGGGATGCCCAGGTCGAAGACCTTTTTCGCGACAAGCCATTCGCCACGGGCGTGTCCTTCCTTGCCGGGGTTGTAGAGCTTGAGCATGATGTCCGGGTCGGACTTGTGGTTGTAGCTACTGCCGTTGGCGCCCTCGCCGGCATACTCGTAGTCGGCCAGGTCTATCAGGATCGGTTGTGTCTGCTCCATGGGGGTGTGTTATTGCTTGAAAACTTCGTCGATCAGCGCGACGAACTCGCGGTAGGCGGCGGTGCCGGACAAGTTGGAGAGCGACGCGGCCAGGCCGCGGTAGTGCCATTCGTGCTCGCTTTTCTCCTTGGTGTGGAAGAGGTTCCAGATCTCGTCGCCGATCTGCTCGTGGTCACGGGCGATGGCGCGCATGTTGGAGAGCTTGTCGCCCATCGCCACGATCTTGGCGTCGTGGGGTGCCTGCGCGAGGCGGTCGATGGCCGCCTGCTTGCGGGCATGCCAGGAGGCCTCCTCGGAGAGGTGCGCCATCGGGTCTTCGCTCTCCGAAGCCACCAGCTCTGCGATCCGGTCACCGAACTCCCGGCGGAGTTCGTCCACGGTGCAGTCCGTGTCTTCAACCACGTCATGCAGGATGGCGGCGGCGAGGATCTCGGGATCCGGGGTGATGGTGGCCACGATGGCCGCCGCTTCCATCGGATGGATGATGTAGGGGAATCCTTTCCCGCGGCGCTCCGTGCCGGCGTGTGCCTCGACCGCAAAGCGGGTAGCCCTGTCGAAGAGGGTGGTGTCCAGGGGTTTGTTGGCCATTATCGCTGGATGTATTGGAGGATGAGTTCGACGGCCTTGTCCTCGGGCAGGTCATCGACGTTGAGGACGATGTCGTAGTTGCGGGCGTCATAGCGGGAGAGCCCGGTGAAGCGCTTGATGTAGTTCTCGCGGGCTTCGTCCACGGACTGGATGACGGTCCGGGCTTCGATCTCGCTGAGGCCCTGCTTGCGCATCACGCGCTTGACCCGGTTCTCCAGGGAGGCGCGGATGAAGATGTCCACTTTGTTGGGGTGGTCCTGCAGCACGAAGAAGCCGGAGCGGCCGGCGATGACACAGGACTCCTTGTCCGCGAGCCCGCGCAGGATCTCGGACTCCGCGGCAAAGACTTCTTCGGAAGTTGTATAGTGCGGGAGCACAGTCTCGTCAATCTCCGGATGCGGGCCGTACATGGCCCTGGCCGTCGGGACGGGTGCGACGCGCTCGATGAAGTCGGCGAGCCAGTTCTGCTTCTTGCCCTTGATCTTCTCGATCTCGTAGGCGGTCAGGTTGAACTTTTCGACCAGTCCGTGGATGAGCGCCTTGTCGCAGTAGCGGACGCCGAGTTTTTCGGCAAGCTGGCGGCCGATGGTGCGTCCGCCGGAACCCAGCTCACGGCTGATGGTGATGATGAATTTGTCGTTGAGGTCCATATCAAATCAATTTCAGGTTTTCTGCTTGTTTGTAAACCATTTCCGCGAGCGCGGCGTTGCCGGGGGATTCGCCGTTGAGGGTATTGTAGAGGGCGGTCAGCCCCGGCTTGCCGCGGCCGCTGCGCAGGATGTACACGATGCAGAGGTTCTGCAGCGCCACGGCGGAGGTGATGATGTCGATGTCGGTCACGCCGAGCTGGAAGGAGGCCAGCCGGTAGGCATCTTCGTGGTAGTCTTTGATCATCTTCTCGATGTCGCCGAGCGTATTCAGGCCCATCGCCTTGAGGATGGGGAGGTAGCGCTGGAGCGAGACTTCTTGGATCTCGGCCTGGTTGAGCGCGGCGATCTTGCGGTTGAGCGCGTCGAAGGGCTGCATCGACAGGTAGCTCCTGAAGCTGTCGCCGTCCAGGGCGACGCCCTCCAGGTGGCCGTCGGCGACCAGCGACTGCACCCGGCGGCGGTAGTCGTTGATGCCGGTGCGGATGAGGCAGAACTGCTCGTCGGCCAGCTCCAGCATGCCGGCCAGGCGGTTCATCTGCCGGAGATAGATATGGGGCACCTCCACGCCGGACTTGTAGCCGGAATCGTGGTAGAGCGTCGCCCAGACATGCTGCAGGGAGGTGCGGATCTGGATCTCGAAGCGGATCTCGTTGAGCAGGGGGAACTCCGGGTCGGAATAGAGCCGTCCCGGGATGCGGCAGATGAAGTGGAGGGAGTTGTAGCCGAAACTGTCCAGCTGGTGCATCTTGCGCTTGTCCACCGAGTTGTCACGGTCGATGTCGAACAGGTTCTCCACCATCGCCGCGATCTTGTCCACGTCGTCGCTGTAGAAAGTGATGACGCGGGCACCGAGCAGGTCGGTGATGTCGGTGGCGCTGGCGTACTTGGCGCCCTTGAGCTCCAGCTTGCCGGCCAGGCTCTTCTCCTCCTTGACACGGGCCTCCGTCGCCGTGACCATCAGGCCCTTGTCCGCGATGTCCTTGCGAAGGATGTCCAGTACGAGATCCTTCATGACGAGCAGGGTGGGGCGCAATTCGCGGTATTCATCCAGCAAAAGCGAGCCGTGCAGGTCCAGACCGTAATTCTCCATACTATATAACTTAATTTACAAATATACGTTTTTCGTCGTCAAGATGAAAGATGCCGGACGAAAAAATACCTACCTTTGTTGAAATGATTAACCGTATCGGGATATGACCTTGCGCAATCTTTTCCTCGCCGCCTCCCTGGCGTTGCTGGCGCCGGGCGTTTCCGCCCAGGACGCCGTCCGGCTGGACATCGACGCCCACCACGTGGACGGGCGTATCGACCCGCTCATCTATGGCCAGCTCTTCGAGCATATCTATTTCTCCGCCAACAATGGGGTCTGGCAGGAGATCATCTACGGACGCTCCTTCGAGCCGGAGCACTATCCCGGCATCCCGCCGCGCGACGGCTATTTCGACGGCTGGTTCGCCGACGACGAAGGGGTCCTGCATTCGCCCACGCGCTACGAGCAGCCTATCCCCCTGACGGAGGTGGACACCGACAGCTATGACATCGAGATGGACGTCGCCTGGCGTGCCTATCGCCTGCCCGGCCGGCGCTGGAGCGGCGGCCTGCTGGACCTGCGCCTTGCGGTCAAGGACCAGGCGGACGGCGAGCCCTATTTCCTGCGGCTCTACGACCCTGCTTTCGAGGGGCAGCGTTTCGCCCTGGCGCAGACGGCCGCGCAGGTCGAGGCTGACAACCAGGCCAAGGCCCTCGCGCAGGCCCAGAAGCAGGCGACCAGCGCCGAATTCTCCCTCGCCACGCGTGTGGAGAAGGAGGTCGCCGGATTCGGCGGGCGCACCCGCAAGGTCATCGCGCTGGAACCGCTCGCCTCGGCCCGGGCGCGGGCGGAGCAGACGGACCAGGCGGCCTGGCACCACGTCAAGGTCAGCTGCCGCGGGCGCCGGATCACCGTGTGGTGGGACGGCCGCCGGATCCTCGCCACGACCGTCCCGACGGGGCGCAGGCACAACGCCGTCACCCTGTGGGAAAATTATACCGAGGCCCGCTTCCGCAACATCCGCGTCCGCTCCGCAGACGGCCGGCAGACCTTCTTCGAGGGGCTGCCCAAAGAAGTGGCGGTCCCGGATGTCGCCCCCGAATGGACGTCCTTCGGCGACGCAGCCTTCCGGCTGGTCAAGGGCGACGCGGTCAACATGGACTACGCCCAGGAGATCCGTGCCCGAGGCCTCTCCGGCCTGCAGCAGGGGCCGCAGGCCGTGCGTCCGGGCGAAGTCTTCGTCGGCTCCGTATATGCCCGGGGCGACGGGCGTGCGCGCTTGACGGTGGGCCTGCGCCGCGGCGGCGAGTGGGTTGCGCGGCAGTCGCTGGGCTGCCCTTCGCCCGACTGGCAAAAGTACGAATTTACCCTCGACGGGGGAGCCTTCGAAGGCGATGCGGACTTCGCCATCGCCGCCGAAGACGGCACCCTGCAGATCGACCAGGCGTCGATGGGCACCCGCTCGGGACAGGCGCTGGGAGGATTCCGCCCGGATATTTTCCAGGCCGTCAAGGACTTGCATCCGACCTGCCTGCGCTGGCCGGGCGGTGGCTACGCGGCCCAGTACGACTGGCGCTGGGGCATCGGCCCGCAGGAAGCCCGCCGCCGCTGGGACCACTGGCAGTGGCTGGACTACGACCAGAACTGCTTCGGCACCGACGAGTTCATCCGCTTCTGCCGTGAGATCGGCAGCGAGCCCGTGATCGTGGTGAGCGTGGGCTTCGAACGGCCCGAATCCGAATACGACGAGATCCTGCAGAACGCGGTCAACTGGCTGCGCTACTGCAACGAACCCGCCACGGGCGAATGGGGCTCCGTGCGTGCGGCCAACGGCCATCCCGAGCCCTACAATGTCAAGTACTGGGAGATCGACAACGAGATGTGGGAGATGGGGATCGAGCGCTACGAGCGTTGCGTGCGCGACTATTCGGCCGCGCTGCGGCAGGTCGATCCGTCCATCAAGATCATCGCCTGCGGCGGTTTCCCCGAGGACGAGGCCTTCCTGAACCGCTCCGGGCGTTTCTTCGACTACTTGAGCCTGCACCACTACGAGCAGGCGGGCGGCTATGCGTCGGGCCCTGCGCGCCTCGCGCAGCAGTACGAGCGCTATGCCGGACTGATCGCCGCCTGCCCGAATCCCAACATCAAGCTTTTCATCTCCGAGTGGAATCTCAACAGCACCGACTGGCGCACGGGCCTGTTCGCGGGCGGATTCCTGAATGTCTGCGAGCGCCTCGACGTGGTCGCGATGGGCGCCGCCGCCCTGTTCATCCGGCGGACCGACGCTCCGGACTGGAACAACGCGTTCATCAACTTCGACTACAAGGACCTCTTCGTCGCCCCCAACTACCTCGTCACGGAGCTGTGGTACGACCATTATTCCCCGTTGCGGCTCGCCTACACGGGGGACAGCCAGGAGCTGAGCGTCGCCGCCTCCCTGGCGGAGAACGGCGGCAGTGTCATCGTCAAGGCCGTCAATCCGACCGACCGGCCCTGCACGCTTACCCTGACGGGCAATTGGGGCCCGCTCTCCGGCGCGGAATACGAGTTCTTCGCCCCCGGCTCGCTGTCCGCCGCCAACGACATGCAGCACAAGCGGGCGGTCGCCCGCCAAAAGCGGACGCTGTCGCCCGTGGACGACAGCGTGACGCTGACCCTGGACCCGCTCTCGGCGGGGGTTGTGACACTCTTTAGAAAGTAAATAGTATGGAAGTTATTCAGAGTTTTACGATTGACCATACCCGGCTGAAGCCGGGAATCTATGTCTCACGCGTGGACAAGGGCTTTACGACCTTTGACTTGCGCATCACGGAGCCGAACCGGGAGCCGGCCGTCGCCCCGGCCGCCATGCACAGCCTGGAGCACCTGATGGCCACCTGGTTCCGCAATTCTTCCGTGAAGGATGACGTGGTGTACGTCGGCCCCATGGGCTGCCTCACCGGCATGTACGTCATCATGACCGGGACCTACACCGTGGAGGACATGCGGCGCCTCACGATCGAGTGCCTGCAGTGGATCCTCACGCAGACCGGGGTGCCCGCCACGCGTCCCGAGGCCTGCGGCAACTACCTGCTGCACGACCTCCCGATGTGCAAATGGGAGAGCGCCCGCTACCTCGACCGGCTGGAGCACGACTTCCACAGCGAGTACACCAAACTCCGGATCACGCTCGACGACGGCCGTACCTTCGCTGACGCATAATTTGTACAGGGGCTATAAAAAGCGATTGGGAAAAACCAATATCTTTTTCTAACTTTGTTTTTCCACAACAAGCGGCCAGCATCATGAATTGGTTCAGCCAATACAAATCCGTCATTCGTTTCACGGTCATCCTCACTGTCTGTGTGGCCGTGAGTATCTGGCTGGCCCGTTATATCCCGGCTGATATTTTTGACAACATCGTTACGCCGACCTTCATAGCCGGTTCAACCGCCATTGCGTTTTTCTGTCTATGGATCATGATCCGGCATACGGACGGTTTGCGCTTCCGCAGGGTTTGGGCCTGGACGCTGTTCATCTGGGGTGTGGCTGATTTGGCCTATCTTGTTTTATGGATCGCTGCGCCAAGGCATGTGATGGACATGGGTGCCTCCCAGCTCAGTACGCACGAGTTGCTCATCGGCAACCTGCTGGGCTGGATGCTGTTGCTCTATCCCACCGAGGTCCTTCGGCCCGGCTGGCTCAACTGGAAGCGTACCCTGTGGCAACTGTTGCCCCTGCTGGCCCTGGTGGCGCTGGATTTCGCGATTCCGCTGAATCTGCAGGCTTTTATCAGCTTGTATCCGGTTGTCCTTGTAGCCATGCTGTTCACCCATCTGCGGGCCTACAAGACCTGGTGCGAGGAGAATTATTCCACCCTGGACAACATTGACGTGCAGTGGATTGTCCGCTATCTGGTGATGTTGGTGCTGGTGGGGGTGGTCTATATGTACATGTGCGGCACGCACAGCCACACAAGAGGCTTTACGCAGCTGTGGCTGAGCGCCTTCCTGCTGGCTTACTCCACCGAACAGATTCTTTTCAGGAAAGATCCCTGGACCATGGTCCGCCACATTGAGAAAGAGAAGCACCCGGAGACCGCCGGCACGGCCCAGGCCGATCTCCGCAAGAAGCTGGAGAATTGGATGAATAGGGAGAAGCCCTTTCTCAACCCCGGTTTCCAGCTCTCAGACCTGGGTCAGGCGCTGGACATGAACCGCAATGCCCTTTCGAAGTTCATCAACGACGAGTATGGCTGCACCTTTTATCAGTTTGTGAACCACTACCGGATCGAAGAATCCAAGCGTCTGAGGCTGAATCACCCCGAGTTCAGTATCGATGAGATTGCCACCCGCTGCGGCTTCACCTCCGGGGTGGTCTTCTCCAGTGTCTTCACCCGCGAGACCGGCCTCACGCCCCGCGAATGGTACAAACAAAGCAATCGTGCGTAGAAACCCGGCTCTCCCGGTTATCTTTTTGTAGTAAAGCGATATATAATCAAAGATAATTCTATATTTGTGGTTATAACACCAATTTACAACCGCGAATATGAAAAGAATCCTATGGCTTTCTGGCTTAGTTGCCATGTTTTTGGGACTTGTATCCTGCGACAAGAACCCGATTGACGTCATGATAAAGGGAGGTGACAACATCTACGTCAACCCGAATACCCATTGGACAAACAGCAACACACCTGCCTATATCGGGGATATTTCCGCGTATCCGGCCAGCGCCTGACGGTCGATTGTCCCATCTCCATCAACGCGTATATTGACAAGGCGACCTTCAGCGACCCCGACTACCTCAACAAGAGCAGTTCTGTCTCGATTGACTTCTGGGTCTTCCCGTCCTATATGCTGTCGGCTACCGGTGACAAGGCCGGCGATTATTACAGCATCGTGTCGTCCGTCACGCCCCACAACGAAGCCATGTGGGGACCCTTTGTCGGCGAGCACGGCGCATGCCGGAACCGTGTTTATGGCTTCTGGTTCGATCAAATGAATATCAAGATATCCTTGCTGGATGCGAACGGGAACGCGATCCCGGGTCTGGAGTATTACTCCCGTCCCATTCCGGAGAACCCGAACTCCTCGAAAAGCTACAGTGAGGGCACTTCTTATTCGTATTCGGGATCCATCTCGGCCGGTGTCTCCGGAGGTGAACCGTATTTCGTCGAAAGCGTCTCCGGGAGTGCCACCTATTCCACTTCGACCAACTACACGCTGGAGACCATCAACTACTCGCTGGATTCCTCTTCTCCTGACGTGAAATACCACTATTGGTCCGAGAACGTCACGCTGACGGATGACTGGGATGACTGGGGCAAGATCAACCAGAACTTCCCGACGCCGGTCCGCACCGAGTTCTCCGCCCATTCCTCATGGGTATGGCATGTGCCGGCGAGTGTCGTGAAGGACGGCGATGAACAGCAATTCCAGTTGAGTACGACGGTCAGCATCAACTACTGCACCTGGTACCACTGGCGGGCCTCGGTAGAGTATGACGACAACAAGGCGGATCACTGGGTGGATATTCCCACGCAGACCTGGACCCTGGACCGGCCTGACCGTACGCCGTGGGGCTTCGTCAAGCTTCGCAATGCCACGGACAACGAGATGGCACACGTGTCGATCTACAGGGCGGGCCATGAGTCGGAAGACCCCATTGCAGTCCTCCCCACGTCTTACGGCAAGGGTGATGAAGCCTGTGGCGGCCTGGTGGAAGGTACCTACAGCATCACCTGGGACATCGTTGACGGCAACACCGGCTCCGTGCTCAGTTCCTGGATCTACGAGAATGTCGAGATCCATCAGGGCAAAGACGCCGAATCCGCCACCGTGAGGATCTCCTCCGTCGACGGCAAGCCGCGGACCTAGCGAAGAGCGGGCACGCGTGCGCAGGCCCACGCACTCCTCCCCGCCACCCGCCGCGGGATAAGGATGTATCACCGTAAATGGATCATTATCAACACAAACCGAAAACACGGGTGTTTATTTTAGACACCCGTGTTTTTGTCGTTGATTGATAGTCAATAGCATGAACTACCACGGATTGATTTCATCACCACACTTCCATTTACATCGAAAAGCCGTGATAGATTAATCAACTGTTCTTCAATAAGTACTGTAAACACGGGTGCTGTTTTCGGCTACCCGTGTTTTTGTTGTTGATTGATAGTCAATAGTATGGACTATCACAATCTTGTGGTCTGATGTCCTGTGGTTTATGCTGGACATCGCGGTTTATTCCGGCGGTAGAGTGGAGGAGACGTCCCTAAATCCAGGACATCTCCTGCAATAACCGCGTTTTTCGGGGGGAGACGTCCCTGTTTTCCGGACATCTCCTGCACCTTGGTCTAGACAGAAAGGCGAAGAGAAGCGCGAGAGTTTGGCCTGCGGGAGCCGTAGAGATCAGCCCCGCTGTGCGGGCCGAATAAATAAAGTGTAACCTTTGTGAATAAAACAGTTATCGCTGAAAGTATGGAAGAGAAAACAACAATACGCAAGTTTGAATGGGAGCGTTTTCTGATCACCGTCTGGGTACCGCCCATTGGCACGGGAGTGTGCGTTACCTGAAACGGGAAAGAGAGTAGGGAAGGTATCCCTCGGTCACCGCGAGCAAAGCAAATCGGGGCGAGACTTCGTCTCTTTTGCCCCGTGGCAGTTCTGAGGCCCGAAGGGCCGAAGCGCCGTCAGGCGCGTGCCGAAGGGAGGAGCAGGGCGACGACCGGGAGGCACCCGGCGAAACGAAGTGGAGCCGGCATGCCCCTGGGGGCAGCCGCGGAGCGGTGAGTGAGGATACATAACCCTAACTGAAAATCAATGAATTACAAGCATAGGTCGCAAATACAGGGCCACTTCTCAAGAATTTGCGTACCCCGGAAATGAAAGGAAAAACGGATAATTCGTCATTCTCTTAATCGCTCTCAATGGGGCCAGATCGCAATGATTGGCTGATTTTAGGCATAATCCGGAAGATTATTTCATGTCGGCTTTTCTATGGGAAATAGGCGTGCTTCATCCATTTGATCTTGATCCGGAATAGATACCCTCCATACCTGGGCTGAACCCCCTCCCTCCCGGATACCTGTGCCCCCTGCCATATCCCCCTGAACAGTTTCTCGCAAAAAAATTTTCCCAAAAAAATCGGCCAAAAAAAGTAGCCTTCGCCAACTAATCCTTCCTTGCTAACTATTTATTTGCAAAAGAGTTAGTTATGATGAAAACGTACAAACGACAGTTCCGGAACCTTTCTCCGGAAACCAAGCGAAAAATCAGTGAGAGCCTTAAAGGGCGCAAGAAACCAAAGGATGTTTGCAGGAGGATCTCAAAAGGGCTCCGGAAATACTGGACAACTGTTGCGTGGGAGGGCAGCGAATAATGGGTAAGCAGATTGACAAGATTAAGCAGCAGGAGCAACTGACACCTCCGGAGATATTGGCAGGGCTTATCTGGGACAGGGCCATCAACTCACGGGACCGAGTATTTCGTGTCCCTTACTATCGGTTTCCTTGCTACATAGAGTACTGCCATGAGCGCGAAGACGATGGTTTCCAACTGGATTGCTTGTATCTGGGACAGGAACAAAGCTTTATGCTTGTTCAGCCAGATTACAAGAGTGCTTTGGGGGCTGCACCGAGTATTCTGGAATGGCTTAATGCCACCTATGCAACGTGTTGTCCTCCGGATCCACCAAGACCTCAACGCAGGAAAGCTAATCGTGCTCGTCAGCAAACGAGTGGTTCTGGACGAAGCCCTCAATTATGCCGATGATGTCCTTTGTGATTTCCTCCATGTTCCAGTCCGGTTCTGCATCTACACCGTTTTTCCATTCGGCATACTCCATCTTGTCAAAGAAGAAGGTCCTTGCTTGGCCGCTTCCATAGTAAAGTGCAAGGTTGAACAGTCCAGTCTTATCGTCATACACCAAGCTAAACAATTCAAACGAATTGACGAAAGCCCCAAATGCATTAGGTTGAGCGCTCGTAATTGAACTCTGCACGAAAGCCCTGATGTCCTTACGGAGCGTGGAGTAGTTGGTGTAGGAAGGAAGTTGCACTACGCTTTCCATTTCAGCCACCCCATAAGTCTTTCCATCTATGACTGCAATTCCAATAGGGCGTGTGGGGTGGCTTCCTGTAAAGAGTTCGTGAATATCAACACCGAGAGCTTTTGCCACATCCTGCAACGTAGATAGTTTCGGGTTGTTGGCAAGGCTTTTTTTCAAGTTGGATTGATCTGTTCCCATCTTATCGGCCAGATCGCCAATGCGAAGCCCCTGTTTCCGGAGCAATTCCATTACTCGTAGTTCCATATCACTAACATTTTCAGTCAAAGATAGGTTTTTGGTTGCAAAGTACCAAAATTTCAAGAAATTTTTGGTAGAAAAGTACGATATTTTTTGGTGTTCTCGTTATAAAGTACTATATTTGCTATTGAAATCAGTATTAAAGTACGAACAATTAAAAACTACGCTTCATGAACACCATCATCACCACCGCCACCAACAACGCTCTCGTTGCTCGCCACATCTCCGCCATCACCGCCAAGACCGGTTCCGCCCTTATGGGAACCAGCAAAGCCCTCTTGATTGAGGAAGCCAAGCGCCAGATGCGCACAACCTCCGGATGCCACTTCATCTACCGGAAGGCCAATGGCGAGATCCGTGAAGCCTTCGGTTCTCTTAACGCTGCCATCTGCAACAAGCACATCAACGGCAGAGGCGATAGCCCGGAGACTTGGGGCTGCACCTGCTACTGGGACATGGAGAAGGGTGGCTTCCGCAGCTTCCGTTGGGCCAATCTCATTGCCGTTCTCTCCTAACCGTCTAATCCGGGGGCTGCTTCCGGTGGCCCCCATAATTTCTCCCTCCATGGCACAGTACATCCTCGCAATCCTCCGCACCCAACTGATGATCGTCTTTTCTTGGGGCTTCCATAACGCCAGAGCCATTGAGAACGGGCTCGCCTTCTATGTCCAAGGCTACAAGCATACTGGCCGTGTTGAGGTGATCTATGACGAAGGATGGGACCTGTTCATCGTCAAGACCCTCAACCCGGACAGAACCATCAAGGAACAGGTGGAGGGTATCTACGCTGACGGGCTTGTTGAGGTGATTGACCGGATGGTGGAGAAGACCGATGACTACGCGTCAAGGGTCCGGAAGCAGTACGGAGTGTAGTCAATCCGGAAGTGTAGTCAAATAATTCCGGAACTCACCTGAACACAACTCAAAAATCGTATTACGGCAAAACTTTGAATTATATGACCAGTTGCTACATCTACGCAAGGGTCTCCTCCATCGGGGACCGGCAGAGCACCGAGAGACAAGTCAAGAACCTCAATGAACTCGCAGCATCCAGAGGGTACGAGGTCAAGGGCATCTACGAGGAGCACATCAGCGGAGCCAAGACCAACAAGGAGAGGAAGGTGCTGACCGAGTGCCTGACCGATGCGAAGGAGAACCAGATAGACCTCATTCTGTTCAGCGAGCTTTCCCGTTGCGGTCGTGCTATCTGGGAGGTCTTGGAGACAATCAAGTTCTGTGCTGATCACAAGATCAACCTCCATTTCCAGAAGGAAGGGCTGACCTTGTTCCGGGACGGGAAGGTGGATAGCATTATGGCAATCTACATCAGTTGCCTTGGGTTTTGCGCAGAGAAGGAACGGGAGAACATCTACTTCCGCCTATCGCAAGGAAGGGAGCTGGCAAAGCAGAAGGGCGTGAAGATGGGACGGAAGGTAGGCAGCACCAAGTCTCGTGAGCAAAAGGAGCAGGAATACGCCAAGGTCATCAAGCTGCTCCGGAAGGGTGAGAGTATGCGGAACGTGGCGAAGATCTGCGACGTCTCACTATCATCGGTCCAACGGATCAAGAAGGAGTTTGGCCTTTAACGAAAAACGGCTCTTGGATTACTACCGGAGCCGTTTTTGCATCAAATTTCATCAATCTCGTCATATTCTTCCCAGCCATCATCCTCTTCTTCCCTTTCTTCCTCAAACTCAAAAACTTCGGCAGGAACATCCGTCTTATATCGCTCATTCAACAAGTCCCAGATCTTAACCTCTGTTTCTCCTTCCTTCAAAGGATAGGTCTGGTAATAGTTGTAATGCTCGTACTCGTGCATAAAGGACATATACTGGTAGAACACCTGTCCAAAGGTCATTCCTTGCGGCACAAAGTAGTCCCGGAGAAAAATGCTGGGGGAACGAAGGATTTTATCAGTTTTTCGCGACTGATCAAACGCCTCACACAAATCGTCAAAGATTTGCTGCAATTGCTGGGGGGTCAATTCTTCCATAGATGCTCAATTATTACATTCTCGTTTAGTCAAACAGTTGGTGGCTACTTGATGGACTTCCTCTTACGCTCTCAATCTTGTTGATGTCGGGATGATAATGTTGTGCAGGTTATTCACGTAATCCCGGACCGAAACGAGGTTGGGACCGAAGATGGCAACCCAATCGTATTCGCTGAACGGAGACGTATTCACCAGAGTTCCAGTGGTGATGTCGCCATTCTCGCAGACGTAGGTAATGATGGTCTTCAAGTACTCCTCCTGCATCGTGTTCAGGCTTGCCCCAGACAGGAACTTGCCGAACCTCTCCACGGCAACAACTCTATCCACGCCAATCTGCGCCCGGATGAAGGCTCCAACGCTATCTCCACAGATCATATTGCCCTTCTCCACGTATCGCTGGTATTCCTCCTTGGTCCCCAGCTCCTCCCAAAGTATCCGTTCCAGCTCGTCAATGTCCTTGTCATCCAGCTTCTCCATCTGGAAGATTTTGGTCAGCACGGGAAGGTCTCTGTTCTTGGCGAGATAGTCAATAACTCTCTGCTTGTAGGTCATCGTGGGAGCAACGCCTTGGGACATTCCGCCATTCACAACGGCATCCTCAATGTTGATGGTGAAGGTCCTGTTATCGGTTCCAAGGATGAACTGGACAAGCTCACGGATTTCCTTTCGTACCCATTCCAGCTTGCTCAATGTGGCGGTCTCCCAGAACTTGTGATCAGCAATCTCGTTGATGATGGCCATCTTCGCAGCAACTTGGGGGATGGATGCCCTTTCTTGGAGCTTCTGCGCCGTGTTCTCCACATAGATCTTGCTCTTTTCCGCCGACACTTCGCTATCTACGAGGGAAAGCTGGATGTTGAGGAGGAGCACGTCAAACTTTTTCGCTGCCTCGTTCTCAAATCCGGGCACGAGAAGCGGAGCCACCTGCTCTTTCAGCTCAATGACATCCACGCTGGACACATACTCCCAGCTCTCTTTCTTCCGGAACTTATCCACGGATGCCCAGCGCTGCCTTACGGAGATGTTCGCATCGCTCAAACCAACAATCTGGTTCCGGAGGATGTCTTTCAGCTCATCGTGGAGGCTCTTGGCGAAGGTGTCGCTCTGGTACTGGGCGTGTTGAAGGGTGGCAGCGAGGTCCAGACGAAGCCCGAAGAGCCTTTCCGTAAGGGACATCACCGGCAGCGGCTCCTTTCCTTTCGGGTTTTTGCCGAAGAACTCAAAGTTGCCGCACCAGTCAAAAATGTAGAACTCCTTCTTGTCATCCTCAATGTCAAAGATGTTCGGGGAAAGCCTCGTGCCACGGCCAATCATCTGGTGGAACTTGATGTAGCTATGGACCGGCTTGAAGAACACGAGATTGAGGATGTCCGGCACGTCAATTCCGGTGTCCAGCATATCCACGGAAACGGCAATCTGGGGTAGTTTCCCTCTCACCTCAAAGGAATTGATGAGGCTCTGGGCGTAATTCACGTAGTTGTCAATCAGGACGCAGAAGTCATCACCCAGTCCCGGATACAGGAGGTGGAAACGCTGCACAATGAGATCTGCGTGCTGATGGTTGTAAGCGAAGATGATGGTCTTGCCCACGGTGTCTCCACTATTCACCCGGAGACCATTGGTCATCAAGTCAGCCAGAACCTTGTCAATGGTGTCGGTGTTGAAGATGTACTTGAAGATTTCCTTGCTCTGGATGTCCCTGTGATACTTCTGCTCCGGGTCCCCTCCATCGTAGATGTCCTTCTTGGCCTTCTCGTACTGCCAGATGCTCTCCATCTGTTCCTTCTCCTCGTCTGTGAGGTCATTGTACTTGATGCCGTTCTTCAAGATGTCCGTGGTCCTTGCCAGCACGTTGTACGGGACGAGGTATCCGTCATCCACTGCTTCCTGCAACTCGTAGGCGAAATTCGGCACGCCACTCTCCATCTGGAAGGTATCGTAGGTACTCCTATCCACTTCATCCCTGGGCGTAGCGGTAAGGCCAACGATCAACGCATCAAAATAATCCAAGATGGCCGAATACTTCCCGAAGATGGAGCGATGCACCTCATCCACTACCACGAGATCAAATCGGCCCACGGAGAACTGCTTGCTATCCGTGTCAATGTAGTTGATCATCGTCTGGTAGGTGGAAAACATTATTCTCGCCTTCATATCCGGCTCACGGTCTTCGCTCAACACGCACGTAGTGGCACTCGGCAGGAGCTTCACGAAGTTCTTGTGCGCCTGATTGACAAGGGCGGTCCGGTCAGCAAGGAACAGGATATTCTTGACCCAGCCGTTTCGCATCAGGACATCACTCAACGAGATAGCCACACGGGTCTTGCCGGTTCCCGTTGCCATCACGAGCAATCCTCTCCGGTGATAGGCGTTGAGGTGTTCGCAAACGGCACGGATGGCTCTCTTCTGGTATTCCCGGTCGGTGATGTTGTCATCAACTTTGAGATCCGTGATGGGCTTTCTTCCTCTTCGTTGGATCAGCACGTTGAGGTCGTCTTCGGTGTGGAAGCTGAATATCTCTCGTGCCGGGTAGCCAAGCCCGTCAATCACGAAGGTCCGGTATCCGTTGGTGTAGTAGATGACCGGCCTTACACCGTACTTGTCCTCCAAGCAGTCAGCGTACAGGATAGCCTGCTGCTTGCCCACTTCCGGGTCCTTGGTCGTTCTCTTGGCTTCTACGACCGCAAGGGGCTTCCCATTCGCACCGAACAGAACGTAATCCACGTAGCCGGTTCCAGACTGGTTCGGCATCCCGGAGACCTCAATCTCAATTCCGGCCTTGCTGGGCACGATGGCTCCTTCCTTGTCCAGAACATCCCATCCAGCCTCGTTCAGCATCAGGTCAATGAAGAACTTGCGTGTCTGGGCCTCGCTGTAATCCATCCCCAGGTCAATCGGGGCAGGGTGATTGACAGCATCAGCCGCAACATTTTCCACGAAAGCCGGAGCAGGAGCCGGGACTTCAACAGGAGCAATAACCGGTTGCTGGGCCTTGTCCGGGATGAGGTCCTTATTGAACGGAGCGAGCGTTTGGAGGACTTGCAGTTTGAGGAGAACGCCTCCTACCAAGTTGTAGGTGTTGAGAAGGCAAAAGTAAGCCTCGCCACCCTTGACGTTTCCGGTGTGTGCTGCCTTGTTGCCTACCTTGCGGACATAGTGAGCCGCCATCATCAGCTGGTCATCGTCAAGAAACAGGACAAACGGGTCGCCTGTCATCAGCTCATAGAGACTATCCTTGTCGCTGACCTCTATGTGCTTCAAGGTGTAGATGGCTTTCACCAGCCATTCCAACGCTTTCCGGCAGTTGATGGCGCAGGTGTCGTAGTCCGTCTTCTGCGTCTCTTCCGCAGCAGAGCAGAAGCGATACAGGTCCCGGAGGGCATCTATGTCTTGCAGGTAGTCAAAGTTGCGCATAACGTGATTAGTTGTTGAACCAGAAGTCCATCCGGCTGTTGAAGAGCGTTTCGGTCTCCACGATTGACTGCTTCACAAGTTCCTTTTGCTTTTCAATGGCTTTTGCCTTGACATAGAAATCTCGCAGATAGAGAACCGGAGGAAGAACTATCAACATTTGTTTTAATTGTCCCAAAGAGAGGTTCAATTGGGCCACTCCGGTTTTCAAAGTTTCAATTACTCTCCTAACATATTGAGAGCGAAGATAATACTCAACATACTTCAGCATTTCCTCTCCTTTATCTAATAAGCGAAGAATAGCAAGTGCCTGATTTGTGTTTCCCGGAAGAATTGTTTCATTTACAATTGCACATCTTCCAAGAGCTCCGGCTATTGAGAATAGAATATCCCCATTTTGCAGTTGAGAACGAGCCATCAACTTATCACATTCTTCGGGGATATGGGCAAACTTTTCCCTAACAAAACTCCCATCCTCTGCTATGCTCTCAATCTTAATAAAGTTTATCCCTGTATTAGAAAAATTGAACCCCAACGTTGTCGGTGTCGTCCCTTTCGTTATAGCCGAACACATTTCACCCAGTTTCTTCACCTCCCATCCTTTCTCATTGGTGATAGGGTCCCCGAACATATCGTAGAAGATGGATTGGGCCAGCTTGTCCAGCTCATTCAGTTGCTGCTTTTTCTTCTCAATGATGCCGGTCAAGCAATCCAGCTCGGCAACAATCTTCTCCTGCTCTGCGATGGGAGGGACGGGAATGGAGACCTTTGCAAGTTGTTTGAGGTATAGACCTTTTTGAGCAATGCCGTGTGCTTCTTCGTTTAACCACACGCTTTTACTGATGAAACAATGCATCAGGAAACGAGGTTTCAAGCAATTCTGCGGCCGAAGCACAGCGACACTTCTTTGGAGGGTAATTCGCCTATCAAAGGAGAACACTGCACACCTGCCAACAGTCCCGACAATCGTTAAGAGAACATCGCCTTTCCGCACACTTGTTCTTTTATCTTCGTTGTTGAAGTCTTCCTCTTGCAAGTAGCGAACGTCATCAAACGAAATCTTGTCGTTATAGACGTTCTGGGAACTAATCATAGCGAAATCACTATGAGCAATACCTTTGGGTGGATTATGGCTTCCGTCTGTTATTTTCGTGCAGACATCGCCCAACTTCCTTATTTCCCAGCCTTCTCTCATAGCCTACAAGAACTTGGCACGGAACTCTGCAAGAGCTGCGCTGATTTCACTTTCAAGGGCATCTATCCGGCCAAGGATGACATCCGGCTTCTCATACTCAACGACCTCACGCTCCACCTCCTTGTATTTGTTCATTGACAGGACGTAATCGTTGTCCTGTATTTCCTTGACCGGCACGAGGAAGCTCTTGTCCTTTCGGGTCCGGCTCTCTTCGCCTGCAAGGTTGTTGAACCGGGTGATGATGTCCGGAATGTCGTTCTCCTGCACCTCCGTCCTCTTCTGGTCCAAGGAATACCCATCAGCCTGCATATCGTAGAACCAAACCTTGTCAGTTCCACCGGCATTGGTCTTGGTGAAGATGAGGATGGCCGTGGAGACACCGGAGTAGGGCTGGAAGACACCGGAGGGCATTGAGATAACCGCTTGCAATCTCTGGTTGTCAATCAGCTCCTTCCGCAGAGCGATGTGGGCGTTGGAATTGCCGAAGAGCACACCATCAGGGACAATGCTCGCACACCGGCCTCCCAGTTGCAGCATCCTAACGAACAGGGCAACGAACAGGAGCTCCGTCTTCTTGGTATTCGTGATGGTGAGGAGGCTCTTTGCCGTATCCTCACTGTCAATGCTTCCGGCAAACGGGGGATTAGCGAGGCAGAGCGTATAGCGGTCCTTATCCGTGTTGCTCGCTGAAAGGCTGTCCCTCCAAGCGATTTCCGGCTCATCCACACCGTGCAGCATCAGGTTCATCGCACCAATCCGCAGCATCGTGGTGTCCGTATCAAAGCCGTGGAACATCCCCTTCTTGTAGTGGTCAGCATTCTCCTTTTTCAGCAGCTCGCTCTTGTAGTGGTCGGTGATGTACTTGGCACTCTCCACGATGAAACCTGCACTTCCCATAGCAGGGTCGCAGATTTCGTCCTTCAAGGTCGGCTTCATCAGTTCCACCATCATCCGGATTATGTGGCGAGGAGTGCGGAACTGGCCGTTGTTCCCGGATGCTGCCATCTTACCAAGGACGTACTCATAGACATCGCCCATCGCATCCCGGTTGTTCATATCCAGCGCATCCACACCATCCACAATCTTCACGAGGGTCCGGGGGTTCTGGATGAGGAACACGGCATCCTGCATATACTTGGAGTAGGCCGAGGACTTTCCGGAGTTGAGGTTCTTGATGAACACGAAGGCATCGTTGCGTATCGTGTTGAACATCGTGTTGGGGTCCTGGTTCTTGAAGACGTGCCACCGCAAGCTCTCGTAGGGAACGTCCTTGTCTGTGTCCGGATTGTGCCAGTTGCCTTCCTTGAACACTGGGTCGTCAATGGCAGCACCAAGAAGGGCAGCATTAGCCTCCTTCTTCATCTGCGCATCGTCCAGCATCTTCATAAAGAACAGGTAAGTCATCTGTTCCAGTACGGTCAGGGAGTTGGTAATGCCTCCCGTCCAGAAGGTATCCCATATCTGGTCAATACGGTTCTTGATCTCACCGGTAATCATCTCGTTGTCTTGGGTTTTGCTTGCTTAACTAACAAAGTTAGCAATTTTCGTTGAATGTGCCCGAAAAAAATGCATGGGCCCGGAAAAGATGAATACGGATTTTCCTAATTTGCCGAACCTTTTTTACTTACTGTACTATTTATAATGAGAGAGGCAAGAAAGCCTTGTTTTTCAGCAAGATTTCTTGTAAATTACTATTGGAAGGACGATCGGCGAGACAACCGACAACAGGTGGTTTCAAAGTTCAACGAAAACAGCGAGTGTGGATAAGCACCTATAATCCACAGGCACCCTCGGCAGCAAACAATCAGTATTGGCATCAAGGACCGAGGAGACGGAGGGGCGTAGTAATCTACCAACATAGGAGATGGGGCACTCCTCCCTCGCAAAAGGGATGGTGATGAGCATAGTTGCGGCAAGCGTTTTGGTGATTTTGGGAGCAAACGCTTTATCGGTAAGTCAGGGATGATAGACACACCGCAGCAAAGACCAAACCGAACAGGGAGAAAACGCTTTATTCTCGTATAGGGCAAACTATATCCTAACGAGAACGAAATCTATTACAAATCAACATGTTGCGTAAGCACAAAGCTCGCAAGAGGGCGTATCCAAAGGGTTAGCTCACAATACGGATATATATCTCAAATCCCTCAAAATCAATCACTTTCAAAATAATGCGTAAGCATAGGACTCGTAAGAGCAACCTCCTACACCGAATACCTCGTATCAGTATCCGGTTTGCGCTTGGTGTATGCCTCTGTGTCGGCGGGCCATGAGAGAGGGGAAGAACTCCCAGCTCAACGAACCTCTAACAGTAGGTAGTGTTGGTTGCTATACCTCGTATCAAGGGGAAAGACTTTGGAGGGTGCGGGTCCCAAGGTCCCCGGCGGCTTCGTCTCCGTGTGCGTTCCGTTAAATGCCGCTCGTGCGAAGGGTGTTAAGGATGGTTTCCGTTTCCTCCGCACTGGTTTTCTTCGCTTCTGCTTTCGCCTCTGGGGACAACGTTGTCGTTATGCGCTTCTCAAATGCGATGTTGTTCAAATGGTGTTTCCGCATTTCCTTGAAAATCGTCTGCTTATCCATCTTCGCATAATACTTCAAGGTGGTGTTGCAGGTCGTGTGTCCAACAATGGTCGCTATGACTTGGATGGGGATTTGCTTCTGGTAGAGGTAGCAAACGTACGTCTTCCTACCAACGTGCGTTTGCAGCACCTTGTCTAAGCCACAGATGTCCTGCACCTCCTTCAAGTAAGAGTTGTACTTCTGGTTGGAGAGCACGGGCAGTTCGTAGTCATACTCTCCAAGGATGCGTTTCCCCTCTGCCAAGACGATGGAAATAAACCGAACTCCGGTCTTCTTGCGGTGCTTCTCAATGAAGATCTGCCCCTTATCGTTTTCTTGGTAGTCTCTCCGTTCAAGTTCCGCCATATCGCCGTATGACAACCCAGAGTAGCACTGGAATAGAAACAGGTCCCGGACTTTTCGCAACCGATCGGTGCTGAAATTCTTTTTCGCAAGTATGCCGAGTTCTTTGGGTGTGAGCCAAACGATTTCCTTCGTCTCTCCCCTGCGATTTTTGAACTGGGAATAGGGGTTGGACTTGATCTTCCCTCTGTTAAACGCCAATGTAAATGCTGCCTTACACTTCGCGTGGTACTGATGGATAGTACTCTGTTTGAGCCCCTTGTTTCGCAAGTACTGTTGCAACCGGTTAAGGTCTTGCAGTTCCACGTTTTTCGCCGGTGTGTGTCTGTTGTATCCGGTAGCCTCGTAGAACGCATCCCGTGCCAGAACATATCGCTTGAAGGTGTCTTCGTCAAGGTCTCCGGTCGCTTTCTCATTGGTCTTGTTATCAATGATGTCTTGCCAGAGTTCCCCAATGGTGTAGAACGTCCCTACACCACCACGGGAATAGCACTCCTTTAAGTTGTCTGCCGTGATCTCAACATCAGCGAACTGCATATCCTCAACGATGGAATTCAAGCGGACACGTTGGTTTTCGCAATAGACCTTAATTGGGTTATCTCGCTTACTCTCAATGGCTTTCTTGAACTCCTCCGGTCTTTCTTTGCGTGGCAGACGAAGATAGGTGCGCACCCCATTGATAACTATTGAGAGTTCTACCGGGGCGAGACCTTGCTTATCTGCCTTTGATTTACGGCAGTAGAACCGAGTTGAAAATGTTTGCCGAGTTGCCATAAAATGTTGATTTTTAGCACATTACATAGCGAGTTTTGGAGGCCAAAAAAGTGGTCGCACTTTCCAAAAGTGGTCGCAATTACGAGTACGAATATACGCATTTGGTCGCAGATAACCAAGTCCCCAGACATAAAAAACCCCGTCCAATACGCTTGAAACGGGGTTTTTCTAAAAAGTTGCGGTGAGTGAGGGATTCGAACCCCCGGTACGTTGCCGTACACCTGTTTTCGAGGCAGGCTCCTTCAACCACTCGGACAACTCACCAGTGAACCGGACCACAAAGGTATAAAAAAAACTCATACTTCTTGCAATTAGGAGGATGGCTTTTTTCGGATAGTTGACAAAACGGCCTTCCAGGGCTGTCAAATAAACATTTTGCAGCGACGGGCCTGATTCTTGCATCTTACATGATGGATACGTCCGAATGCACAATACACTTAAGCATAATAAGTATGAAGAAAATCATTACCCTTATGTCCGCAGCGATTCTGCTGCTTGCAGGTACCTCCGCTTTCGCGCAGCCTGCCATTAATGCCGGTTATCTCAATTCCGTTGACCTGGTCAAGTCCGGCAATTCCACGAATACCAGTCCGATGAGCGGCTTCTATGCCGGTGTCAGCTTCACGGTTCCCGTGGTCTCCGGCCTCAACTTTACCCCGGGTATTTACTACGGTTATGCTGCCAAGAGCAACTCGACCGACCTGATCATCACGACGGTGTCCGGCAAGCGGGAGGATCATTTCATCAACATCCCCCTGCACTTCAGCTATGGCCTTGAGTTCAACCCTGACTTCGTGTTCTTCGCCTATGCCGGCCCGAGCGCCTCGATCGGTGTCGCCTCCAAGATCACCGGCGCCCTCGGCGGGAACAAGGGATCTTATGACCGCTACCAGGAAAATTCCAACCTCAACCGCTTCGACATTATGCTCGGCGGCGGCGTCGGCGTGGAGATCATGGAGAAGTTCCGCATCAACGTCGGCTACGACTTCGGTATGCTGAGCCGCTACAAGAACAACGATACCGCTTATCGCCGCAACCAGCTCACCGCCGGTGTGGCCTTCCTCTTCTAGAAGCTTCAGAATCTTACACAATGCATTTGCGCCGGCATTTTTATGTCGGCGCAAATTGTTATATTTGTATCAACTGTAAATCCGTTAGTATGAGACGTATCGCTTCGCTTTGGCGCTGCCTGCCGGTCCTGGCAGAACTGTTTCTCCTCGCCAGCCCGGGCCATGCCCAGGATTTCCGCCTGAACGCGTCCGGCTATTTCCAGCGGGACGGCGTGGACGTGATGGCATTCAACGATTTCTATCCCGAGGGGCACCAGGGCGGCATCTCCATCCTGATGCACGGCCGGCGCGTCGCGAGCAACGGCGACATCCGCTTCGAGCCCACCCCGGGGCAGTGGCAGCCCGTGCCGAAGCAGCTGGACCGCAGGATTGTGGGCAATCGCATCGAGACCACCCTCTGCTACCCCGACTCCAGCCGCCATCTCACGGGTTTCAACCCGATGATCTACCCGGACGTCCAGCTGAGCTACACGGTCACGCTGGAGCCGTCCGGAAAAGGTTTCCTGGTGACGGTGGACCTCGACCGGCCGGTGCCGGAAGTGCTGGCTGGCCGGGCGGGATTCAACCTCGAATTCTTCCCCGGGGACCTCTTCGGCAAGCCCTGGATCATGGATGAGCGGCAGGGCATCTTCCCGCCGCAGCCGAACTCCCCGCTGCTCACGCAGGAGAGCTATGTGTATCAGAGCGTGGGCGATTTCCGCCCCGCGCGGGCGCCGGAGGCCGACGTGCAGCACCTCATCGGCGAGGGCTACAGCCCTTTCACGGCGGATGCCGTGATCGCCGAACCGTATGCCGCAGGCAAATGCTTCACCCTGCGGCCGGACGATCCCTTCACGCGGCTGACCATCCGGAGCGTGGCCGGCTCCGAGCTGAAGCTCTACGACGGCCGGATGAACCACAACAACGGTTGGTTCGTGCTCCGCTCTGACATCCCCGCGGGCGTGACGAAGCGGGCCGTCCAATGGTACATCGAGCCCAATGTCGTGCCGGGCTGGACCAGCCGGCCGGTCGTGCAGACCTCGCAGGTGGGCTATCTGCCCGGGCAGAAGAAGGTGGCCATCATCGAGACCGACCGGCGGGACGCCCCGCTGCCGGAGGCCTCGCTGCTGCGCATCGGGACGGACGGGCCAGAGCTGGTCCGCACGTTCCCGGCGGTGCGCTGGGAGGGTGAATTCCTGCGCTACGCGTATCTGAAGGTAGATTTCTCCGAGCTGCGCGAGGAGGGGCTCTACCAGGTCCGCTACGGCGACAGCGAGTCGCCGATCTTCCGGATCGCCGCCGATGTGTACGACCGCGGCGTCTGGCAGCCCGTGATCGAATACTTCCTGCCGGTGCAGATGTGCCACATGAAGGTGATGGAGAAATACCGCGTCTGGCACGACGCCTGCCACCTCGACGATGCGCGCATGGCGCCGCCCGGCAACCATATCGACGGCTACGTCCAGCCGGCGGACAACGGCACGCGCTTCCGTGCCCTCGACCCCGTGCCCGGGGTCAATGCCGGCGGCTGGCATGATGCCGGTGACGACGACGTCCGCCACACCACGGGCAATGAATGCTACATCCTCACGATGGCCTGGGAGGCCTTCCACCCGGAGATCGACGCCACGGCGATCGACCAGGTCCGCCGCCACGTGGAGATCCACGAGCCGGACGGCCGCAACGACATCCTCCAGCAGATCGAACACGGGATGCTGCATACGGTGGGCGCGTATCTCGCCCTCGGACGCTTCGCAAAGGGTATTATTACCAATAATTTACGCCAGTACACCCTGCTCGGCGACACCTCCACGATGTCCGATGGCGTGCTCGGCAACGACGACGACCGCTGGATCTTCCCGGACACGGGTGACGGGGTCGGCGCCGCGGTGAACCTCGCGGCCTCCGCCCGGGCGCTGCGCGGCTTCAACGACACGCTGGCGACCCACTGCGTGGACATCGCACGGACGACTTTCGCCCGGGCGGAGGCCGCAGGCGGGCGCCCGATGAGCCGGATGCAACTGGCGGTCGAGCTGTACCTGACCACCGGGGAGGCGCAGTATTTTGATTTCATCCTGAGCCATTGGGACAGCGTGGTGGCCTCCGCAGGCGGCTGTGCCTGGTACATGGCGCGGGTGGAGAAGCAGATGGAAGGGCAGAAGAAATACAGGAAGCAGTGCGCTGCCTTCCGCGAGGCGCTGCTGCAGTACCGTGCCGTGCTGGACCGGCAGAGCGCCGAGACACCCTACGGCGTACCCTACCGCCCGAGCATCTGGGGCGCCGGCTGGGACATCCAGTCCTTCGGGTACCGGCATTATTTCCTGGCCAAGGCCTACCCGGACATCTTCTCCCCGGATCAGGTGATGGATGCCCTGCACTTCATCCTGGGCCGGCATCCGGGCTCCAACCAGGCTTCCTTCGTCGGCGGGGTGGGCGCCACGTCCGCGACGGTCGGCTATGGCCTGAACCGCGCCGACTGGTCCTACATCCCCGGTGGCACGGTCTCCGGCACGGCGCTGATCCGCCCGGATTACCCGGAACTGCTCACCTTCCCGTACTTGTGGCAGCAGGTGGAATATGTCCTGGGCGGCGGCTCGTCGCACTACATGTTCCTGGTGCTGGCTGCGAAGGATTTGATGGGGGAGTAGGGCGCTCCCGTTCGCGGATTGCCGTCAGTCAATATTTTATGCGCCAACTATTGCGCGTTTGACAAAAAACACCTACTTTTGCAGTCCCATCCAAGACAGGGGCGTAGCTCAGTTGGTTCAGAGCGCTTGAGTCACATTCAAGAGGTCATCGGTTCGACCCCGATCGTCCCTACCGGGAGCCGTCAGCGATTCGCTGGCGGCTTTTTTTGCATAATAATGCTCATTCCTTAGGACAGGACGACGGCTGTGGCCGGAACCGGAGCGGCGCTGCTATTGTGCGTTCTGGATAGTCCAGCCAGTGGGGAGGCCGCTGCCGAGGGTGCCGATGGCAGTCCAGGCATCTGCTGCCGAGGCCGGACGGGTGAAGGTGCCGCTGGCAGCGAGTCCGAAGTTGTCGCTATTACCGTTGGCAATCCATTTTGTCATGTTCCCGACAACGATTCCTGATGTAGCCAGGCAGGTAATGGAGGACAGACTGCTGCATTTGTTGAACAGCCACTCATAGCATTTTGAGACGAGCTCCGGGGCGGGAAGCACAGGAGCTGCCGTGAGTGAACTACAGTTCTCGAAAGTAGCACAGTAACAGAGCTCGGCGAGGTGGGTAGAAGGCAAAAATCCGCTAGGAACCTCACGAAGAGCTGTGCAGTTTTTGAACATTTCCCGGAAGCACTCGTTGGTCAGTTGGGTGTCTGCGCTATAGAGTTGTCCCTTTGCCTCCACGAGGTTCTTACACTCTGCAAACATTTGGTAGAAGTTACGGGTCGAACTGAGGTTTCCCGTTGCTTCGGTGAATACTGGGGTCTCTTTCAGGGAGGTGCAGCGGTAGAACATCTGTTGACAGGCCTTTTCGGCGACTGTCGTTGCTTTCATTTCAGTCGGCGGGGTCTCCAGGGCCGTGCATTCGTAGAACATTTGATTATATGCATAAGGACTCAAGGTTGTTGCGGGAAGCCCTCCGGGGGGAGGTGTCTGCAAGCGAATACATTTGTAGAACATTTGCTCGCATCCGTTGTTTCCGATATTTGTAGCATCAATCGAAGGCGCTGCCGAAATCCTGGCGCAACTGTAGAACATCTGACGGTAGCCCTTTTCACCAACTGTTGTCGCCGTCAGCGCCGCGGGAGCCGTTGCCATCTCACCACAGTTGTAATACATCTGCTCGCAACCTTGTTTCCCTACCTCTTCGACGTACATCATGTTCGGCGCATTGAGAAGCACCGGGCACTCAGCGAACATTTTTTGACAGGCAGATTGGGGTATGCTCTTGAAATGGAACTCCTCCTGGTTAATCCTGCGAAGCAGGCTGCATCCGTAGAACATATCCTGGAAGCAATTGTTCGCCAAGGTCTCCGCCAATATCTCCGGCGCTTCGACGAGAGAACTGCACCGATAGAACATTTCCTGATAACAACTACTCTTCATCTCTATGGCGGCCAATTGGGAGGGCCCGGTAGCGAGGGAAGAGCAGCCCTTGAACATGCTGTGGCAAGCGTCTGCCCCGACCGTGGTAAAAGGAAGTTCGGCGGGAGTGGCCAGGAGGGAGGTGCAGCCGTAGAACATGTTGTAGTAGCCGGAATTCGGAATGCTTGTTGCCGGAAGCTCCGGCGCATACATCAGCGCCGTACATCCGGAAAACATTTCCTTGCAGACATTTTCCCCTTCCAGAGTTGTTGCCAGGCGGACCGGGGGCATCTCAAGGGAGGTGCAACCATAGAACATCCGGAAGTAACCTTGCTTCTTGACTGTCGTGGCCGGAAGGTTGGGCGCTTGGAGCAGGGCCGTGCAGCCAGAGAACATGTTGTTGCATGCATCTTTTCCCAGTGTAGCGGCAAATTTCGAACGGTCAGTGGGATCGATAAAGACTGGAGGGTTCCGGAGCGAGGTGCAGCCGGAAAACATTTCCTGATAGCAGGATTCCCCGACTGTAGTAGCTGACAAAACCAGTGGCCGTCCCGGAAGGATGTCAATGTTCGTCATGTTTATGAAGGCCGCTTTCAGGGCATTGTTTCCCAGTGCAGTCTTCTTTGTCGTATAGCCGCTTTCCCGGAACAGGCTCATGATGTCGCCGTAAATATAGCAGTTCCCGGTGCTGGTGAAAAGGGTGCCAGAGCCGGAATATTGGCTTCCCGTGCCCTGTACCTTGATCTTTTCCCCTGCGTTCAAAGAGACCGAAGCCTGGGCGCTGACATCGGTCCATTCCGTACCATTCCTGGAGTACCGTAGACCCGCATTGGTGTAGTTGAACGTGATATCTGTCGCATCGCTTGCCTGGATGACAAAATCTTCCAGGTCGACATAAGACTGCGAAACGCTATAATAATAGTTGGCCCTAAGCGCTCCGTCTGCAAGGGATCTGGGAGTTAAACCTCCGGGGATCCCTGTTCCGGAGACGGTGACGGAAGCGTTGTTCAATGTTGTCCCTTTCTCGAATGCGGCAGCGAAACCGGCTTGATTCCCGACCGGCGCGACCGTTATTGTCCGGAGGGGGGCTGTGTCCCCATTGTTTGTGAGCGTAAAAGTGACATCTGAAGTGGGATCCTCTTCGAATGCATACGAAAAGATAACAAAGGTTGACTGCTGTTCAAGGTGAAAAGAAGGATTGCCATAGGTGGCGTCGCCTGTAAACTTGCTGTATTTCCGGACGGCTTCCTTGAATGTGGGTGCGACGGAGTTCAGGGTGTAAAGATTCTCTTCGGTGATCTTTCCGTTGGCGACCTTGACAATATTATTATCTCGCTGGCTCCCGCTGAACAGGCTGGCGCTGATCTCGAAGCTGTCTCCGGGCTCGCCCGGCTCATGGGGGCTGACTGGATCGAAATACATCACATCCCCATCGAAGACGGCTTCCGTCTTCCCGGCACCGGCGGTCAGGTAGAGGATACCATACAGTTCATCCCCCGTCCCTCCTTTCTCCACCACGTACAATATGTCGTCCCGCTCAAAGATGTAGTTCCGGTCGCGCTCGTCCAAGGTGGCTTTCGTCCCGGCGTCTCCGGACACAACGGCACGCAAATGAACGGTTGTCCAACCTTCACCCGGCTTCCCGGGCTCCACGGGCTCTGTCGATACTTTCTGGCATGCCGCCGCATGCAGGAGCAAGATTAATATGGTCAGAAATGAGTGTACTTTTCGCATAATCATCTATTCTATAGTTCGCCTCCATAGACTGGATCGGTTTTAAAATCGGTGTGGCCGTTGCGCGTGGTGGAGAACTCTCCGTTGTACACGACCCGGACATAGCGGTACTTGGCCCGGGAGATGTGGGGGGGCTTGCCACCGCCGACGGAGCCAACGTATAAAGTCTTTGCGGCCGTCAGCCGGTCCAGAACTTCCCGGACTTTGGGTTGACTGGCCTCCGGGAACATGGAGACATCCATCTCGATATTGTTCCAATAGAGACCTTCCCGGTCCAGCCGGATGTGCAGTGGTTGGTTGGTCATGATGACGTTGGACTGGTTGATGCCGGCATAACCTACGTCGTCCTTCGCGTTCCAGACCGTATTGAAACGGATGAAAGAGCCGTTGGCAGTGTCCAGCAGCGGTTCCGCAGGATAAAAGACGTGCAGGGACCAGTCTGTCCAGCCGATATCGCTCACGCCGAACGTGATCAGGTTGTCCAGACCCAGGCTCCGGGTTTCGTTGAGCACATAGTATTGCTCATCTGGATGCGCTGTATAATACTCTTGTGTGAGCTTTTCATATTCTGTCTCAGAAATTTTCCTGTAATACGTATATTTGCTGAGGTCGATGGTGTATGTGTTTTCGCTGTAGAACGGCTTGAACTCGCACCTGGAGATATCCATGTCCGCTTCAATGAAGTCACCTGCCGCGAAGTCGAGTCCTCCGACCATCATGCGCTTCCAGGGGTAAGGGTAGAGGTCTGTCTCATCGTCCACGCTGGTCAGATCCACGCCCTTCAGCGGATCGTAGTCCGCCTTCAGGATGTCCATCGCGACTTCTTCCGAGCGTGTGGTGATGCCGTCGCAGACTGCTTCCAGCTGGAAGCTGTAGGTGCCTGTTTTGAGCGTGCCCGGCTGATAGGTGATGATCTTGCTGAGGTAGGTCGGATCCTGACCCTGTTCCTGTGCTATGTCCAGCGTCGTACGGGTGATCCGCTTGTCCGGATCGGTCACCTTGAGCACCCACTTCGTTATGGGCTTCTCAAAGTGGGCTGCCGTGATAAGGATCGGGAAACGGACCTGGTCGCTGGCTCCCTGTTCATTCGCGTCGTATTCGCAGGGCAGGAGCTTGAGCGAAGTGTAGAGATCGGAGATCACGCCGATGGGTGCGTCGAAGGTCCGCTCGATACCGGCTGCGTTGCGTACGACAGCCCGCACGGTCATGAAACCGGACACGCCAATGCTCACAGGCAGTCTCCGGCTCACGGTCTGACGGACGGTGGTACCGTTGAGTTCCAGCCCGGCGGAGGAGAGCTCGATCTCTCTCTTGTTGTCGTCGGCGTCGGTGTAGCACACCATCAGGTTCACGTTCTGGATGGCGGAGCCCGAGGAGGTGAAATAGAGATTGAGATCCATGTTATCGCCCTTGTGCAGCCGGTCGCTGTGTGTGACGGTCAACTTGCCGGTAATGTCGCCGACCATGTTGTCATCCCGGATGCAGCGTATGTTGTTGACCTCTTGACCGGAGTTTTGCAGGAAGATGCGTTTGCTTGAGGCGTTGTAGGCCCAGCCGATCTTGCGGGTCTCGCCGTCCGTCTTCAAACTGCCCAATTTTCCCCGTGAGAAGTAGGTACGGCACGGGTACAGATTCGTGTTTGTATCCCAGTAACTGGATGGCAGTACTGCGACCATCATCAGGAGTTCGGTCATGTTGGGCACCCGGTAGCCGGGAGGACAGTAATCATTGTGCACAGCAATGTCGTTGTGCATCTTTTCTTGGGAGGGTTTTGATGTGGCGATATCGATCGTTCCCCGGTCCGCCGGATTCTGCGCGGTGAAGCGCAGGTACACCCGGTTGTTCATCGAGTATTCTTCGTGGTAGGGGAGATCTTCTTCGGTGTATTCCCGGATGGACTTCGAATTCAGGCGGGTGAATCGGATGGTGTAGGTGCCGTCATCGTTGGGCCAGGCTTTGTTGTCGGGATCCTGGCCGGCCTCGAAATCGAAATACTGGTCCACCATCGTGTCGAAAGGGGCCTCGGAGATCTCCTTCGGGGTGCCTTTGTCGCTGAAAGTGCCGATGTTGCGCACGCAGCGGACGGACATGATCTTGTCTTTGTCTTCGGCCGTCGCTCCGCCCGTACCTTTCCACCACTGGTCGTCGTAGGTGGTTTTGGTGGCGCCTTCTTCCGCGACGAGGATGCGGGGGTTGTCGATTTTATTGCCCGGAGAGGTGCTGGAGATGACCTGGGAGCGCCAGAGGGTCTGCGTCGTGACCGTGGTCTTGGTCCCGTCGACCGGTTGGTAGAGCCGGGCCTCCAGGGAGAGGGACTCGTTGCCGACCCACATGCCGACCAGCTGGTTGATGGAGGCCGTGTACCAGCGCAGTTCTTCGGGATCAATGACACCGTTGCCGTTGTTGTCCCGGTTGCGCGTCAGGCACGAATAGAGCTGTACGTTGTGATCGCCATCGTCGCGGAGTTCCGGGGTGTTGTTTTCAGATTCAAAATTCAGATAAGTGTTCCAGCGCTGATCCATGCCGGATTCGAGGCCCCAGAGACCGGCCGTGTTGAGACGGCCGTTCTCGTCGTCGTCGTGGAGGATGACACCGGCGGGAGTGGACTTGCCTGCTTTCCACCAGGGCCATCCTTCGAGCTCGATGAGGTTCTTGTTGGAGCGATGTCTCCAGGACATTTCGTCCGTGTGCTCTGTGCCCCAAAGGGAGGTCAGGTCAGGCGCGTAGATGTTGTAGATGGTCTGGATGGACTGCTGGATGATGGAGTGGCTGGCCTCGATCAAGTCGCTCTGGCGGTCATCGCTGATCTGCGTGTTGGCGAGGATGTGCAGTTCGCGCGGCGCGGCGTTGACAAATTCGCGCCACAGGTTGGGGTTCAGTTCTCCGCTCAGCGGATCGGGCACATGGGTGACCGGATCCTTTTCATAGGTGCGCGGGTCCGTCTCGTAGTAATACTCGTTGACAAAGGCGGTGAAGCGGATGTGGTCGTCCGAGCCGAAAAGATGGCTCCCTCTGTCGTGCCGGAGTTTGTTCTGCACGAAGATGAAATTGATCAACTGGTTGATGTCAATCAGCTTGGGCATGTTGTCGCGCGTATCAGATCCATCAAGACTCGGGCTCCAGTTCGGCTTGTAGTCCTCCCTCTTGTCCGTATCGTTCAGGCCGGGATAGGCTTTGCGGCGGGTCAGGTATTTCTTATCCTTGAAGTCGTTCAGCGAGAAGAGGATCCACTGGAAGTCCGGATAGACTCCCGGTTCGCCCTCGAACCCGTAGAGCCCCGTCGCCTCGTTGAACTTGCCTCCTCCCTCGTAGAAAGGCGTCTTGACGTACCAGGAGACCTTTTTGCGCCGTGGCCATTCATCACCAGCATCCGCGCCCAGCTCTGCGTCGTAGCCGAAGTCCAGGCTGTGGTATTCGTAGTGGGAGTCGCAGTTGATGATGCCGGAGGTCGTGAGCAGCAGGGATCCCTCATGCCCGGGTTCAAGCTCCAGTTTTTCGCCTCCGGTTCCTTTCACCTCGACGTAGATACTGTTCGAGTTATTGACAATGATATTATAGATATAGGAATGCCCGCGCAGGGTGTTGTAGTCGTCGAAATTGCCGCCTTCGTCTTCGGAGGAGCTGGTGAAGTCTCCCAGATGGACCGTGAAAAGCGCCTCCGAGGTAAGCGCGGCCGACTTGCCGTGCTCGCCCAGACGCTGGATGCCCAGCTCCGAGAGGGTCAGCACCAGGTCGAACTGGACGTAGGTGGCTTCTTCGCGGGCATACATCCACTTGCCGTTGACGACATAGGGGGATCCATGCTCCGGGTCGGCTGCCTTTTCCTGGAGCTCCCGCAGATAGTATTTGCTCGTGTAGCCGGTCCCTGTATAGCCGGCAACCGACTGGCGGGGTGTCTGCCGGTTCTCGAGCATGTAGAAGGTGAAGACATCCCAGGTCGTACCGTCGTCGGTGTCGGTCTCCTTCTCTTCGAAATAAGCCTGTTCCGCCTTGAAATATTCTTCCTGTGCGCGGATGTCCCGTTCTCCCTGAGCCAGTTCCCGCGGGAGCAGATACGTCCATTGCGGGACCTTGCAGGCCTGCCAGTAACGCGGGGTGACCGCAGTGATGTTCTCCGGGTTGTACCGGACCCTGAACTTGACTTTGGCATCCAGCCGGGTCAGCTGGATCTGCGAATTCGCCGGAGGGTTCTGGGGGGTGTCGCCGGTCATGGCTTCATTGTATTGGGGCGTATTATTCTTCAGCGTACCCCATTTCAGGTCTCCCGTATTGAGCGTCCTCATGCCCAGCATCAGGAACAGGTTGTTGCGATTCACGACGTTCTGCTCCAGGATGACCTTCACGTTCTCCAGTTCTTCCAGGGTCTGGATCTCCGAGAGCCGCGTACGTGCGTCCTTGCCGTCCAGCGACGTGATGGTGTTGGAGATGTTGGCCAGCAGGACCAGGGTGGCGTTGTTGCAGGATTCGGTCGCAATCTTGACCACGCCGCGGGTCTGCTTGTTCTTCAGGGCATTGTTCGTGCTGTTGATGTCGTTGATCGTGACATTGTCCACCCACCAGCCTTCGTTTTTCTGACTGTCCAGGGTAGGGAGTGTCGGGATCAGGTGCTCATAGGAGAAATAGCGCCCGTAGAGCCGCCGGCCCCCGTCGCCTCCGTCGTCCGGCCGGAAGATCAGCACATACAGGTCGTGCACACGGGATTCGTCCACGCGGGACGCCCCCGCCTTGGTCCCCACCTGGATCTCCGCTGATTCGTCGGTGCCAAAGCCGAGGAAAAGCGAGACGGGGGCGCCTTCCGGCGTCCGGTAGCCGTCGTCGAACTGCTCCTTGATGCAGGAACTGGCACCCGGGAGGAGTGCGCACAGCAGGACTAGTATGGTGATGTGTCGTTTCATGCCTTAGTTGAAAAAGACCGTTTCGGGGTGTTCCACCCAATTTTTGACGATGAAGTTGAACGAGATGTCCGGGTTCTTGCTGACGGTCGTCTCAATGTGGAGATATTGGTTGCGCCGCAGGGCCAGGATGTCCGCGGATTCCGCGTCATGGACGGGAAGGTTCGTGAAACTCTTGGTTTCGTAGGTGGCCGGATTGTCTGCGTCGTAAGTCTGCCCGGTTTTTTCGAGCCGGAAGGAAATGTCGCAGAGGTAACGTTTGCCGGAGGACGGCGCGGTCTGCATCCGGGCGACGCTGGGGAAGAACTTCACCGGGGCGGATGCCGCCGGCCCTCCCCCAGGGAGAGTCGTTTGCTCGTCGGTGTCCGGTGTGGCGGGGTCGTCCGCTGCTTGGATGCCCACCAGGTCCAGGGCGGGCGTGGTAAAGTCCCGGTAGCAGCCGTCGAGGGCCACAAAATCCGGATCTTTCCGGAAAAGCCAGCCCACCAGGGCGTTCATGTCGTGGAAGGTCACCTGGCAGTGGTAGAGGCTCAGGGACTCTCCCGTAAGGTTCCGGAAGCTGAGCTGCACTTTGGCGATGCAGCGGAGCATCTCCAGCTCCACCAGGCCGTTGTATTTCCCGTACAGGCCTTTCGATACATGCAGCGTGCCCTGGGCGCTGAGGGGCATGCGCGTCCCCGTCACGGGTGATGCGTTCGGATCGCCCGTGAGCGCGTCTGATGTCAGGCTGAGTGACAGGTCTTTCAATTGGGAGATGTTGGTGATGCCGCTCCAGCCCGGGAGTTGCAGGTTGCTGCCTTCCCCCTGGGTGTTGGCAAGGGCGTAAACGGAGAAGGTCCCTTCCTCCGCAAACTCAAAGGATACTGAGAGCCTGGTGGCCTTCCCCTCCGCGTAGTCGGATTCTCCCACCGTGCCTGTCAAGTCGGGGTCCAAGTCCGGGAAATGCCTTTTCAGTGCGCCGTTCTCGTCGAAGATGAAGATCTCAAGGTCCGGGACGACCGTCTCTCCTTCCTTGGTGCAGAAGATGCCGCCGCCGTCTGCGACGTTGCCGTCGCCCGGGGTCTCGGCGCGGGTCGCCGGCACCCCGATGCGGAAGTTGAGCGTGACGGTGCCGGCCGCAGGCTTCTCCATGCGCCCGCAGACCGTGGCACAGAGCAGGGCGAGCGCCGCTGCAGGCAGGAATATCAGTTTTCTTCTCATATCATCAAACCGGGGGTTTGGGCGGGGACGTCATCCCACTCCGTGGTGATCACATTGACGAGAACGCCGCCATTGAGCAGGATCTGGACTTCATATAGGTATTTGCGTCCGGGCTCCCAGCGGGTGATGGGCGTGTCGGTCCCCTTGATCTTGATGTCCTTCAAGGGGATGGGATCCGGAGTGTATTGATGGTTATCCGTAGTATCGTCCCGGAGGGCTATGGTCAGTTCAGGCACTGTGTCACCGTCCAGCGACTGTGGGAGCATCAGGTCATAGAAGCCGGGGTCGTATATATCGACGAACTTATCAGGTTCCAGCCATGGTGTAATGCGTATTTCGCCGTAGTGTTCCCCGCCCGCTCGGACTGCGTTGTTCACGCGGCTGGAAAAACTCTTCCCATACTCGTCCCAGTACCCCGTGACATCGCCTTCCGTCTGCAGGCCGGTGAAGCCGAAAGAGGTGATCACGAATCTCTGTCCGCCCTGGGCCCGGTAGAAAACAACCTTGACGGCGCTGAGCATGTGCTGGAAATTCAGCGGCACCTTGCTGCTGGCGTCCGGGTCGGTGACCTTACGCCGGGTGCCGGCCATCAGCAGGTCGTAAGGCGGGTCGGCGAGGGTGTTGTAGTGTACGGAGAGGCTGAACGTGCTGGCACTGGTCGGATCCTGGACGGTGACGTCGGAGCCCGGGACCGTCGCGGGGACGGCCAGGAAATCGTACCAGTCGTTGCCGCCACTCCAGCGCCATTTCTTCTTGGGAGTATAGTTCCAGATGTCCTGCGCTTTATCTACCAGCGTGACTTCCTGTCCGTCGAAGACCTTTCCCCCCTCGGCGTTGTGCCAGCCCCAGACCCGGATGACATCATCCGCGTCGAATTCCGTACGCGTATCCAGGGTGGCCTTGGCCTTTGTCCCGGTCCCTTCTTCGAGCCGTACGGTGCCGGCGCTGAAACTGATCTCGCTCCCTTGGCGTTCCAGGGCGTCCCGGTCCATGCACCCTCCGGCGAAGAGGGCTGCAGTAAGCGCCATGGCGGTATGTAGGATGTTCTTCAGCTTCATGGTCTAGATGATTATAGTGTGAGAACCGACCGTTTCCGGGCCCCAGGGGGAGATGTAGGCATTGAACTCGATGTAGTTGGAGAAGACGAGC
>JAILDI010000164.1 GCA_024689525.1 Bacteroidales bacterium
CCGACACGATGGCATTGGAATTCGAAGAGATGGCATCCGCACCACCTTCCACAAAACGATAGTTCGGGAACAGGTCGAAAAAACTGCGGTTTACGGCGGCGCAGTACAGCACCTCGCTTTCTTTATAGGTAAGCCCGAGGGAGCACAACATGGCCACTTTCTCTATTTCCGGGATCTCCGTGACCACTTCGGGGAAACCATAGGTAAGTCCCGGATAATCGGGCAGTCCCGGCAGATAGATCCGCTCCCGATCCGGATTCTCCCGCGTCACGGCATATTGCTGCCACACATAGGAGCCGATGATGATCACGAACGCCAGACTCACCGCCAGCCCGAAGAACTCGATGGCGGTGTAGAGCTTGTTGCGGGACAGGAACTTCAGGTAACTCTTCATTTCTATTCTTTTTTCAGTTCTTCCGCCGGATTGGTCTTCGCGGCCTTGAGGGTTTGCCAGAGGACGGCGAGGAAGGAGATAGCCAGGGCGATGAGGGCCCCCACGGCGAACACCCATCCGTAGCCCTCGATCCTGTACCAGAACTGGCGCAGGTACCTTTCGGCCAGGAAGATGGCAACGGGAATGCCGATAAGGACGGCGATGCCGACCAGGATCATATACTCCCGTACCGAACGTCCCGTTTCCGAGATGACGGTGCCGCCGAAGACCTTGCGGATGGCGATGTTCCGGGTCTGCATCCCGGTATAATAGGCGCTCATCGCAACCAGGCTCAGCAAGGAGATCAGGGTCGCCAGGAGCATGAAAAGCTCGATCAGGCTGATGAAGTTGCGCGTCGTCTCCATACTCTTCTCGATCAATTCCGGGATGTATCCATAACGCTTTTCCCCATATTCTTCCTCCCCCGTCAGCCGGAGGCTCTCGCTGCGCCCGATTTCCTTCAATTCCGCGCGGACATTGGCATCGAAGCGGTTCAGTTTCAGGACGACCGTCGAGTTGTACTCCAGATTCTCGATGGACACGATGCCGATCTGGTTGCCTTCCACCTCGGAAGGACCTTTGACGGCATAATCTTTTATGATTCCTCCGACATGAGAGTTTCCTAAGAAAAATGTAAAAGCCTCCGGCAGGATAGGGTTCTCTTCATCAAGGGAGAACACCTTGGCCGCAGATTCCGTGAACCACAAGGAGTTCATCCTCGGGGTTCCGAAATCCTTCACCATCCCGAAACCGAACATGTCGAAAGCCTCCTCGTCACATTGGAGTACACCCACGAAGACTTTCTGCCCGTCGACAGCCGTGGAAAGATTCATTTGACCCTGGCTCGGGAAACCGTTGCTGGTGCCGATCCTCTCGACATAAGGCTTTTGCGCCAGGATATCTTTCCCCACCGTTCCGCTGGAGATGAAGTAAAGTTCATCCACATCCGCCCCTATCGGCATATTGACCAGGTGATGGTACTGAAGTTCCATGACCAGGACGAGGGAAATCAGCGCGACGGTGATCACGTTCTGGATGATGATGAACACCCGGGACAGGACCGTCTTGGTCTGCCGGCGCTGCTCCCCCTTGATGACCTCCACCGCCTTGTAGCGGGACGTCATCCACGCAGGGACCAGCCCGGAGACCAGGCCGATCAGGACAGCCAGCAAGGCATAGGCGCCCAGATAAAACGGCGAAGCGGACACCTCGAGACCGATATCGCCAGCCAAGTATCGGTTGAAAACCGGCTCCAGCGCCCGGGCCAGCAGGAACGCCAGTGCCAGGCAGACCGTCACAAACAGGACGGACTCCGAGACATACCGCCAGCGGATCCGGCTTCCGGACTCTCCCAGCGTGGAACGGATGGCCATTTCCTTGGCCCGTTTGCCGGCCAGGGCCACACTGAGGTTGATGTAGTTGAACAGCGCTGAAGCCAGCAGCAGGATCCCGACGGCGATCAGGGCATAGACCAGCGAGGAGTTACCCTGTTTCGTGACATTCCCCCCACGATAGAAATAAAGATCCCGGAACGGCATCGTCATCGATCGTTCCGGCTTCCTGACCGAGTACATTTGGGAGAATTCCCTGGTGACGACCGTATCGATGAGCGTCCTTGCCGCTTGTATGTCAGTTCCTTCCCGGAACCGGACCAGCACCAGGTCCACCGGGATGGTAAATTCGGACGTCGAGGGTGCATCGGGCTCCTTGAAAGCACGATAGATATCCCCTTCTTTCAGGATCGACCTTTCATTCACCCGGATGACGCCCCCGACGATGCAGGTGTCATTGCGTACAGTGATGGTCTTGCCCACCGGATCCAGATCCGGAGAAATCCTCCGCGCGAACTTCTCGCCCAAAAGCACCTGGTTCCTGTCCTGCAAGATACTTGCATCCCCGGAGACGAAGGTCTGGGGCAGGAACTCGAAGATCTCCGGATCGATTTCGTAAACTGCGGGACTCCCCTGCACCTTTCCGCCATTGAACCAGGCCGCAGTTCCGTACTCATTGATCCTTCCAGCCGCCTCGACATCGGGGACACGATCCACCACTGCCGCCAACTCGCCGGGCCAGGCGGAAATCCACTCATTCCCGCTGGTCAGTGCATAAAGCCGTTTGTAATCCTTCGCTTCCCGGGTGACGGAGAACTGCTGCCACGTGTAGCAGGCGATGATGATCACAAACGCCAGGCTCACGATGAGTCCCACAGCCTCGATAGCGGTGTACAGCTTGTTGCGGGAGAGGAATTTGAGGTAACTTTTCATTTTTGTCCTATCTTTGCAAGGATGAATTCATTCTGGCATTACGATTCGCCATTGGGCAGGATGTGGATGGCGGGCGACGGGAAAGCGCTCGCCGCGCTTTGGTTCGAGCGTCAGGCTTACGCTGCCGTTCCGGCCGGCGTGGATGCACCTGTGCGCCGGCTCCCGGTATTTGAAGAGACCTGTCGATGGCTCGAATGCTATTTCGAAGGGCAGGTGCCCGACTTCATGCCACCGCTGGCCCCGCAGGGAACGCCTTTCCGGCAGGCTGTCTGGGCGATCCTGCGCGAGATCCCCTATGGCGCCACGATGAGCTATAGGGCCATCGCCGCCCGGCTGGCCGCTGACAGCGGCCGCTGCCGGATGTCCGCCCAGGCGGTCGGCGGCGCCGTGGGCCACAACCCCATTGCGCTCATCGTACCCTGCCACCGCGTCATCGGCGCCGACGGCAGCTTGACCGGCTATGCCGCCGGCCTCGAGCGCAAGGACTGGCTGCTCCGGTGGGAAAAGGCACACCGCGGGTGACATCATTAGAGTTCGTTCTTGACATCAGAAACAATCTGGCCGTCGAAGAGGTCGATCGTGCGCTGGGCGCAGGCAGCGTCCTTCTGGGAGTGGGTCACCATCACGATGGTAGTTCCCTCGGCATTCAGTTCTTTCAGCAGGTCCATCACTTCTTTGCCGTTCTTGGAGTCCAGGTTACCGGTAGGCTCATCGGCCAGAATCAACTTCGGACCGGCCACTACGGCGCGGGCAATGGCCACGCGCTGCTGCTGACCGCCGGAGAGTTGCTGCGGGAAATGATTGGCGCGGTGGCTGATGTTCATCCGCTTCATGATGTCCGTGACCTTGGCCTTGCGCTCGGCCGCGCTGATGTTCAGGTAGCGAAGCGGCAGTTCAATGTTCTCATACACATTGAGTTCGTCAATCAGGTTGAAGCTCTGGAACACGAAGCCGATGTTCCCTTTGCGGAACTTGGTGCGCTCCTTCTCCTTCAGATTGGCCACTTCCGTATCAAGAAGTTTGTAGGAACCGCTGGTGGGATTGTCCAGCAGGCCCAGAATGTTCAGCAGCGTGGACTTGCCGCAGCCCGAAGGGCCCATGATGGCGACGAACTCGCCGTCCTCGATCTCGAAGGAAACACCATTGAGTGCCGTGGTCTCGATCTCTTCCGTCCGGAAGACTTTGCAAAGGTTGGAAACTTTGATCATAACTATCTGATTTCTTCACGTTTTATCAAATCGGCTTTTACATTTCAATCCTCGTGCCAATCAACTTAATATTTTGAATATAAGTCATTTATAATAACGAAGAAACTGTAAGGATTGTAAAGCATTTTACACAAATTGTAAAGGTTCTTTACATGCCAAACCCGAAACGGCCAGCCCCACCGCCTCGATGGCGATGTAGAGTTTGTTGCGGGAAAGGAATTTCAGGTAACTCTTCATTTATTGTTGGAATGTTATGAAATATTGGTAACTTTGTGGAGCGAATGATATGAGTATGAAGACAACATCCGTCGCACTGGGGCCTCATTTTGAGGATTTCGTCCAGGCAAGCATCTTAAGCGGGCGTTACAACAACGCCAGTGAAGTGATTCGCTCCGGCCTCCGACTGCTGGAAGACCAGGAGCAGAAAATGTCCGCGCTCCGCTCTGCCATCGAAGAGGGAAAGAACAGTGGTATCGTAGAAGATTTCGATCCACAGGAACACCTGCAGCAGATGAAAGCGCGGAAGCATGGCAAAGTATGACATTACCAAGGAGGCCACCGAAGACCTCTACAGGATTTGGGAATACACTGTCGACACATGGTCTGAAGAGCAGGCCGACATGTACTATGCGCTTTTGGAAACCGGCATGAACGAAGTTGCCGGCGCTCCGGAGCGAATCGGAAAAAACTACGATGAAATCCTTCCCGGGCTCAGGGCGTACCATGTCCGACGGCATATGCTTTTCTATACCATTCAACCAAACGGACGTGCACTGATTATCAGAATCCTTCATGAGAAGATGGACTACGCGCGTCATTTTGCTATTCCTTTTTAAGTTCCACTGCCGGATTGGTCCGGGCGGCCTTCAGCGTCTGCCAGAGAACGGTGATGAAGGCTATTACAAGGGATATTATAACCGTCAGGACGAACACCCAGCCGTAGCCGGAGATCCGGTAGGCAAAGCGCTCCAGATAGAGCTGCGCCGCCCAGATGGCGAGCGGTATCCCGATAAGGCAAGCTATGCCCACCAGTAGCATGTAGCTTCGGACCGTCCGCCAGGTTTCCTGCGTCATGTCTGAACCGAATACCTTGCGCACCGCTATCTGCTTGGTATTCTCATCTGCAAAATAGGTACTCATGGCCAGGAGTCCCAGCAGGGAGATGAGAACCGCCAGCACGGCGAAGAGTTCAACCAAATGCAAGGTGCGCAGTACAGGCGCCAGCTGCCTGCGGTTGATATCCCGGATAAAGCCGTAGCGCCAGGCAGGGTCCTCGACACCGGCTGTTTCCAGGCGGAATTCCCGATAGGCCTGCCGGATCCGGTCCTCATAGGACTTGTCCTCTCCGATGGTGCCGATCAGGAGGCAATTGGAATACCTCAGCTCTTCCACCCGTGTCACGATGACACCGCCGTTGGGGTTCTGGTTGCTCTCAGAGGCCGGGCGGGCGGGAAAATCGGCCACAATGCCTCCGATGAACTCCGGCTGGGCGCCGTTCATATTGATTCTCCGGGGAAAGACGGTGGACGTGTCCGATACCCCTGCCGCATTGAAGGCGCTGCGGCTCATCCAGAGCGAATGCACCAGCGGATGGCCGAAATCTTCCTCCACTTCCAGCCCCAGCAGCTGGAAATAGGTGCTGTCGCAGGCAATGACCGGCATATCGACATGATGCTCTTCATCCACCCTGACGCCCATCGTCATATTGATCATTCCAGGTATTCCGCGGCCCACGCCTGCCTTTGTTACAAAGGGGAGCTGCTCCACCTTGTCCTTGAACAGCTTCATCGCATCGTAGTCCTGCGCGGAATACTCGATATAGAAGAGATTCTCCGTGGCAGCGTGCGTCGGTCTTGTGAGCATGTGGCGCATCTGTACCTCCATCACAAGGGCCAATGCGATCAGGAAAACCGAAAGGACGTTCTGCACCACGATGAACACCTTGCTCAGGA
>JAILDI010000165.1 GCA_024689525.1 Bacteroidales bacterium
AGGGTGTCCAGGAACTCGCTTGCGGCCTCAACGGAGCCGTAGAATGCGGCAAGGTTGCCCATGGCCTTTCCGTTCCACTTCCAGTCCGCCTTCAGAGTAAGGTCCCCGAGACGGAAATGGCCGCTCATCCAGATGGCGTCCAGAAGGGCCTCCCCTATCTTGCCAACCGTATAGCTGCCTGCGAAAGGCAGGGGCAGGCTGCGGCGGATTCCGTCCACCGCGGCGGCGTAACGGTTTATCTTTGTGTCCGAAAAATTGAAATTGCCTGGTGAAGGGTCCACTCTTTCATCGGCCACCGTACCGGGATCCCCGTCCGGAGGGAGCGGAGGCTCGATGGTACAGTCCGCCAGCATCCTTTCCGGCGTGAGGGCCTGGTGCTGACCGTCGATTATATAGTGGCTGTACAGAAAATCCGACATAGGCTGTTATTCAGGCTGTATGAATGGGTCCAGGGCGGCGATATCCGCCGAACTCTTTGCAAACCAGTCGTCCCCTATCCTTACCATCGCTCCGGTGTCACTGAAGTCCCTGGCCTCGTAGAACAGGGGCTGGGTAAAGTAGGGACGGGTGAGGCCGATATAGCCGCAGGCCACCACCACGGGCGTCTTGGCAACCAGTTCGTCCGGGTTGCCGGGGGTGTTGTACACATGCTCCGTGGCTATAAGCTCATACATTGCTATGCCATTGGGGGCGGCGTCACGCACGTGGGCGTGGAACTCGCAGTACTGGCCGCTGGGGCCATAATCCACCTTTCCTGCATATACGGTTTCTCCGGGAATGGCCGGCATCATCTCGAACACGCCCAGGATGGAAGAGCCCAGAAGCACGTAAGGCTGACCGGCCCAGCTGTGGAAGCTGTACCGGAGGATGGGGAAAAGCTTGATTTCGGCCCTCTCCGGGAAGTTCATCGGGATGAAGCGGGAAAGTGGTTCGTTCTCTCCCCAGACTCCGGTTTCCGCGATTATGCCGGCTTCCGGGTCGCATTCCATATGGCCGGCGATGCTGAACGTACTCGTCTTGCCATATTTGACATCGTACACATACAGCACCCAGAATTCCTCAACCGCGTGGAGCAGGATATAGACCTTCTCCCCACCGTCCCAGATCTTTACCTGGGGGTCGATGCTTTCGAATTCGTCCTGCAGCACCACATCGGCCAGACTTGCCCCGCACTGGAAGCGGATGTCGGCACACTGGTCGGCCGAGCCGTCGAAGCCTTCCGGAATTGCAAGAGGGGCTGGAAGCCTGCTGATCATCGTCACGAAACTGTTCTCAACCGGAATATATGACTTGAGCCAGCGGGGCAGGATCTCGCACTGCTCATATTCCTCCTGGGAGAGTTCCTGGTGGAGTTTTTCGTCGTAATCCATCACGTTGTACATCCCTTCACCGGCGATGTAGATGCAGTATGTGCCGTCCTTGACAAGGGGAATGTGGCCGATATTGTCAGGATCCGGGACCTGGGAGAAAACAGGGGGATATATCTCCACCCCTTCCGTGGTGTACCGTCCGTACATTCCGGATGAAACCACTATGTAGCCGAGTTTCTCGTCCAGGGTGACGTCATCGAACGCGCAGGGAAGGATTTCCGAACCGTCCTGAGCCAGGACGCCGTTCTGGCCAGATTTCTCCACCCAGAGAGCGCCGTTGGGAAATACGCCGAGGCTGTCGTATTCAACAGGGACGATGGACTTGCCGCTTGAAGAAACGATTCCGGCCTTGCCGCCCTTTTCCACTCCGAACGCATCCATGCCGGGAATATCGTACCATACACTGTATTCGCAGGGAAGCGCCCAGTCCCCTTTCCTGGACAGGAGGCCCCACTTGCCTGCGCGGCACGCCCAGGCATAGCCTTCCGGGCTGAATTCGCATAGTTCCTTGAGGTTCACCTGCAGCACATTACCGGTGAGAACCGGAATATGCAATTTCTGGCTCTGGATTGTCCGGACTCCGAGCAGCAGCTTGGACGGGCCCATCTGCGCCACCACCAGGGCGTTATTGTCGAAACGTGAAATCGAATCATAGTCCGGGGTGAACAGATAGACGTTCTCCCTGGTGATGTAGCCCCATTTGCCGCCGGCCTTGATGCGGGCCACTTTCATCGTGGTACCGTCGGCCGATGTAACGGACTCGAAGGGCTCCGCCGCCTCGAAGACAGCCTTGATGATCATTTTGCCCCTTCCGTTGGCATATCCCCACTTGTCCTTCTTCTGTACGGGTGCGAGTTCCTCATCCAGGTCTTTCAGAGGTTTAAGTTCAGGAATCTGTGCGGACACGGTCTGGATACCGGTCCACAGCGCCAGGAGCGCAATGATTATCCGTTTCATACTCAATAAATTAATAGCGGTTCAGCGGACGCCCGGCCGTGATCATGTGCACTTTCTTGAGCACCTTGTCCAGCACGGCTTCGTGCTCGCGGCATTCCGCGAGCTGCTGCTCCGTGGGTTCTTTTGCAGTGAGGGCCGCATTATGGGCATTGGCGCTGGAGAGTACCTGGTCGATGAGGTCAACTATGATAAGCATATCCTTCTCCTCGAAGCCCCTGGAGGTGATGGCCGGAGTTCCCACGCGCAGGCCGCTGGTTGCAAACGCGCTGCGGCTGTCGAACGGGACCATATTCTTGTTCACGGTGATATCCGCCCTGCCAAGTTCTTTCTCCGCCAGACGGCCGGTGAGTTCAGGGAAGCGGGTTCTGAGGTCGATGAGCATAAGATGGTTGTCCGTGCCTCCGGAAATGATCTTGTAGCCCTTCTTCACGAAGGCATCCGCCATCGTTGCGGCATTGGCAATCACCTGTTTCTGATACTCTTTGTATTCCGGCTGCATTGCCTCGTAGAAGGATACTGCCTTTGCGGCGATGATGTGCTCCAGCGGACCGCCCTGAACACCGGGGAAAACGCTGGAATTGAGCACTGCCGACATCTTCTTGATTTCGCCCTTGGGGGTTGTGAGGCCCATAGGGTTGTCGAAGTCCTTGCCCATCAGGATGATGCCACCGCGGGGGCCGCGGAGCGTCTTGTGCGTTGTGGAGGTGACGATATGCGCGTATTTCACGGGATTCTTCAGCAGACCGGCGGCGATGAGGCCGGCGGTGTGAGCCATATCGATCCAGAGGATGGCGCCAACTTCATCGGCAATCTTGCGCATACGCTCGTAATCCCATTCGCGTGAATAGGCCGATGCACCGCCGATGATAAGCTTGGGCTTGTGCTCGAGGGCCTTGCGCTCCATATCGTCATAGTCGACACGGCCGGTTTCAGGGTCCAGGCCATAGGCCACGGGCTTGTACAGGATGCCGGAGGCATTCACTGGAGAGCCGTGGGTGAGATGGCCGCCCATCGACAGGTCCAGACCCATAAAGACGTCACCGGGACGCAGCACGGCCATGATTACGGCCATGTTTGCCTGGGCTCCGGAATGCGGCTGCACGTTGGCATATTCCGCATCGAAGAGCTTGCAAAGACGGTCGATGGCCAGCTGCTCTATCTGATCCACCACTTCGCAGCCGCCATAGTAGCGCTTGCCGGGATAACCCTCCGCATACTTGTTGGTGCAGATGGAGCCCATTGCCTCCAGCACCTGTGAGGATACGTAGTTTTCTGATGCAATGAGTTCCAGACCCGAACTCTGGCGTTCGTACTCTTTCTTGATTAGGTCGAAGACCTGAAGATCCTGTTTCATATACTTGTTTTAGCGTTTATCAACTTACAAATATAAAAAATATCCGTGAATTTGCCTAACTTTGCCCACGTGAAAGACAGAAAACTTCTGAACATAGAGCTCGGACGCATCTCAGCGGGCCAGTACAGGGAGGCACCGCAAAGCGGTGTGGTGCTGGTGCTGGACAATATCCGCAGTGCCCACAACGTTGGTTCGGCCTTCCGCACGGCCGACGCCTTCCACGTGGACAAACTGTACCTCTGCGGCATATGCCCCGTGCCGCCCTCCCCGGAAATCCGGAAAGTTGCCCTGGGAGCGGAGGACGCCGTGCCCTGGGAAAAAGTCTCCGACACCCTGGAATCTGTTCAGATGCTCAAGGCGGAAGGCTACACCGTGGTTGCCGTGGAGCAGACGGTGCATTCCGTAAAATTGCAGGATTTCGTCCGGGAGGCGGACCGCAGGTACGCCCTTATTTTTGGAAATGAGGTCGATGGCGTGCGCCAGGACGTGGTGGACGCGGCCGATTTCGCCCTGGAAATCCCCCAGAAGGGCACGAAACACTCCCTCAACGTCTCCGTATCGGCAGGCGTCGTGCTATGGGAGGTATGCAAACCTAGATAATCTCTATCGCCTTGGAGGAAATCCAGCCCTGGCGGCCGTCGGCAAGTTCTACGAGGGTGTAGCCGGCTACGGTATCCACAATCTTTACCGTCGTTCCTTCGTGCAGGACGAAGAGGCTCGTGGAGCCGTCTTCCGACGGGGCGCTCTTCACGCTTGCAACAGGAAGCATGACCACCGCGGAATCGTGCCGGATGGCATCCCGCTTCTGCACCGAGGCAAAGCCGAAACAGGCCAGGCAAAGCAGGAAGGCGGCGATTGCCGTGAAGAAACCGGTGCGCCTTAGGCCCGCACGGCTTCCAAGCAGGAAGAGCAGCAGCATTGCCAGGGCAAGCGCAAACAGCAGCAGCGACAGCACGGCCCACACGTTGGAGCGCATCGTGAACGACACCTTGCGCAGCCATGTGCGCAGGAAGAATTCTGGCACTGAATCTATCCTGTCCTGGGTTTGCAGCCGGGCGAACTCCAGATTGTGACGAACGTCCTTGTCCGACGGATCCAGCTTGCGGGCGCGCTCCCACCACAGGATTGCGCGTGCCAGGTTTCCGTCCTTGAAGCAGGCGTTTCCAAGGTTGTAGTAGAGTTCCACCGACTCCATCCCGCTTTCCGCGATGGCATTCCAACTGGCCGATGCCAGCTCGTAATCGCCCTGGGAATAAGCCTCAACGCCTTTGTTCCAGAGTGAATCGGCAGGCTGGGCGCCAAGATGGATGGCAGGCATCAGCAGAAGCAGGATTGCAAGGGCCGATGCCGCCCTGGGGGCGGACTTTTTCATTGACGAGTCGATTATGGTGATGGTTTCCAGGGCCTCGTGGTAGTGGCTGTCCATCGCCTCGTGACCGGCGTCAGGGGCGTAACGGGCGTATTCGCAGGAATCCAGCAGCGCAGTGAAGCGCGAGGCCACATCGGCCTTCACTCCCCTTTGGATCAGGGCCGATTCGATGTTCTCCTTGGTCTGCGAGGCCATATCCATCGACAGTTTGTCGCTCACGAATCCAAGCAGCGAACGGTGAAGGGACTCGTAGAAGGCGGTGTAGAGGTCTTTCTTCAGGAAGTCTCCGGCCTCTTTCAGGCGTCTCAACGCCATTCCGGTCGCACGGCGCTTGCGGGAGCCTTCGACATCGGCCCTCATACCTGCGATTTTGCGAAGGACGAAATAGAGGGCTGCCGATATGGCCAGAATAATCGCGGCCAGGCTCCAGTACAGGGCCGATCCGGCAAAGAAGGGGCGCGGAGTGTCCAGCGACGTCCTGGGGCGGATGAAACGGATGTCCTCGCCAAGGTTCTTGACGCCCTGACGATCCACCGTGAGGGTTCCGCCGCTACCGGAGCTCTGGGCCACGCCCTGTGTCCGGGCCACGTCGATGCGCAGGGAATCCGTCTTCACGGTCACATACCTGCGGGCGTCCGGGTCGAAGTAACTGTACTCCAGCGGAGGCAGCACGAAATGGCCGCTGCTGCGCGGGATGAAGGGATATTCGAAGGTGCGGGAACCGGAAGTTCCGCTGCGGTCGGTGTCGCTGCTGCTCTTCACGTCATACGCTTCGAAATCCGGCGGAAGCGCGATTGCAGGGGCCTCCAGCAGGGAGACGTTGCCCTTTCCGGAAATGGTCACCAGCAGCGATGCGGCATCGTGGGTGCGAAGGGAATCCTTGGACATCGACGCCTTTACCGAGAACTTGCCCACACCGCCGCTGAACGACGCCGGAGCCCCGGAAGGAAGGGCCGATACATGCACCGTCTGGGCTCCCGTCGCAATCCTCTTGCGCACCGTAACATATTGCGTGTCGTTGAAATGGTCGAAAATCGTTCCCGTGGGGGCGCGGCGGGTGACCTGACTCACCAGGCATACCATTTCAGCGGGGTCGATGTTCAAATCGCCGGCCTTCTGCGGGATGAGCACCCACTGGCGCACCAGGGCGGCGTCGTAGACGTGCCCGCCCACCTGCTCCTGATGGAACTCGATATTGGTGGGAGTCGCCACTTCCTGGCTCCAGAAGCCGTTGAACGTGGGGAAAGTGACATCCTCGAATCCCGCAATGTCCACCGTCCTGTACAGTTTGAGCGTAACCGTCACGGGCTCCCCTACCATTACGTTTTTCTTGCTCACGCTCATCGTCAGGAACACTTCCTTGGCCGTGCTCTGGGCGGTGGTGCCACCGCTTTGCTGGCTTCCGCCCTGGCTGGTTGCAGCGCCGGAAGCCACCACCTCCACCATAAAGCTCTTGGAACTGATGGTATTGCCGCCGACCTTCGCCGTGGCCTTTCCCATCTGGAAAGTGCCGGTGCGGCTGGAAACCAGCACGTAGGTCATAGTGGTCCTGTCGCTCTTGGTAGTGTGCCCGTTAACTATGGAAACGCTGTGGGAAGTACCTTTCTGCGGCCCCCACTGCACGTCGATGCCATCAGGCGCGCTCCACTGGAAATCCGACGGGGAATGCTCCCCCTCCACAATGAAAACCACGTTGAAGGCTTTTCCCACCTCCACCATATTGGGCGCCTGGACGTCGATCCTGCTCTGTGCCAGGGCCGACATTGCCGTAAGTGCGGCCACTGCGAGCGATATGAGTGTCCTCTTCCTGTTCATCCTACCAGTTCTTGTCCTTTTGACGGGCTTTAAGGGCTTCGGCCTTTTCCCGGTTCACTTTGTCCTGAGTCTCCTGCTCCTTGGCCTGGATGGCGCGGAGCATCTGCTGCATCTGCTGCGGGGTCATTCCCACTGGCTGGGGCTGGTTTTCGCCATTCCCGTCATCGTTCTGCTGATCCTGATCCTGATTCTGGTCTTGCTGGTCCTGGTTTTGGTCCTGGTTTTGGTCCTGGTTTTGGTCCTGATTCTGGTCCTGGTTTTGGTCGCCTCCCTCCTGATTATTCAGCATCAGGCGGGCGTACACATAGTTCTCCTTGGCCTCCATATTATCGGGCTCCCGGATAAGCACCTGCTTGAACGCCTCAACGGCCTTTCCGTAGTCCTTTGCGCCAAGGGCGATGTCACCGGTGTTGAACCACCACCAGGCCGCGTACGGGCTCTGGGCCACCATAGGCTGCAGCCTTTCCATCTGCTTGCCGGCTTCCTCCAGGTTCTCCTCCCGGTATAGCGCGTTCGCAAGGTTATATCCCGCAGCGAACGACGTGCTGTCGGCCAGGAGGGCGCGGCGGTAGAAAATATCGGCCTGGGGGAAATGTCCCCGGCGGAATTCCCTGTTGCCACGGCGCACGTCGGCCTTGTCCGGCTGGGCGAACGAGAGCATACACGCCAAAAGGCCAAGCAATATGAGAGTCAGTTTCTTCATTTGTCGTCAAACAGGCGGCGCTTTCCTTTGCGCTCGCCGATGAGCATTTCCACTACAAGCAGCGCCAGTGCCGCCCAGAAGAAATACATATACTGTTCATTGTACTGCTCGAACACCACGCTTCCGAACTGTTCGTCCTCCAGGCGGCGGATGTCGGCAATGATGGGATTCAGGCCGAATTCGTCGTTCCCGGCGTGGATGTATGCGCCGTCACCCGCCTTGGCAACTTTGCGGAGTGTTTCCTCGTCCAGGCGCGTGACCACGATGTTGCCGTCCTTGTCCTTGAGCAACTCTCCGTCCATCGGGATGGGCTGGCCTTCCGGCGAACCAACGCCTATCGTATATACCCTTGCACCAACCTCGGTGGCCGTTTTTGCAGCCTCAACCGGATCGTCCTCGTGGTTCTCACCGTCGGAAATAACAATTATCACGCGGCTCTTTTCGCTCTGGGGGCTGAAACTCCGCGCTGCCGTGAGAATAGCGTCGCCCATAGCCGTTCCCTGAACCGGAATCGACTCGGTGGTAATGCCCGGCAGGAACATCTTGGCCGATGTATAGTCACTTGTGACCGGCAGCTGCACGAAGGATGTTCCGGCAAAGAGGACAAGGCCGATACGGTCGTCGCGGAGCTTGTCCGTGAGCCTGGATATCGACAGTTTAGCCCTTTCCAGCCGGTTGGGGCTGTAGTCCTCCGCCAGCATCGAGTTGGAGACGTCCAGCACTATCATAATCTCAGCGCCGTGCTTCTTCTTCTCCGCCAGCCTTGCGCCGATCTGAGGCCTTGCAAGGCCGATGACGAAGCAGGCGAAAGCCAGCGAGAACAGGATGCAGCGCACCCAGCCCTTAGCCATGGAACGGGAAGGCATAAGGGCCTCCACCAGCGCAGGGTCTCCGAACGCCTTCACCCGGCGGCTCCGCATGGCCTCGCCCACCCCGTAAAGAATCAGGATGAGAGGTACCAGTAGAAGCAGGTACAGCCACATATGCTGGGCGAAAAATATCATATCAGGCGTTTCACAAGCAGTTTGATTAGCATTTCTCCAAGCAGGCAGAACAGGGCCACGAGGGCGAAACGCATATATAGTTCCTCATACACGGCAATGTTGTCGGTGGTGGTGCTGTTCTTCTCCATCTTGTTGATTTCCCCGTAAATCTCCGCCAGTTTGGTATTGTCCGTGGCGCGGAAATACTTGCCACCCGTTTCATCGGCAATACTCTTGAGCAGGGCTTCGTCGATTTCCACCTGCATATTGTGCAGTTCGATGCCCCAGGGCGTCTGTACCGGATACGGAGCCTCTCCGTTGGCGCCCACGCCTATCGTATACACCTTGATGCCGTAGGTATCGGCCATCTCGGCAGCCATCATCGGGTCGATTTCGCCGCGGTTGTTCACACCGTCGGTGAGAAGGATGATGATGCGGCTCTTTGCATCGGAATCCTTCATCCTGGCCACCGCCGTTGCAAGGCCGTTGCCTATCGCTGTGCCATCCTCGATGAGGCCGGTGTCGATGTCCTTCATCAGGTTTATCAGGGTGGCCCTGTCCGTGGTAACGGGGCACTGGGTGTAGCTCTCGCCCGCGAAAACCACTATTCCGATGCGGTCGGAAGGCCTTTCCGCAATGAACTGGATTGCAATATCCTTGGCTGCGCTGAGCCTGTCCGGCTTGAAGTCCCGGGCCAGCATACTGGTGGAAACGTCCATCGCCAGCACTATGTCGATGCCCTCCGTCTGCGCGTTCACCATATTGGTCGATGAGCGCGGCCGCGCAATGGCCAGCACTATCATCACCAGCGCCACTGTGCGCAGTACTATCGGCAGATGCCTGAGTATCTCCAGCACATTGTCCCTGCGGAATGCCCCCGCGCTTGACATCCTAAGATGCGCACGCTTCCCCCTTACCTCCCTGTACACATACAGGGCGGCCAGAAGGGCGGGAACCGCCAGAAGGCTCAATAATGCCGGATACTCGAAAAACATCGTTATTTGTCATTTCGACCTTGTGGAGAAATCTCTTCCTCCTCAGGTACGTATGTCTCTGTTACAAACCTCACTCCCAGCGGCAGCACACCCGCATTCTCCTCGTCGCTGGCCACATACTTGGCGAACTTCACGAAATCCGCCCTCTCGAACAGTTCCTTCAGCTCTCCGTACAGGCCGGGCGGGATGTCGGAGCCCTTCAGGCCGTCGAATATCTCCGCGCTGGTCATTTCCATTGCGCCCACGCCGTAGCGTGCCGAGATGTATTCCCTCAGCGCATCCGTAACGCCGCTGTAGAACTGTTTCTGCTTTTCAGGAACCCAATACTTGTTACTGCGGAACTTGTCCATCTTGCGCAGCGCCGTAATGTGCGCCGGCTCCTTATACACGGGGCCTTCATCCTTGCGCTTTCCACCCAGGAGAATCACGCACACCAGAATCGTCACCAGCAGCACTCCCCCGATGAATCCTATCACCCAGGGGAACACTTCCGCGAATGTTACCGGATACTTGATCTGGGGCCTTATGTCGTGCGGGACGAACGTTGTTGTGTCGATTGGAATGGTGGTCACCTCCATCGGCAGGGGCTTGAACCGGAGCGTGTCCGTACTGCCGTCGCGGTGCAGACGCAGCACATAAAGCGACGGAAGCTCATATTCGCCCTCCGCGAAAGGCTGGATTACGAAACTACCCTTGAGCGAGTAGCTCCGCACGTCGCCCTTTGTCATATTCAGGGTGTCGATCTGCCAGCCGCGGACGGTGTATACGTCCTTGATGAATTCCGGCTGGGAAATCTGCGGCCAGCCTATCAGGACGGTATCGGACGCCTGGTCCACGGTCACGCCGTATTCCAGCTGGTCGGCAATCAGGATGGAATCCCTCTTCTGAAGCTGGTTCAGGAAAGGCATCGACTGCAGAATGGCCACCATTATGATCGTGAGCAGTTTCATCGGCTTTGGAACAGTGATTTGAGTCCTTTCACATAATCTTCATCCGTGCCGATGTCCACGTAGTCCACCTGGTAGCGGTTCAAGAGCCTGTCGGCATCGTCCCGGGCGCTTTGGAACCATCGGCCATAATCCGCCCTCACGCTGCGGCGGGAGGTGTTCACCCACAGGACTTTGCCGGTTTCCGCATCCTTCACGGGGACGATGCCCACGTCCGGGATGGTGCGCTCGCGCGGGTCTTCCACCCTTATCACGGAGATGGTGTGGCGGTTGGCGGCTATCTTCAGGGCTTCCTCGTAGCGCGGGCTGCCATCGGCCTTCACATCCAGCATATCGGAAAGGAGGAAAGCCGTGCAGCGGCGCTTGATTGCGCCCGTGAGGAAACGCAGGGCGCCTCCGATGTCGGTTGCGGTGCCTTGAGGCTTGTATTCCAGGATTTCTCGGATTATATGCAGCAGATGGGTGCGGCCCTTTGCCGGGGGGATGAATTTCTCCACCCTGTCGGTGAACAGGATGCAGCCCACCTTGTCGTTGTTCAGGATGGCTGAGAACGACAGTGTGGCGGCGATTTCCGCTATCTGCTCGCGTTTTGTCTTGCCCGCGGTGCCGAACAGGCCGGAGCGGGAAATATCGACCAGTAAAACTACGGTTAGTTCGCGCTCTTCCTCGAAAACCTTCACGTACGGGGCGCTCATACGGGCCGTCACGTTCCAGTCCATCGTGCGCACGTCGTCTCCGTAGCGGTATTCACGAACCTCGCTGAACGCCATGCCGCGCCCCTTGAACGCGGAATGGTATTCTCCTGCAAAGATCTGATGACTCAGGGCTTTGGTCCTGATTTCGATCTTGCGGACTTTCTTCAGGAGGTCTTCGCTAGTCATTACGGAACGATAACTGCGTTGATGATCTTCTCCACAATCTGGTCAGATGTGACGTTCTCCGCCTCCGCCTCATAGGTGAGGCCGATACGGTGACGCAGCACTTCAGGTGCGACGGCGCGCACATCCTCCGGAATCACATAGCCGCGCCTCTTGATGAAGGCATAGGCCTTGGAGGCCAGCGAAAGCGATATGCTGGCACGGGGCGATGCGCCATAGGAGATGAAGTCCTTGATTTCCTTGAGCTGATAGTCTTCCGGGGTACGGGTTGCGTAAACCAGGTCCACGATGTAACGCTCGATCTTTTCGTCCATGTACACCTGCTTCACCACCTCGCGGGCCTTGACGATTTCCTGCGGGGTAACCACGGGATTGGCCTTGGGGAAGGTTTCCTCGTTGTTCATGCGGATGATGAGGCGCTCCTCTTCCTTCTTGGGATAGGAGACCACCACCTTGAGCATGAAACGGTCCACCTGGGCTTCCGGCAGCGGATAGGTACCTTC
>JAILDI010000021.1 GCA_024689525.1 Bacteroidales bacterium
GCGACAAATACCATCGGCAGAACGACCGACAGTATAACGGCAGCGGATATGAACCTTCTCAACGACAAATCCAAGCGGACTAACCGGTTGCAAATATAACGATTATGACAGAGAATAGCAAGCCATTTCCGTCAGGCCGGCTCCACCTTGCTGACCTGCGGGGAGTTCGTTTAAGAAAACGTAATACTGTCGATTCTCAGGCGCAGAGTTCCCGAAGGGACCTGCGCCTCTGCTATTTCACCAACCTTCTTTCCCATCAGCGCGGCGCCGATAGGGGATTTGAGCGATATCTTGCCAGCCTCCAGGTCCATCTCATGAGGACTTACTATCTCAAACTTCATCCTGGCATTTGTAGAGAGGTTGGTGAATTCCACCTGGCTCAGAAGGCAGACCCTGTCTTTGGGGAGGACATCCGGGTTGATAACGCGTGAATTCTCAAGGACTTTCTGCAGGAAACGGATACGGCTGATGGTCTTCCCCTGAATACGCCTTGCTTCGCGGTAACCGGCATTATCGCTCCGGTCTCCCTGGGCGCTGGCCTCCGCGAGGTCGTCCTTCACCTTGGGGTAGACCTCGCTGATAAGATGCTTCAGCTCGGCTGCTAACTCGTCGTACCGTTGTTTTGACAGGTATTCCATAGTTCAAATATACTCATTTTCGACGAAAAAAGTTATCTTTAACAGTCAATTCATTTTAATGGTATGAAGATCAGACTTGAAACCCCTGCCGACTACCGCGAGCTAATCGGCTTTGTCGTTCGCCTCAGCGGGAAAAACGGCCTTGGAGAAAAAGACCGGTCTTATCTGTCGGGTACTTACAGGAGCATCAGGGACCTGGAAAGAATTGGCGATTATGCGGAGAATATTGTGGAATATGCCACGGCACTCTCCGACTCCGGAGAGCAGTTCTCAGACGATGCGAGGTATGAAATCAGCCAGCTCAAGGAACTCCTCCATCGGCTTTACAAATTCAGTATGGATGCTTATCAGAACGATGACCTTTCTTCTCTGGAGAGAGCCAACGAGATTGAGGAGCAGATTGACGATTACACGAAATCCATGGAAGAAGGGCACATCGCACGCATGGAAAAGGGTGTCTGCACACCATCCGTAGGGGCCCAGTACCTGGAACTGTCTTCCAATGCAGAGCGTATGGCAGACCATATGATAAATGTCGCTAAATCAATCAAATCATAAAAAAGGCTCAGACAAAATCGGATTTCTCTATTTGCAATATATTAATTTTGCTTTAAGCCGCTGGCGCGCTTTGGTAACAGAGGCGGGGGAGATTCCCAGCAGAACGGCTTGCTCGGAAACGGAGAATTGCAGGTGCGAGAGGATATAGGCGCGGATATCGCCCTTTGTCAGGTCCGGATGCGTTTCCCGGAGAGATTCGGGCGTAAGGTCGCATGAATTCCGGAGCATCCGTTCCAATTCCGCCCACTCATCATCCTGGATATAGCGGGGCTTGGTACGGAGCTGCCGCAGCAGGTGATTCTGCCCCACGAGCGCTTGCATGAGCACATAGGAATCGACTTCTCCGCCAGGACCTCCGCCGAGGTTCGGAACGAACCCTTCCCGCTCGTCATTTCCGGCGCGGATGACCATCAGGAAAGCCCGGACATTTTTGCCGAGGATTTCGCTCACCTGCGGGATGGTCAGGCTGCTTTTGCCGCCGGTGCAGGTTGATGCAAGTCCCAATGCCACCAGAATGAGCTGATAATAAAGCGTTTCTGCATCTTTTCCATGCAGGCCGAAGGTGCCGGTTATGGCAGAAAGGCTCTCTGCCTTGAAACCCACATAGGAATCAATGTATTCCTTGTAGGAAGCGGGTTGCGTTTGCGATTCCATAATCATGGAGAACAGACGCGGCTCGTCCATGGCGAACCAGATAAAGGCTATGCCAAAGCCTTTGAAAGGAGGATTAAGCGCAAAGCCGTCTCCCACCCGCTTCCGGTACAGTTTCCGGGCTTCCTCCCGGACAGCGTCCCTTACTCCCTGAATGGAGCCGAAAGAAGAGAAGATGGCACTGGCCCCGCAGCCAAGGCGGGCGCAGAGGTTCCGGGCCGTAAGGGCATCAGGTCCTCCTGAGCGCACCAGGTCAAGGGATGCGGAGAGGATCCTTTCTTTTGTGACAGTAACCGGTCTTGCCATAATTGATGTTCCGTTTCAGTTCATGACAAATGTAAGCATTGAAGCCGGAATGTCCAACCGGTTTTCAAGAATAATCCCCAATTGTCCACATCATTGTCCATATCAGTATTGATTTCGGAACGCTATATACGCTAACTTTGCAGGTGAAATAATATGGACAAACGATGAAACGACTGATTGTATTGTTAATGCTCGCTGTAGTTGCGCTTCCCGCTCTGGCGAAGGGCGACTGGAAGGGAAAGGTAGTGGATGAGAAGGGAGATCCTGTCCCTTATGCCAACGTGGCCGTGCTCTCCAAGGCCGATTCTACCGTAGTATGCGGCGTGGTGACGCAGGAGGACGGAACCTTCACTATAGTGACCAGTGAAACGGACGGCATCATGATGGTGGCCATGCTGGGCTACAAGACGGTGTATCTCGCTCCTGTCGACGGAGCGGTAATCACTTTGTCCGACGATACGCAAATGCTGGAAGGGGCCGTGGCAAGCGCCGTCATGCCCAAGACAAAACTCACGGGGGAGGGCCTGCAAACCAACGTGCGGGGGTCCGTATTGGAGAATGTGGGGAGCGCCAATGACGTGCTTTCCAAGACCCCGGGGCTCATCAAGGGGCAGAACGGCCTGGAAGTGATAGGCAAAGGCTCGCCGATGGTATATATAAACGGACGCCGCGTGACCGATGCATCCGAGCTGGACCGGCTGCAAAGTAACGAAATCCAGAGCGTCGAAGTTATCACCAACCCGGGTGCGCAGTACGATGCGACGGTCCGTGCCGTAGTGCGAATCAAGACCATCCGGCGCCAGGGAGACGGCTTCGGCTTCAACCTGAATGCCTCCGATGCACAGTCCCTGCGCTGGGCAAAGGGCAACGATCCATTCGGCGCCGTCAATGTGAACTACCGCACGGGAGGGCTGGATTTCTTTGGCGGAATCAATTATGCCAGAAACACTTCCCGCCAGGAAAGCAACTTGGAGAAACAGACCTTCGGCATAAAGGCCGATGGTGCCGACTGGCTATTCGAGAACAAGGGGACGCTCCTGAACGAATACATCGGCAGTTCCCTCTATGGCAATGCCGGCGTGAACTGGCAGATGGCCGACAATCACTTCCTGGGCGGCAAGGTGGAATGGGGCCGGCACCTGACCTAC
>JAILDI010000032.1 GCA_024689525.1 Bacteroidales bacterium
GAAGGCGGGGTATCGACCACGCCGCTGAAATGCGTAAGCGCGACTCCGGTGGCGGGATCCTTGATCAGCAGGCCGAGGAGCGAGGTGATCAGGGTGTCGAGGAGGATACCGCCACGGACCTTGAGTATCAGAAGGACTGCAGTGATGACGATGCCTATGACGGCCAGAAGGCCGGAACCGTGGCAGAGGTCACCGAGGGTCACGAGCGTAGAGTCTGAATTGACGATGAGACCGGCGTTCTGCATGCCGATGAAAGCGATGAACAGGCCGATACCAGCGCCGATGGCCTTCTTAAGCGTGCCGGGGATGGAGTTGATGAGCCACGAACGCACCTTTGTAAGTGTGAGGACGATGAACAGCAAACCCTCGATGAACACTGCTGTGAGGGCGAACTGCCAGCTGTGACCCATACCAAGGCACACGGTGAACACGAAGAAGGCGTTCAGGCCCATACCTGGGGCCAGGGCGAAAGGCTTCTTGGCGAAGAGTGCCATCACCAGAGTACCCACGATGGCGGCCAGTGCAGTTGCGGTGAACACCGCTCCGCCGGGCATATCAAGGGCGCTGAAGATTCCGGGGTTGACGGCCAGGATGTAGGCCATCGTGAGGAAAGTGGTAAGTCCTGCGAGGATTTCGGTACGCACCGAGTTCTTCGAGCTGTCGAACCCGAAGAGTTTTTCAAAGAAAGGCTTCATTGCTTATCCCTCCCTTAGAAGATCCACTTTGTGCCGATGCAGGGATTGCACATGAATCCGTAGTGACCGGCAAAGTTCACGGAAAGCTCAACCTCACCGCCGATGTGGAGATTCTCCACGCCGAAGTGCCTGCCCACGTTGTACCAGAGCTGAGGCTCGGAGAGGATGGAGAACTTGGTCTCGTAAGGATGGAGGATGTCATCGGGATTGACGAACTCGCTGTCCAGACCCCATATGTCGATGAAGCCGCTGAAGCGGAGGCCTTCCACACCGAAGATGTCCTGCATGCCCCATACGCCCGTGAGTTTCAGGGGAAGGGAAGCAGAACCGTATCCGATATGATGGTCATACATCAGGGCTACATTATAGATGTTCTTGAAGTCTGCGGAATGCATGAAATAATTCACACCGATGCAGGCCACACCTGCTCCCCAGGTGGCGCCGTCGTACTCCACGTGAAGGCTGAGATCGGCCAGAGGGGAATTCTTCCAGAAGTTCAGATTTCGCTCAATCTCGAAGTAGCTACCGTTGAACGCCGTACCGGCACCGTTTTCACGGTCGGCCTTGGTGGCATAGTAGTGATCGAAGAAGAAGAACGTGTCGCCCCAATTGTCGGCATAGAAACCCTCAAGGGTGGTAGTAGCGTATCCACGGCCAAGGTCGTAGAACATCTGGAGGTTGGTCTGGGCCTTGGCCACTGTGGCGAAGGCGAGCGTTGCGACTGCAACGGCGAGAATTGTTTTTTTTAACATAAAGCGTAGTTTATGGTTAGATATAATGTTATTTGCGAAGTGCGGCGTTCATCTCAAAGTCGACCGCCTTGTCGCCTTTGGGATTGGAACCGAACTCGTAGTCTTTTCCGGGGAGGATGGCGTTAAGGATAACGCCCACAAGAGCTGCAACCGCAAGGCCGCTCAGGGAGGTGAAGCCCAGCGAGATGGAATCGTTGGCGCCGTACTTGATGCCGATTGCCAGCACCAGGATGAGGGCGGCGATGATCACGTTGCGGCTCTTGGTGAAGTCCACCTGATTCTCAACGACGTTACGCACACCTACGGCCGATATCATACCGTAGAGTATCAGGGATACACCGCCGATTGTTGCCGCCGGCATGCAGCTGATGACTGCCGAGAACTTGGGGCAGAAGCTCAGGATTATCGCAAACACTGCCGCAATCCTGATCACGCGCGGGTCGTATACCTTAGTAATATTAAGCACGCCCGTATTCTCACCGTAAGTGGTGTTTGCGGGAGCGCCGAACAGGGAAGCGACCATGGTGGCAAGGCCGTCACCCATAAGCGTGCGGTGCAGCCCCGGATCCTCCAGGTAGTTGATTCCGGTTGTCGATGAAATGGCGCACATATCTCCGATGTGCTCCATCATAGTGGCGATGGAGATGGGGACGATGGCGATAATTGCGCTGATGACAAGCCCCCAGTTGGGATTCTTGAACACGTGGAATGCGGTGTTCTCCCACTGGAAGGGAACTCCCAGCCACGCGGCCTCCTTCACGGGGGTGAAGTCGCACAGGCCGAAGATGGCGGCCACGATGTACGATCCAAGCACGCCCAGCAGGATGGGGATGATCTTGATCATCTTCTTGCCCCAGATGCTGGTGACGATGATGATTACCATTGCCAGCAGTGCGATCCACCAGTTCTGGTTGCAGTTGCCGATGGCGCTGCCGCTGAGGGTAAGGCCGATGGCGATGATGATGGGACCCGTGACGATGGGAGGGAAGAACCTCATCACCTTCTTGGCCCCGAATGCTGCGAACAGTCCCGCCAGGATGAAATAAATAATGCCTGCCGAGAAAACTCCGATGCAGGCATAAGGCAATGATGCTGTGGCGCTGAGTCCTTGGGCTTCTCCCATCGACACTACCGCTGCGTAGCCGCCGAGAAAAGCGAAGGACGAGCCCAGAAATGCCGGGACCTTCATCTTCGTGAGCAAGTGGAAAAGTAAAGTGCCAAAGCCTGCGAAAAGCAGAGTGGCTGACATCGACAGCCCCGTGATAACCGGGACAAGCACCGTGGCTCCGAACATGGCGAACATGTGCTGGAGACCGAGGGTGAGCATTCTACCGCGCCCCAATCTGCGAGCGTCGTAGATAGCCTCCTGTTGTTTTGTCATAGATATAAAGGTTTGATGGTTGGTTTCAATCCGTCTGGCCTTTAATTGACCGACGCGAATTTACGAATAATTCCCGGAATAGTCTTATATTTGTATCCGAATTTTTAACATTTTTATGCACAATTCCCTTCCGGTCGATTGCCACTGCCACATCCTTCCCGGCATAGACGACGGCTCCCAGTGCCTTGAGGAGTCGGTGGAGCTTGTGATGCGCCAGATTTCCTGGGGCTTCAAGCGCATCGTGTGCACGTCGCACCGCACGCGCCTGTATGCGAATACGCCCGACACGGTGCTGGCGGCGTGCGACCTCCTGCGAGCCGAGCTGCAGGCGAGGGGAGTCGACATCGACCTTGTGCCATCAATGGAATACAGGCTCATTCCGGAGACTTGGCCGGATACCCTGCGGAACGGCTGGCTGCTGCCCTGGGAGGGAAATCACATCCTTGTTGAGCTCCCCATAAGCAATCCGCTGAAAATCGGCGACATCGTCCCCGAAGATGAAATCAAGCGTCTGCTGGATATGGGATATCAGCCGGTTCTGGCGCATCCGGAACGCTACCTTTATCTGGATATGACGCGCTACCAGTCGCTCAAGGCCGCCGGAGCCCTGTTCCAGGGTAACGTGGGGTCGATGGAAGGGATGTACGGCGTGTCCGTGAGCCTTCGCGCCAAGCAGATCCGCGAGTCAATCGGCTACGACCTCTTTGGAACGGACCTCCACAGTACGGACTACGCCGATTTCTTCGACTCCTTCGGATTTCACGCGTAGTTTTTCTGGCGGATAACACTTTGTGTATCAAGGATATATATGCTGAGGGGTGCAATTTTTTTTGCACCCCTTGACACGGAACTCGCTCATATACAGGCATTTGGCCGCCAGAAACGTAAGTTGTAAAAGAATACTTATGAGAAGCTTATTTGTTTTTGTTCGCGGAATTTCGTTTATTTGTTCAATTTCGATACAGTTATGAAAGCAAAGCACATATGGCGCATAGCCGGAGCGGTGGTTCTTGCCGCAGTTCTGGGCGGATGCATTTACCTTAATACGCTGATGCCGATCATTACGGGATACGCCGCGAAGAACCTGGCATCGGCAGTTTTTGTTTCCGGAAGGCAGCAGGCCGATGTGGAAGCCCTGGACCTGAACTTCTCGTTCATCAAGTTCACCCGCAACAAGGTGGACGCGGAGGCCCGAACCGTTACAAGCCGTTTCCTCTGGAGCAAGTCCGTGGCGGCGTACCGGGACGGATATGGCGTTACGCTCCTTCGCGGGAAGAAGCTCGCACAACTTCAGGCGGAGAAGTATCCGCTGGAGCCCTGCCCGGATTACGGCGAAATCCTCCAGAGCGGGGATTCGGCCATATCGGCACGGCTGGAGCCCATCGCCAAGGCTTTCGTGGACGACCAAGCATACAACGGCCATCCCTTCGCATTCGTGGTGCTGCACAAGGGCGGCATCGTGGCGGAAAGGTATGGCGAAGGCATCGGCCCTGATACACAGCTCCTGAGTTGGAGTATGGGAAAGAGCTTCACCAACGCCCTCGTGGGAATTATGGCGCTGGACAGTCTGGTCGATATCAACGCGCCGATGGACCTGCCCGAGTGGCAGGGCGACGGCCGCGCCGCAATCACCCTGAACAACCTTATGCAGATGCAGAGCGGCCTCCAGTGGAACGAGGACTACGGCAACCGCTCGGACGTTAACGTGATGCTCCACTGCGAAAAGGATATGGGCCTGTATGCGCTGGACAAACCCCTGGAGCACGAGCCCGGAACCTACTGGTATTATTCCAGCGGCAGCACCAATATCGTGATGCGCTACCTGCGCGGGAAGTTCGGCAGCGACGCCGAGTTCCTGGGATACATCCGCGAACGGTTGTTCAAGCCCCTGCATATCACGGGAGCCCATTTCGAGCCGGATATGAGCGGCACGCCCGTGGGATCGTCATACATGTATGTGACGGCCCGCGACTTCGCCCGCTTCGGGGAAATGTTCCTGGAAGACGGCTGCGTTGAAGGCGAGCGCATCCTTCCGGAAGGCTGGGTGGATTACACCGTCACTCCGGCATCGGCCAGTGAAGGCAAGTACGGCGCCTTCTTCTGGCTGAACCGCAGCCACTCTCTGCCGGATGTTCCGGAAGATACGTTCTCCTGCAACGGACACGACGGCCAGCAGATCTACATCATCCCGTCCAAAGAACTTGTGGTGGTTATCCTGGGCTATTCTCCCAAGCCGGACCGTGTGATAGACTTCAACGCCCTACTGAAAGATATTATCAATACATTATAATTATGAAGAAACTTTTACTCCTTGCCGGCGTCTTTGCCGCAATGTTCATTACTGCATCCTGCGACCCTTCAGATGATCCCGACAATGGTGGCAGAGACGGACTAGAGGTTACCGCAGAAAATCTCAAAGGCACCTGGGAAACGTTCGTGGAGCACGATTTCGCCCAGGGATACCAGCAGAAATACCGCATCACATTTGACGGGCAGAACTACACTATGTGGCATATGCACCAGGAAACGCAGTGCATCGATGGCAAACATGGTGACCTTGTATGCGTCGGAGACAAATATAGCGGCAAATGGGAATACACTGATGGGAAGATTATCCTTACTCCCGAGCGCTGGTTGTATTCTTCGTGGATTTCCAATATGAGCCCTCTGAGCTATACTTACAACCCGTATAACGTAGAAACTATGGAGGCGGATCCCTGGAAAGAAGCGGACTCCTGGATCGTCGAGACATTGGAAAAAGACGAGTGGGGCGTGATTTCCCTCACAAAGAACTCCCTCACCGTTAAGATTAACATGGATACCTTCAAGCTCGAGAAGAAGTAGCCTTTCCGGGGAATGCTCGTGAAATGCAACTCATTACATTTCAACCATTTACACAAAACGAGGTGGGAAAAATTCCCACCTCGTTTTGTGTAAGTGTTTGACGGTCAGCAACTTGCATTTCACGGCAGGTCAAAGGCGGCGAGGAGGTCGTCGGGGGAGGTGGAGTCGAAGAAGGAGGGGGCATCCTGAAGGAGGGGAGTGATAGCCTCTCGTGTGAAGGGAACGCCTTCGAGGCGTGCGGCAAGTGTAGTAGGATCCTGAAGGCCGATGAAGTCGCCTCCAAAATGCACGCCGCTCAGGCACCCGTGACGTAGCGACCAGCCCAGTTGCAGGGTGCCGCACCCGAGTTTCACGCTCCGGCTGAACTCCGCCTGTGGCGACCGCCCGTAAATCCACTCCCAAGAGCGGAACTTGTCATCTAGACCAAGCGCAGCGCGTGGAGAGATCTCATTGTCACCCCCGGCGAGGTACTCCTGCAGGGCGGCGGTGAACTTCACCATAGTGAAGCCCGGCAGATAGTCCCGCAAGTTTGCCACGCGGGAGCGGACGGAGGCTATCCCGGCAGAGGAAACTTTGCTCCCAGGGGTGGCAAGTGCCGATACCAGCGCCTCAAGATCCACGTCGAACATCAGCGTTCCGTGAATCATCATACGGTCCCGTGAGAGCCGTTTGGCGTATCCGGAGCATTTGCGTCCATCGACAAAAATGTCGTTCCGTCCACCAAGCTCCGCCGGCACACCCATCGCCCTAAGTGCCTCCACAATCTGCACGGGCTTATCCGTCTCGAAACACTTTGACGGCCCCACGATGGAGTAATTCAGATTCCCCAAATCGTGATACACGGCACCCCCGCCAGTAATCCTCCGCACAAGCGCAATCCCGTGCTCCTGAAGATAGGGGAGGTTCACCTCCGCATAAGGATTCTGGTTGAGCCCGATAATAACCGCCGGCGAGTTCCTC
>JAILDI010000062.1 GCA_024689525.1 Bacteroidales bacterium
TTTCTGCTCACCTACGCGGCTCTTGGAAGCGATCTCCCATTTGAGGCCGGTGGGGAAGCCTGCGCCGCCGCGTCCGCGGAGGCCGGACTTCTTGATTTCCTCGATAACCTGTACCGGAGTCATTTCCGTGAGGCACTTGCCAAGTGCGGCATAGCCGTCGCGGGCGATGGATTCCTCGATGTTCTCAGGATCGATGAAACCGCAGTTGCGGAGGGCAATCCTCAACTGCTTCTTGTAGAACTCCATATGCTTGGAGTCCGTAACGCTCTTGTTGGTGTCGGGCGCGACATAGAGGAGGCGCTGGACTTTACGCCCCTTGATGATGTGCTCCTCGATGATTTCCTTGGCGTCTGACGGTTTTACCCTGGTGTAGAAAGTGTTGTCAGGGATGATTTTCACGATGGGACCCCTTTCGCAGAAACCGAAGCAGCCGGTGACGACCACTTTTGCGAAATCGGTGAGATCGTGGGCCACGAGCTCTTTGTTGAGCTCATCGATGATCTCGTGGCTTGCGGATGCGGAACAACCGGTTCCACCGCAAACCAAAATATGCATTTTAACTGCCATAATCGCTCTTAAGGGTGGTTAAGGTTTAGATTGATCTGTAATTTGCCGGCAGAATGCCCTCGATAAGTTCACCTCCGATGATGTACTTTTCGATGATTTCCTGAGCGCGCGGGATTTTGACATCTCCGAACACGACGGGATCCTTGCCGGGAATGGTGACCTCCACTGTGGGCTCCGCATAGCTGTAACCCATATCTCCCACCTGCATTACCAACGCCTTGATCTGGCGTTTGTCAAGTTCGGTGATGAGGTAGTTCATAGTCTCCTTTGCTCCCGAGGCGATACCGCTGGTGGCCATTCCGACCTTGATTTGAATGATAGCTTCGTCGGAATTGCTGTTTTCGCGCAGCGACATCCTGCTCTGCATACCTTCTTTCATCTTGCGGAGATCCGCGAGATTCCTGATTTTATCCATAGGTTTCCTCCTAATGATTTGAAAAGATTAGTGTTATATGATTTTTGTGTCGTTGTTTTCGGTTTCAGTCAACGAATATAGGAATTTGTTTTCAAATTGTCTTCTTTTTTGTGCGAAAAACGACAAAAAATGGCCATAATACCTTGTTTCTTGCAATTACAATAAAAAAGGCTTACATTTGCAATTCACACCTAAAAGTGAATAGTTTATAATAAGTTATTTAGTAGTATGAAAAAACTGAAACTGATTATGGTGATCCTGGCCCTTTTCGCAGCCGTTTCGGCCTGGGCTCAGAACATCACCGTGACAGGCGTGGTTGAAGATGAGGAGGGCCTCCCGGTGCCCGGTGCCTCGGTGTTCATTCCCGGCACCACCAAGGGCGTAATCACCGATGATAAAGGCCATTTCAGCTTTGCTGTCCCCTCCTCGACAAAGGAAATCAAGATTTCCTGCGTGGGCTACGACGACGTCAATCTGGACTTGAAATCCTCCGGTCACAAGGACCTGCTTATCGTCCTAAAGGAAGCCACAACCTTCCTGGAGGGCGCCGTGGCCGTGGGTTATGGTTCCCCCAAGAAAATAGAATCGCTGGTGGGCAGCGTCACAACGGTGAATTCGGAGAGCATCCGCACGGCCCCGTCATCATCGGCCCTCGATGCACTGCAGGGCCAGGTGGCCGGTCTGTCGGTCCTCACCTCCGGCGGTGTGGCGGGTGACAACTCGGTGTCGATGAAACTTCACGGTACCGGTTCGCTCACTTCGTCATCGGCCCCCCTGTACATCATCGACGGTGTTCCCTCCAGCGCCCGTTCCATCATGGCCCTGAACCCGAACGACATCGAGTCCATCTCCATCCTCAAGGACGCTTCCGCGACATCCATCTACGGTGCACGTGCGGCCAACGGCGTCGTTCACATCATCACCAAGAGCGGTTCCTACAACAACAACGCAACGGTAACCGTGCGTTCCCAGTATGGTATCTCCACCATCACGGACAAGAGCCTGTACCAGAACATGATGAGCAGCTCCGAGCTGGCCCGCTTCTGGAACGTCGCCGGTATCCACTCGGAGCAGTATGTGAAGGAAACCTTCTATGACAACGGCTACAATGCCGACACCAAGTGGTACAACTACGTGCAGCAGTTCAACAACCCCCAGTACCAGAACGACATCTCCATCGAGGGCGGCGGACAGAGGGTCGCCTACCTCATCGGCGCGTCCCAGTTCCACCAGAGGGGTACTGCAATCGGCAACGTGTACGACCGTTTCACGCTCCGTTCCAACGTCCAGGGCCGTCCCAAGGACTGGCTCAAGGTTGGTATGAACATGAGCGCAACGTACGACAAGACCATCCAGAACCCCAACTGGTCCAATTCCTCCAATAACAGGAACTATACCTCGGGTGCACTTTCATACCTCACCCTGCCCTTCTATCCGGCCATCGACCCGGAAACCGGCGAGGAGTATGAGAACGAGTATCCCGGCGGTATGATCAATCACCACACCTACATGGCCAACCGCGTCACCCCTTCGGAGCGTCTCGGCCTTATGGGTACAGCGTTCGTCACCATCGACTTCACCCCCAGCCTGAAGTTCTCCTCCAGGGCTGGTGTGGACGGATATGTGCTCCGCTATACCGGTGTGATGAAGCCGGACTACTATCTGATGGGCGGCAGCGGCTGGAGAAGCCGTGAGTCGGACTACAGCTACACTGCGTCCCTTACCAACACGCTGGAATACACCTTCGACAAGCTGGACGACTATAAATTCAGCGTCCTTGCCGGTCATGAGGAAATCTTCAACGATTACGACGGATGGTTTGGCTCGGTGGACGACATCATCAATCCCCGTATCACCCTGATCTCTTCCGGTGACCCTGCCACGTTCGACATCACCGAGGAACAGAGCCAGAGCGCTTTCCGTTCTTTCTTCGGACATGCCGACTTCACCCTGATGAACAAGTACATCTTCGACGCTTCGGTCCGTGCCGATGCATCCTCACGCTTCGGTTCCGCAACCCGTTGGGGCGTGTTCTGGTCCGGCGGTGTCATGTGGAAGGCAAAGAGGGAAGAGTTCTTCAAGAATATCGTCTGGCTGAACGACCTTAACGTGAAGGCCAGCTACGGTACTTCCGGTAATGCTGCCATCGGCAACTATTCCTGGATCGGCCTCCTCGGTGAAGGCGGAATCTACAACAGCACCAACGGCCTGTACTTCGCCCAGCCGGAAAATCCCGATCTTTCCTGGGAGCAGCAGGCCCTCCTCACCCTGGCCATAACGGGTAAGATGCTGGACCGCCTGGACTTCGACATCGAATGGTACAACAGGAAAACCACAGATATGCTCATGAGCGTGCCTATTCCCGCAACCGTGGGCTTCGGTTCCCAGACCCGTAACGTGGGCGCCCTGCAGAACCGCGGTATCGATATCTCCCTGGGTTACGACCTGGCACGCACCCGCGACTATTTCCTGCACTTCAAGACCACTTTCAACTACAACGCAGAAAAGGTGCTTGAACTGTTCGACGGCCGCGAGCGCTGGGAAATCGCCAACACCGGCGTGGCCTTCGTAGTAGGCCAGCCCGTGATGTACTACTATCCCATCTATGCGGGTGTGGACAGGAACACTGGTAAACCCACATGGTATGTTCCCGGCGAGAATATCGACGTGTGCACCAAGGACACGGTCACCGATGAGTTCTCCGAGGAATCCCTCACCCAGAACACCGGCCTAGTCCGTCACGCTCCCGTCAACGGCGGTTTCAGCCTGTCCGGAGCTTGGAAGAGCCTGTCGTTCCTGATGGACTTCTCCTATGTGCTCGGCAAGTACATGACCAACAACGACGCATATTTCTATGCGAACCCCAACAACTTTGCCGACAACAACCAGCACAAGGAAATATCCGACTTCTGGACGGAAACCAATCCGGATGCCAAATGGCCCGACTGGCGCCAGGGTACCGTGATGCAGTTCGACACCCATCTTGTGGAGGACGCTTCCTTCCTGAGGCTCAAGAATCTCCAGATCGGTTATTCCCTGCCCAAGCGCGTCCTGTCGACAATGCCGTTCATGCAGGATTTGAAGATTACGTTCACCGGACGAAACCTTCTCACCCTGACCAAGTATTCGGGTATCGACCCCGAAGACGACACCAACGTGTCCCTGGGTCTTCCTGCAAACTCGAAGCAGATGCTTCTCGGTCTTGAATTAACCTTCTAACAGATGCAAGCCATGAAAAATACAATTAAATATATATTTGTTGCAGCTGCAATCGCAGCAGTTTCCGCTTGCGACCTTACCCTCACTCCCACCTCTGCCGTGGTTTACGAGCAGGGCGGGCAGGTGATCGCCACCCGTGAGGACCTTATTCAGTTCGAGGCAAGGATCATGTCGGATTACCGTGCAATCCACGGCGGCATGTACAATATCATAGAAGATGTGATGACGGACGGCTTCAACGCTTCCGCCGGCTTCGGTAACAACTATGGCGGCGTTCACCGCACCGACGACAGCTTCACTTCCAGCGACAGCTACATCGACTCATACTGGAGCAACCACTATATCGTGATCAAGGACTACAATGTGCTTATCAACGCCCTGAAGGAAAAGATCAATATCCC
>JAILDI010000103.1 GCA_024689525.1 Bacteroidales bacterium
TGCAGCAGGACGCCCATCTTGCGAAGGCGCTCATAGTCCTGCGATTTCATGTAGCGGTAGCGCTCCGGGTGGGCCAGAAGAGGCCTGTAGCCGGCTTTCATCATCTTTTCAAGAGTTTCCCAGAAGTCGATGGGCGGGGCAAGGGACGATGTCTCCACCAGCACTCGGTCTCCTCCGTGAAGGAAAAGATCCCGCTGGGCGAGCCTTTCCGCGAAGAGATTGTCCATCATGTACTCCGCCGCGAGGGAGAATGTCATCGGCCCCTCATATCGGCCTAAAAATTCCTGGAAGCGCTGTTTAATCTGCTCGGTGGTATTTGGGACATCCTCCATGATATGGGGAGTGAACCAGATGCTGCTCACGCCGTTATCCTGGAGGAAACCCAGAATCTTTACGGACTCTTCGTAGGTCTTAACCCCGTCGTCCAGGCCATAAAGGATATGGCAATGGCTGTCCTCGGCCCCATTCAGGAGCCCGGATTCCACGATGGATTTGTGCCTTTGGAAGAGCCCGAACATAGGCTGCTACTTCTCTTCCTCGCTTCCGTAACCATAGCCGTAGCCATAGCCGTAGCCATAACCGTAACCATAGCCGTAGCCGTAATGCTTGGAACCGCTGCCGTCTACACCGTTCAGGACAACCGCCATACGCTTGAAGCGGCCATCGTGATAGATCTGCTCAAGTGCAGGGAGAGCCCTCTTGTCGAACATACCGGCGCGGATGACGAAGATGGTGATATCGGAATGGGTGCCGATGATCGTAGTATCTGCAACCAGATCCACAGGCGGGCAGTCGAAGAAGATATAGTCGTACTTGCCCTTGAGTTCGGCGATGAGAGCCTCGAAGCGGTCCGACACAAGGAGTTCCGACGGGTTCGGAGGAATGGAGCCCACGGTTATGATATCCAGATTGACGGCAAGATTCGTGACGTGGCCCTCTATGCTCTGCGACTTGCCGGACAGATATGCCGACACGCCGGTGCCGTTCTTACTAACCGCCTTGGACAGGGTTGCTTTGCGGAGGTCCAGGTCCACAAGAATAACCTTGGAGCCCTTCAGCGCCATTGAGGCCGACAGGTTAAGGAGGGTGAAGGTCTTACCGGCGTTGGGGTTGAAAGAGGTGAGCATTATCACCTGCGCTTTCTGCGAACGCACCATCAGATCCAGGTTGGTACGCATCACGCGGAAGGCTTCGTTCACGCCGTCTCGCTTGCCACTCTCCACGAGGATGCGGGTGCGGGTGTGATCGAAGCGGTTGGCGCGGAGCCTCTGCCAGTAGTTGCCGGTGAGGCCGATCTGCGGAACTTCCGCCAGGAACGGCATGCTCAGAGATGAGATGTCGCTACGGCTCTTCACCGTTGTATCGAGGAGTTTGCGCACGTAGAATATGCCGAAAGGAATACCCAGGCCAAGAACGAGAGCAACCAACAAAATCATCATCTTGTTGGGCGAAACGGGGCCCGATGAGCCGTTAGGACGCATGATAAGACGGGTGTTGGCCGCGGTAAGGCGGCTCTGGAGTTCATTCTCCTCGCGTTTCTGGAGGAGGAAGATATAGAGCTGCTCCTTAACTTTCTGCTGACGCTCGATGCTCAGGAGTTCCAGCTGCTGCCCTGAAGTGGAAGAAATGCGGGACAGGATCTGCTTCTCCTGATCCTCGATCTTGTTCACCTGCATCTGCAGGGTGGAAATCAGGTTGTCGACGGAACGGTTGATGGCTATCTTGTACTGCTCCAGGGTTGCGGTGAGATCCTGCACGATGGCATTGTTCTCACTGGAAATCTGCAACGCCCTTTCACGCTCCAGGAATGCCTGGTTGTATGTTGCGATCTGGCTTTCGATGTTCACGCTCTGAAGGCCGCTGTTTGCAGGCATCAGGTCGTTCGCATGAGAAGGGTCGTTGATGAACTGCTTGATCATCTTGGCGATGGCCAGCTGGTTGGATGTTGCAAATCCCTGTGCCGACATTGCGCTTGACTGCTGCAGGTACAGCTGGGCGGTGGACTGGATATCGGACACCTGATGGCTCTGCTTGTATTCGCGCAGATTGTCCTCGATGCCGCCGAGTTCCTGCTCGATAACGCCGAGACGGTCATTGATGAACACCGATGTCGCACGGGTAGACTTGTTGCGGTTGTTGATCCACTCCTCCTGATAGATATCCAGCAGGGTGCTCAGAACACTTTCAGCCCTTGAAGGGAATACATCCGTCATGGAAAGGACCAGAACGGAAGACTGCTTGGAGGACAGTGATACCGAAAGGCTGTTGCAATAGACCTTTGCCATAGCTGCGGCATTCACCCAGGAAATGGTGATGTCGTTGGACCAATTGCTCAGATGGTTGGTGGGAAGGAACAGCAGACCGCCCACAGGAGTATCCAGGGTGTCCCTGAAATGGCCGTTCACCTTCACTCCGCTGAGTTCGTTGCCGGCAATGCGCCAGTCCTTCAGGACGAAAGTGCTGTCTCCCGTCTTGACGATATCGAACGAGAAGGCCGATGAAGCATTGGGGTTCACCCTGTGCATTTCCACCGGGGTGTTGGTGTACATTTCACGAACACGGAGGAGCTGATTGTCTACATAAGATGTTTCAAGGCCCAGACGGTTCACCACCTTTTCCATAAGGTCCGGCGACAAGAAGGCCTCGATTTCATTGTCCACGTTAGTTCCCGCCTGATAACGGTAACGGCTGGTGGTAAACTGGGTGAGATCCCTCATCATAGTGTTCTGGGAGTCCTCGTCCACGATAACCTTTTCACTGCGGCTGTAGGACTTCGGGGTCTTGTACAGATAGAAGGCCGCTCCGAAAAGGCAGATGATTACGGAAAAGACGTACCACCATTTATGGTCCCATACGAGGTTCCAAAGGTCCGTGAGCTGGATATTCTGTTCCTGATCGCTCTGGGCTGCAGAGGGAACCGTATTCAGGTTTTGCTGATTATTCTCCGACATATCTGTTTCTAATTGTTATTGGACAGGGTTATTACCAGGTTGGTGAGGGTAATCGCGAGCGAACCCATTGACACCCAGAATGAACCCGACTTGAAATAGTTCTCGTTGATGGTGGACTGGCCTGCACGGACGTCGTTGGGAGTGACGTACACGATATCGCTCTGCTGCAGGTAGAAGCCCGGGGAATTGATGAGGTTGCCCGCATCCCTGAGGTCCAGCTGGTAGTAGTGGATACCGTCGTCCTTGGTGCGTACCACCAGGATATTGTCCCTGCGGCCGTAGATGGTGAGGTCGCGGGCCATTGCAAGGGCGTCCAGGATGTTCATACGGTCTCCCACCATATTGTAGGTGCCGGGGGCCGTGACTTCACCCAGGATGGAAATCTTGTTGTTCATATATTCCACGGTTACCACGGCGTCCTTCAGGTTACCGGTATCCGACAGCATGTCGCGGATGAGTTCCTGGAGTTCCCAGCGGTTGAGACCGGCAGCGTGGATGGTGCCGAGGATGGGAAAATTGATGTCTCCGTTATTGTCCACGATATAGCCCGTGATGCGCTGTGATGCGCCACCGGAAACGGAGAGTTCCGAGCCTGTGTAATATGTGGAAACGGGAAGGTTGAACGGAGTTGCCAGTTTGGGATCGCGGCAGGTTACGATAATCGACAGCTGATCCTGGGGCTGGATGATGATACCTGTGTTTATTGCCTTTGTGAGGAGGGTATCTCCCTGAATGTCCTGCAAGTAATTGATATTCTTGTAGGTATTCGAGCTGCAGGAGGCGAACACCGCCACTGCGGCTGCAATCAACAGGACCTTGAATGATTTTTTCATATCTGGTTGGTTAATTCTGATTTTCTGTATAATCATGCAAAAATACTTATTTTTGCGCACCAAAACAACATATTTGCCCACAAATTAGTATCTTTGCAAGTAATGAAAGCTAAAAGGCCTCCCATATTCTTGTATACGGACGGTGCTGCAAGCGGAAATCCCGGGCCTGGCGGCTACGGGGTGGTGCTCCGCTGCGCCGGTCTGGAGAAGACCATGTCGGAAGGCTTTGCCCTCACCACGAACAACAGGATGGAGCTCCTGGCCGTAATCAAAGGCCTGGAGGCAATAAACTGGGACAATGCGGAAGTACAGGTGTGGAGCGACTCGTCATATGTGGTGAATGCCATCAACGAGGGCTGGCTGGACAAGTGGAAATCGACAGGATTCAAGAATAAGAAGAATGTCGATCTGTGGCTCAGGTTCGACCAGGTGTACAAGAAGCACCGCGTCGCTTTCCATTGGCTGAAGGGCCACGCAGGCCACCCGGAGAACGAAAGATGCGACCGGATGGCGGTTGAAGCCTACCACGGCACCGACCTTAAGGAAGACACAGGATACATACAGGAACAACAGCAGGAAACGCTATTATGAATAACAGGAAACTCATCGTAGGAATAACCCAGGGCGACTCCAACGGAATCGGATACGAGGTGATCATCAAGGCCCTCGCCGACGCCCGGATACTGGACTTCTTCACCCCCGTGGTGTACGGCTCGTCCAAGCTTTTCGGTTTCTACCGCAAGCAGATCCACAACATCGAGAATATGGAGACCTTCGTCATCAACTCGTCGAAGGACGCGGAACCGCGCAAGATCAACATCCTCAACTGCCTCCCGGACAATGTCTACGCGGAGCCCGGCCAGGGTTCTCCCGAATCGGCAAAAGCCGCGATCGTCTCGCTCCAGAGGGCGGTGAAGGACCTTCACGCGGGCAGCATCGACATACTGGTGACGGCTCCCATCAACAAGAGGGGGATGAATTCACAGGGCTTCGGATTCACCGGCCACACGGAGTATCTGGAGAAGGAATTCGGCACCGGGGAGACGGCTATGATAATGGTGAGCCCGCAGCTGAAGGTGGGCGTTGCCACCTGTCATATTCCGCTGAAGGACGTGAGCAGAAGCCTTTCCACCGAGCTCATTTTGAGCAAGCTCCGTGTGATGAAGAAATCGCTCCAGCAGGATTTCGGCATCATCGACCCCAGGATTGCGGTGCTGGGCCTCAACCCCCACGGCGGCGACGGCGGTCTTCTTGGCGATGAGGAACAGAATATCATCCTCCCGGCGGTGAAGGCTGCGGCGGCGGAGGGAATCCAGGCTTTCGGCCCCTATTCGCCGGACGGCCATTTCGCCCAGGGCAATTACTCCCGCTTTGACGCAACACTTGCGATGTACCACGACCAGGGCCTTGCCCCGTTCAAGGCGATTGCTTTTGCCGATGGCGTGAATTTCACTGCCGGCCTGCCGGTTGTGCGCACCTCGCCGGACCACGGCACGGCCTATGAAACCGCCGGCCGCGACGAAGCCGACCCCAGCTCGATGATAAGTGCAATCTACACTGCCATCGACATTTACCGCAACAGGGAAAAATACCGCGACCTTATGGAAGGCCGCTTGAAGGATTAAGCTTTAAGACGGAGCGTCCGTTCACAGGACGCCATCACTTTTTCGCGGTGGGCAATGAAGATCATGGTCTTGCCCGCCGCTTCTTTTGCCAGGTTGTTCATCAGTCGGGCCTCGGTTTCAGGGTCCAGCGACGCGCTGAATTCGTCCAGCAGAAGGATGCTGCCGGGACGCAGGAGGCCGCGGGCTATGGCGATTCTCTGCGCCTGGCCTTCGCTGAGGCCGGCTCCGCCTTCGCCGCACTTTGTTTCCAGCCCGTCCGGAAGGTCTCTCACGAACTCTGCCGCAGCGGTATCCAGGGCCTTCCACATTCTCTCCTCCGTAGCCTCCGGATCGCCGATGTACAGATTGTCGCGTATTGTGCCGCTGAATAGGGAGTTGCCCTGGGGGACGTACACCATATTGCAGCGTGTACGGGCACTTACGTGGATGCTCTGCTCCTTGTTGTAGATGCTCACAGTGCCTTTATCGGGCTTGAGGAGTGAGAGCATAATACG
>JAILDI010000113.1 GCA_024689525.1 Bacteroidales bacterium
ATGGAATACAGGCTCATCAGCGTCTCAGGGTCTATCTTGGAGATATCCATCCCGCCCACCGTGATGGTGCCGGACGGAATGTCCCAGAAACGGGAGGCAAGGCGCGAAACAGTGGTCTTTCCGGAACCGGAAGGGCCGATGAGCGCGGTCACCTCTCCCTGCTTTGCGGTAAAGGAAACCCCGTCCAGAACCGTCTCGGAAGTATCATAAGCAAACCGGACATCCTTGAATTCAATGTCATAGCCTTTGTTGGAAAGGGACTCCTCTCCCCACTGCTCCGGGTGATTGAGAATTTCGTCCATGCGTTCCGACTGAATGCCCAGCGATACCACGGCGCCCAGGTTGATAAGCGACCCGGACATCGGGTCATACAGGCGGGACGCCACGAGCAGGAACATAAAGAATGTCAGCACATCCAGGCTTCCGGCGGAAAGCAGCACGGCTCCGACCAAGGCAATGGTCGCAATCCCCAATTTCAGGACCATCTGCCCGCTCACCACGAAGATGGCGACGCCCAGCTCGGCCTGGATGGCCCGCTTCTCCACCAGGTCTATGCGTGGCCAAAGCTCCTGCAGGTATTTACTCTCCGCATCGTTGGCCCGGATGTCCTGAAAGGCCTCCAATCCCTCCTGAATGCTGTCGGCCAGCGCTACCTTCGCCTGCACGTTGCGGCGGTTGAAGCGGTTCTGGAACTTGGACGAAAACAGGACGATGCTGATGGCGATGGGAATCACCCAGACTGCGGCAAGAGCCATTCTCCAATCAAAGAAGAAGAGACTGATGCCGATGAGCGTCGTGGATATCATCGATCCGATGAGTTCCGGCACCCAGTGGGACGTACCCGTCTCGATGGTGGCTGCATCGGCCATGATAGTGCTGGTGAGGTCAGCCAGGTCTTTCTTGCCGAAGAAGGACAGTGGCAGGCGGCGCAGTTTTTCCGCCAGGGAGATCCTCCGGCGGCCGCTCTCCTGATACACGGTGACGAACTGATAGTTATACTTGACGTATTCCATGGCCGCCACGGCAAGAAGGCAGGCGCCTATTTTCCAGATATGCCCCCAGGTATTCAATGAATTGCCTTCCATCAGGTCTTTTACCAGGAAGAACAGAAGGCCTACCGGCAGCATGAGGACGATATCCATCGCAGCGCTGGCCAGGCTTGATTTCATAAGGTCTTTCGCACCCTGCCGGGTAAGGGCATATTTATGCCGAAGTGTTTCTATGATGCTCATTTGATGTTCCATTTGACAGATTCCACATACTGTTTCCACATAGAGGCGTACTTGCCGCCTTTCTCAAGGAGATCCTCGTGAGAGCCGCTCTCCGTCACACGTCCTTCCTCCAGCACAAAGATGCGGTCGGCTCCAGTCACGGAAGAGAGCCGATGAGCGATCATAATGATGGTCTTGCCGCCGGCGGCCATCTCGGTGAAGGCCTGATGCACACGGCTCTCATTGTCCGGATCCGCGAAGGCCGTCGCCTCGTCCAGAATGACGATGGGAGTATCTTTCAGCATTACGCGGGCAATGGCCACCCGTTGCTGTTCGCCGCCGGAAAGATAGGTCCCTCCCGGGCCGATGACGGTGTCAATGCCATCGGGTAACTTGGCCAGGATATCATCGCACTGGGCCTTATGCAAAGCCTCGAGGACTTCTTCACGGGTAGCGCCAGGTCTGCCCAGGCGGACATTCTCGAAGATACTTGTCTTCAGCAGGCGGCTGTCCTGGAAGACAAAGGAGATACGGTCCATCAGGTCCTTCTTACGGATATTGCGAATGTCCACTCCGCCCAAAGTGATGGCCCCTTCCGTCACGTCAAAGAAACGGGCGATGAGGCTTGCCGTTGTGGTCTTTCCACCACCGGAAGGCCCTACAAAAGCAATTTTCTGTCCCGGCTTGATGTCCAGTGAAATACCGTCCACCGCAAAGCGTTCTGCTTCCGGATAACGGAAACGGACATCCTTGAGCTGAATCTCATTGTCCTCCGGCAGCTTGGCATCCGAAGGATCCGAGAGCGGATCGATCGAGAGAATCCGTCCCGTCTTGTCCAGCGCTTCGGCCACAATCATCTCGTTCTCGCTGGCAAACATGATACGGTTCAGGGTTACGGCGATGGCCGGAGTGACAATGATGTAGTACAACAGGTTCAGCAGGAACTCAGGCGAATAAGTCCCGTTCTTGACGACGATCAGCGTGAGCGCGATGAGAACGGCGAAGGAGGCATTGACGAGCGTCGTATACAGGGTCATCGGCCGTCGTAAATCGATCGTATAGGCGATCACCCACTGTTTGTATTGGTCGATGGATTCTTTGAAACGCTTGAAGGAGAATACCGACTGGCCGAAAGTCTTCACCACCGGGATGCCGCGGACATACTCGACGGCCTCGCCCGCCATGGCGTCCAGCGCCTTGTTGTATTCC
>JAILDI010000026.1 GCA_024689525.1 Bacteroidales bacterium
AAATGAGAGGTTCCTGGATTCCGGAGCAGGCGAAGGAGCGTGCGGCCCAGTTGGTTTCAAAGATGACTCTGGAAGAGAAATGCACTCTTATCCACGGAGTTAAAGGAGATGGAGAATATGAGGATGGATTCCACATTATGCCAATCCCCAGGTTTGGCATTCCGGCAATCCGTATGGCCGACGGTCCCCAGGGCGTGAGGAACAAGACACACAGCACATATTACCCCTGTGGCATTTCGCTGGCAGCTTCCTGGAACAGGGAGATTGCCGGCAAGGTTGGCGAGGGAATCGGCCTTGATGCAAGGGCCCGCGGCGTGGCAATAATGCTCTGCCCGGGCGTAAACATCTATCGAACCGCTCTTTGCGGTCGCAATTTCGAGTATTACGGCGAAGACCCTTACCTTGCCTCGGAGATGGCCCTTAATTATATAAAAGGTATTCAGGGCAAGGGCGTTATGGCAACCATAAAGCATTTCGCCCTTAACAATCAGGAATTCGACCGTCACGGAATAAGTTCCAACGCCGACGAACGAACCATAAACGAGATTTACTTCCCAACTTTCCGCAAGGCGGTGGAGAAGGGAGATGTGGCCTGCGTTATGACAAGCTACAACCCCATAAATGGAACTCACGCCTCTGAAGACCCCTGGCTCATAAAAGAGAATCTTCGCAGTTGGGGCTTCGATGGGATAGTGATGAGCGACTGGGCATCTACCTATAGTGCCATAGGCTGCTTCACAAGCGGCCTGGACCTTGAAATGCCACGCGGCTATGTTACCAATTACGACAATGCCAAGGCGCTCCTGGAAGCGGGTGTCATAAGCGAAGAAGACATCGACGAAAAATGCCGTCACATCCTCCAGACGGTTATCGCTTATGGCTTCCTTGATAATCCGGTAAAGGACGAATCCATTCCCGAAGATTGTGATGTTTCCCGTGCTAATGCCCTTGCGGCTGCACTGGAGGGCCCGGTTCTGTTAAAGAACAGCGGCGTACTTCCCCTGAAGACAAACAAGAAAAAGGAAATAGTGGTTATTGGCCCCAATGCCGATATCGTCCCTTATGGCGGTGGCAGCGGCAGGATGGATCCTATCGAAGGGCGCAGCATATCCCTATATCAGGGCCTTTCTAAGTTGGGTAAGGGCTACAAGGTCAAACTTATTGACTGGGAAGATCCGGACTACGATGTCATTTCTAATGCACGCGCCGTAATTGTTGCGGCCGGCTTCAATTATAATACTGAAGGTGAAGACTTCGACAGGACTTACCAGCTTCCGGAGGGACAGGACGAACTCATCTCCAGAGTGGCCGATGCCAATCCGAACACAATCGTCGTGGTTTATTCCGGTGGTGAGGTAGACGTAACGCCCTGGATCGATAAGATTGGCGCACTGATAATGGCCTGGTATTCCGGGCAGGAAGGTGGCACGGCAATGGCTCGGATTCTTTCCGGGCAGGTTTCGCCGAGTGGTCGTCTTCCTTTTACTTTCTGGGGCTCGCTGGAGGCCAATCCGGCCTATCCAAACTATGGTATTTCAAAACCTTACGGTGAAGGGACTGCCCGGAGGAGATACTCTCAGTATCCGTTCACTGAGTATAACGAGGGCATCTTCCTTGGCTATCGCGGTATGGAGCACTTCGGTTCACAGCCTATGTTCCCCTTCGGCTACGGGCTTACTTATGCCGATATTACTTACTCCGACCTTTCGGTTGAGGTTGTAGGAGACGGGGTTGAGGTTGCCTTTACCCTTGCAAATGGTGGTAAGACTGCTGTATCCGAGGTTGCCCAGGTCTATATATCCGCCACCGATTCACCCGTCATCATGGCCGATATGGAACTCAAAGGCTATGAGAAGGTTTTTGTCGGCCCCAAAAAGTCCGAGAAAGTTAAGATTCTTTTGCCTCGCGAGGCATTCTCACATTACAGCACCGGCTCTCACACCTGGGTGAAAGACTCTGGAAAATACTGCATCAAGGTTGGCGCCTCTGCGCTTGACATCAGGCTCTCGGAACAGGTGGATGTTATGCAATAAGGACCCTGACGCCAAGGCTTTCGATCGAACTGCGTACTGTGGAAGTAGAAGTAAACGGTCACCCGGTTACCTCTCGAACCACTTGAGAATCTTCAGTTTGGTTTCACCCGCCTTGCCGGTGTAGGGGTGCAGGCGGAGGGGGAGGTTGAAGTGGAGGCTGCCCTTCAGGACCGTCTGGGGGTGGGTGAACTCACGGAAGCCCCATTCGCCGTGGTAGGCGCCCATACCGGAATGGCCGGTGCCGTTGAACGGAACGCCCTTCACCATCAGGTGGATACAAACCTCGTTGATGCAACCGCCGCCGTACTGCTGGGTGCGCATCGTGCGGTTGGCCCATTTTATATTACGGGTGAACAGGTACATCGCCAGAGGGTGCTCCCTGTCGGCAATGGTTTCCATAAGAGAGTCGATCTCGGCATCCTTGAAAGGCACTATGGGCAGCAGCGGGCAGAAGAGTTCTTGCATGACGATGTCCTCGTCGATGCCCACAGGATAGATAATCGTAGGTGAGTAGCGTCGTGTCTCGGGAACGCCTGTTCCGCCGAAACGGATCCTGTCGCGATACTCATCGGCAAGGGCTGCGCACTTGTTGTATGCGCCCTTTGTGATGAGCCAGGGATATTCTTCATTCAGTTCCGGATGCTCGCCGATCTGGGCGATGAACGCGCGCTTGAGTTCTTCGATGAACTCCTCGGCAACTTCCTCGGCCACGGCAATCTGGTTGATGTTGATGCAGATCTGGCCGGCATTGGTAAGTTTGAAGAAGGCAATCTTGCAGGCGGCGTCCTTGAGGTCGGCGTCCTTGCGCACCACGCACCAGTTGCCGGTTTCTCCGCCAAGCTCCAGGGCAACCGGAGTAAGATTCTTGGCGGCCTCGGCCATCACGTGCTTGCCCACGGACGGGGAGCCCGTATAGAAAATCTTGTCCCAGCGCTGTGCAAGGCACATATCGGCAACGTCGTGGCCACCGTCGATGAGGGTGACGAACTCCGGCGGGAACACCTCTGCGCAGAAGCGTTTCAGGGCTGCCGTGCAAGCGGCCGATTTGCTCGACGACTTGATCACCACCGTGTTTCCGCCGCAAATAGCCGCCGCCACCACACCCAGGGTGAGAAGGATGGGGAAGTTGAAGGGACTTATGACCAGCGAAACGCCATAAGGCATCTTGTAAACCTTGGTTACAAGGCTGGGGAAGCACATCAGGCCGCTGAAATGACGTTCCGGACGGCTCCATCGGCGAAGGCCGACCAGCATTTCATTGATTTCAGTGACAACAGGGCCGATGTCGCAGAGATATGCCTCCGCCTTGGTGCGGCCCAGGTCTTCGGCCAGTGCGGCCTCGAACTCGGCCTCGTGGGCGATGACTTCGTCCCTGAGCTTGCGGAGCTGCTTGAGACGCCAGCTCACCGGAAGTGTGGTCCCGGTTCGGAAGAATCTGCGCTGGGCTTCCACTATCTCGCGGATACCGCCCTCCGTGTATTTGGTGTCCATGGGTGAAATCTGACTCATTTGCCTTTATCTGTCTGCGAAAGCCATGAAATTGATGCCTACTCCGCCGTAGAGTGCGGTGCGGGTGGCGCACAGGTTAATGCTGAACCATTTGCAGGGCTGGACGGAAGCGCTCACGGTCGTGGAAATCAAAGCGATAAGGACAATCAGTCTTTTCATATTGGTTTTATTTTACTGTCATTTCGCACTCCCTGCAGTGGAATTCCAGAGTGAAGGTGCGTCCGTTGTTATGCAAATATAGTGAAGAATTTGAGATATCCCGACAATCCGGGGACGATAATTTGGGGCACATCCCCAGTTCGTGGCGGAGGCAATAGCGGGAGCGCATAAGCTCGGCCCCGGGGCGGTGCGTGAGTTCGTATGCAGGCTCCAGGTCGATGGTGCCGGTGCGGGCATACAGCTCGCGGCTGAGCCTGTTTGCGGCATTGGCCGTATAGTCCAGGGCCGACGGACTTCCGGAGGCCGATTCCCTGCCGGGATTCAGCGGTAGCGCCCTGACAGGCATCTCATCCAGCTTTGCGGCAATGTCGCGTCTGGCCTGGTTGAGGGCCGATATGCCCAGGAAGGGCATCGGGCCGTCGCACCGCAGGCTGTGAACGCCAAAAGCGTACACGCTGCTGTGCTTTCCCAGCTGCGCCTTCACCGTCTCTTCCATCCGCGCGGGGTCCCGGGCCTCCTGCGGGTCGATATCGCAGGATAGCGCAACCTCGCGCCCATCCTCGCTCACTGCGTGCAAAGACATAATGCCCGGAGCAAAATGTACGTCAAGAGTCACGCCGATTTCCCTTGTAACCCTTTCCGCGGCCACGGAGCGCTCGAATTCCATACTCAGATTGCGGTACAGGACCATACCGGGCTCCAGCCCGTCGGCCCCGCGGCACTCGATTTCAAGCCCGTTGCAGCGGAATCCGCGGAACCCGCCGATCCCTCCGTCCTTCCGCACGAAGGCAAATCCGTCGCCATTGCTGAGCACCAGGCCGGGGGAGTCCGGGGCCACGGTAATCCTGGCCGACGCCCCGCTCCGCCTCACCGCCTGCACCTTGCCGATGGCCTCTCCCATCGACTTGGGCGTGTCCAGCGACGCCCACTGCCCCTTCACTCCGTCCAGATACAACTGGGTATATCCCCTGTTGAAAGTCTTGTCCAATGATGTCGTAGCAATGGCACTGCTATGCCCGAAAGACGAGCGCCGATATCTGTCCGGATACTTCCGCACCAGGGAGTCCAGCGCCGCGGAATACGTTTTCACAACGCTACGGACATAAGAGCTGTTCTTCAGCCTGCCCTCAATCTTGAACGAGTCGATACCGGCATCGGCCAGATCCTCAAGCCTGTCCAGAAGCATAAGGTCCTTCAAGGACAGATACGCCTTGTTGCGGCCAAGAACGCGCCCTTGGGCGTCCGTGAGGTCGTACAGGCTTCTGCAGGCCTGCACGCAGGCGCCGCGGTTCGCACTTCGCCCGGTGATGCTTTCCGACAGGTAGCAGTTGCCGCTGTAGCTAACGCACAGGGCTCCGTGAACGAAGAACTCAAGCTCCGCGGTAGTGGCGGCGCGGATGGCCCTTATCTCCTCAAGTGACAGTTGACGCTCCAGGATAAGCCGTCCGAAGCCAAGGCTTTCCAGATATGCGGCCTTTTCGGGCGTGCGGATGGCACACTGGGTGGAGGCGTGGAGGATAGTGTCTCGAAATGACAATACAGCGGGGTCCTGGACGATGATGGCATCGGCCCCGGCCTCAATGACTGCATCCAGTAGTTCAGAGGCCTCTTCCAGTTCGTTATCGAAGAGGATTGTGTTCAGCGTTACATATATGCGGCAGCCGAACCTGTGGGCATATGCGCAGAGGCCGGCAATGTCCTCCACGGAATTGCCGGCCGCCTGTCGTGCGCCGAATGCGGGCCCCGCTATATACACGGCATCGGCACCGCAATCAATGGCTGCGATACCGATTTCCGTTGTTCTGGCCGGGGCCAGGAGTTCAAGATTTCTCAGAACTCTTATTTGTTAAGCTGACCGAGCATCTGGATTGCAGTTGCGCCGTACTTGGCGTCGCCCTTCAGCATAGTGTAGTACTGGATGGCGGTGGCGTTGTCTCCGGCCTTCTGGGCAGTTGCAGCGATGGTGTAGAGAACGTCGCTCTTGTTCTCTGCCTCCGGGTTGATTTCCAGATAGCGCTTGAACATGCTGATTGCCTTTGCGTTTGCACCACCCTGGAGGTGAGTGTTGGCGATCTTCAGTACGAGCTGGGCGTTCTCCTCGATTTCGAGGGCCTTCTCATAGAATGCGATGGCATCGTTCAGGCCGCCGCGCTCTTTCTTCTTGGCGTCGCCGAGCTTGATGTATTCCTTATAGAGGAGGGTGTTGGCCTTCTGTGCCTGGCCGAACTCTGCAGCGCTCTTGAGGGCTTCCACTGCCTGATTGTCGTCACCGGTCTTGATGAAGGACTGGGCCAGGAGGAGCCAGATCTTGCCGTTCTGTGCGTCATACTCGAGGGCTTCCTGGAAGGAAGTGATGGCGCCGGCGAAATCGTTGGCCTTGATGAGGGTGGTTCCCTTGCGCATGAGGGCGTCGGGGATGAGCTTGAGGGCCTTTGCCTCTATGCTGTCGCTGCCTTCAGCGGGAAGTCCATATTCCTTTGCGATGGCGATGGCTTCCCTGATGTATGCGAGAGCTTCGTCGTACTTCTTGTCGTTGATGCTTTCCTTACCAAGGCTGACGAGGATGTCGGGGATGATTTCCTTGCATTTCTCAACCATGGCGGCTGCATCATCTTCCTCGCAGGCCTGGAACTGGGCCATTGCGGAACGGACGAGTTCGAGTCTTTCAAGTTTGGATTCGGATTGAATGCCGCTGTTGAAGGTGTCGACTGCGGCGTTGAAGTCCTGGGCCATTGCCAGGGCTGCTCCCAGAAACAGTGCGGAGACAGCTGCAAATAATCTTTTCATAACCTTTATTGTTTTGCGTTAATATTATCAAGCACGTAATTTGCAAAAGTAGCAAATTTTTGTGTTATTTTTGCATACTGGTATGACAAAACTGTTAAAATACCTTCTGTCAGCAGTAGCCGGGCTGATATTTTCAATAACTGTGCCAGCACAGAATACCCCCACCCGGCTGCAGGACGACAAGGCCGTCAAAAAAGGCAGCCTGGGCAGCGGTATTACATATTATATAGTAGAGAACCCCGTGGTGAAGGGAAGGGCCGATGCCGCCCTGATAAGGCGGGGAGAGGCCATATCGGCCAAAGCGTCGGAAGACCTGGCGCCCTTTGCGGGCTTCCTGTCCAGAAGCGGCATTTCTCCCTCGCCGGAAGGATATATCCAGAGGCGCGGGGCATCGACCCTTTTCAGTTTCCCCTCGGTTGCGGTTCACGAGACGGCAGTGCTGGACTCCACTCTCCTGATGCTTTTCACCCTGGCGGGCAGGTCGGAGGCCGATGAAGCCATAATCATCAGCGGCGATGTGAGCGCGCAGGCCATAAAGGCGAAGATGGACATTTTCTCGCTGATGCTTCCGCGCCGCAGCGTGGGGGTAAGGCAGGACACTCACGTTTGGAAGTCCAATCCCGCTCCGCAGTGGTGTTTCCAAGAGAGAACCGGCGGCGACAGGAGCCTGATCCAAGTTTCCTATTCCGCGCCAAGGCTCCCGCAAAACCGCCTGTACACATCCCAGGCCCTGATTCCGGAGCTTTTCGCCCTGCAGTTCGAACCGTTCATGCGTCGCCGCATCGGCCGCTCGTTCAATGAGGCCGGAATACCCTATTCGGGGCTGGAGTTCGGCTACCGCGGCACTGCGGCATCGGCAGGAGATGAACTGTATTCCGTGTCGATAGTGACGGATACGGCCCACACGAAGCCGGCGCTGGAGACTCTGGCGAGGGTCATGGGGGAGATTGACGATTTCGGAGCGGGGACGGCGGAATTCGGCGCCATCCGCTCGTCGATGAGGCCGGAGATGCTGGAACGGGGCTCAGCTACGCCGTCCGACAATGCATATGTGGAGCGCTGTGCCGCGCATTTCATTTACGGAACCAATCTGGCTCCGGAGAGCACTATGGTGAATCTTGCGGTAAGGCGTCAGTTGGCCGACAGCACGTGGGCGAACCTGTTCAACACCTATAACCGGGCCTGGCTGGGGAGGCTGGAGAACCTCTCTTTGCACATCGAAACCGGCCTGGACAGTCTGGATACCGACGAAATCATCTTCGCATATAACCTCAATTACCTGATAGGCTCCACCGCCGGAGACACCCTGTCGCACCGGTGGGCATCGGCCGATTCCCTGCTGCGCTGGGCGGAGTATCCGCGCGTGAGGCTACGGGAGGCGGCTATGGAACCTGTTACCGGGGGTGAAACCTGGTATTTTTCCAACGGCATAAGGCTGGTGTATAAGAATATGCCATCAGCGGATGGCTTCAGCTATGCCGTTGTGTGGCCCGGCGGAATGGACAGTGTCGACGGCCTTAAGTCTGGAGAGGGAGCCTATATCGGCGAACTGTTCAGGATGTTCGACGTGGCGGGTATGGAAAGTGCCGATTTCCGGGATATGCTGGGGGCGGCGGGCATCAGTATGGAGGCTTCCGCGGATATCAGGAATCTGGTGGTGAAGGGTAGTGCGCCGTCCGACGCCCTACAGTTGCTCCTGGGTTCGCTATTGGCAATAACTACCGAAGGAAAGCTGTCCAAAGGGGCTTTCGATTCGTGGCGGAGCAATCTGGCCCTTACGGAGGACAGCTATCTGTCGCGGCTGACATCGGCCATGATGCCGGGATATCAGTATATTCCGGCCCCGTTGAAGAGCGCCGTGTCGGAGGATACTTTCCGCAAGGCGGGGGACTATTACCGCGAAAGGTTCTCCCGTATGGACGAGGCCTCCATAATAATCATCGGCAATGTGGAAGAACAGGCCCTGAAGAGGCTTATGGTGCATTATGGCGGGGGATTCAGGACAAACGGCGGCTCCACTTCCAGGAGGAACAACCGCTACAAAATGCAGAATACCCACCTGACTTTGTCCGGAGAGGGTGCGTCGGGTGTGCACGCAATCTATCACTCGGACGTTCCCCTGTCGGCCGCAAATTATTATATGTCGATGGTGATGCAGGAATGGCTTTCCCGCTCACTGCCCCAGGCCCTGGCATCTTACGGGCTGTCCGTTGAAGTGCGTTGCGCAGTTCTGCCCTGGCCGGAGGAGCAGCTCCTTGTGAGTGTCGACTGTGTGCCGATGCCTGCGGAAAGCCTCCCGCAGGGGGTTGAGGTGGCTCCGGCATCTTCCTGGGCCGGCTTGCTGGACAGGACGATCCGGAAGCTGGAGATGCCGTCGGCATCGGCCCTCGGTGTTTATAAGGAAAGGGTGACAAAGAGGGCGAACGGCCAGATGGAGAGTGCCGGCGGGATGGTGGAGATGATTCTCCTGCGCCTGGCGTACGGAAAGAATTTCGTCGTGAACGTCAAGGGTAATATATCCTCCGTGGATGTGTCCCGTATCCAGGCCGCCTGGACGGAACTCATAAGCGGTGGCAGCGTCAAAGTGGTATGTCCGGGAAAAACGAGCACGGAACAATAATCCAGATAGGGGACATCCTGGTATCGGAAGAAGTGGTCACGGAGTTCTTCGCCTGTGACTACGATGTCTGCCGCGGCAAGTGCTGCATCGTGGGGGAGAGCGGGGCGCCGCTCAAGGAGGAGGAACTGGAGCCGCTGGAGCGTTATTATGACGACTATTCCCCGCTGATGACGGACAAAGGCCGCGCCGCCGTGGCACAGAAAGGCTTTTTTGAGATCGACCGGGATGGCGACATCGTGACTCCCCTGGTGTCCGACGGCGAGGAATGCGCATTCTGCCATTTTGAGGACGGTGGTTGTTTTTGTTCGATAGAGCGCCGGTTCTGCGGCGGGCATATTCCGTTCCGCAAGCCCATATCCTGCTCGCTTTATCCGGTCCGGGTTGTGGAACTTGGCGGCGGTACAAAAGGACTCAACCTTCACCGCTGGGACATATGCAAAGATGCCTTCGCACGCGGGAAGCGGGAAGGCATCAGAGTGTACCAGTTCCTCAAGGAACCGCTCACGGAGGCGTTCGGGGCCGATTTCTACGAAGCCCTTTGCGCCGCGGCGGAATTACTCCTCGGGAGGAGTGTTGATGAGGCGTAGGGCCTCATCGTAGTCTTCTTCGTTCACTTTCACTTCAATGGCACGGGCCCAGCCCAGCGAGGGGTACGACGAGTCGTATCCGAACACGGCTGCGGGGATACCATTGTCGCGAAGCATTGCAGCGACAACGTCGGCCTCCACCTTGCTGGTGTAGGAGGCTACGGTTTTGTACTTCTCCGAATCAGTCATTTTGCTTGAGTTTATAGTTCAGGGTTCCTGCTATACGGGTAATGTCCCTGGTGAGGCCTTCCACCTGGAAGCCGCCCAGGACGGGAATAATGCTAACTCTGTCTTCCCAGATGCGGAAAATGCGCGCCGGGATGCTCCGGAGGCGGAATATGAGGCCTCCGTCATCGACCTCTTTCTCCAGTTTATATCCCTTTTCCTCCATTGTGCCGATGATGGCGGCGCGGTGCTCTCCGGGCTCGCCTTTCGCATCGACCATCCTTTTGCTGTATCCGAACAGGGGGTAGATGCCGCTCACCACGCCGAACAGGATGGCGATTATGCCCACCGAGCGCCAGCCGTTCTGGAATGCCACGTTGATGTCGGTGGAAATCAGGCCGGCGGCCATGAGGATGAGCAGGATGATGGCCATTGTAAGGCTCACCTGCACGAAGTATTTGACGGCGCGGATGACGTATCTCATTTCTTTTTCTTCCTGAGAATTCTTTTTGCTATGGTAATCGCGTTAAGGGCAAATCCGTAGAACGATACGGAGTGGAGGGTGCGGCGCACGCCCTCCTGCATCAGCGACTGGGGAGTGTAGATGTCGGGCATGGCGGCAAAGCGCCCGCGGAGGTCCTCCTCTTTGGCGCGGTTGTCACCGTGGACCTGGCGAAGCTCTTCGTCAAGCCTGTCCAGCGTCAGGATCTCCCTGTACTTCCGATTCTTTTCCGTCGTTGTCATCTTCGTCTACGGGAAAAAACAGTTTCATGAAAACCGGCACGAATGTGTTGCGGAGAAGCTGCTCCCTCCTTATATATAGGATAAGGAAAGCAACTGCCAGCAAAGCGGCCACGCTGATTGCCGCCAGCCCGTACCTTTTGCCCATCAGGTCGCCCAGGAGCAGGATGAGGCCGAACGACAGCACGAGCAGGAGCGCCATTCCCACGCACACGATGATAAGCGTCGACACCAGTTTGGAAAGGGAAATGGACAGCCCTTTCACAACCTGGAGCTTCACTTCATCGGCCTTGGTGTCGGCATACTCGCGCGAGGCGTCAAGAAGCTCTTTGGCGGGACGTGAGAATTCGCTCATTCCGCTGCGGTCTGGTCTTCCGGTTCTTCCGCCGCGGGGGCCTCTTCTGCGGGCGCGGCTTTGTCATCGGCCTTGCGGAGGGCGGTCTCAAGTCGGTCCAGCTGGCGGAGAAGCATCTCGCGGGCGCCTTCCTTGATTTCGTGGCCTTTCTTCTTGAGCTTTTCGCCCATGTCCTTGAAGTCTTCCTTGGCCTCACTGGCCTTGTCTTCGATTTCGGACTCAAGGTTTTCGGCTCCTTCCTGGAGGTCGTCCAGATTGCCTGCGGCTGCGCGTTTTACTTTTTCACGCGTATTCTTGCCTTTGTCCGGGGCGTACAGGACGCCGAGAGCGGCACCGGCCGCCAGACCCAATAACAGGGAAAAGAATGATTTGTTGCTCATAACGTTATCAGATTAGTTCACGGATAATTGCGTCTGAAGTGAAGAAACGGTCCTCCGGAATGCGGTATTTGCCGCCTTCCATGAGGATGAGGCCCCCTTCGCGTACCATGCGGTTGACATTGTCAGGGTCGCAGACGCGGCGGAGGTAGTTGCCGTCGATGCCGCGGCTGGTGCGGAGGCTGAGCATTACGGTTTCCACCAGGCGGTCTTCGTCGGACAGGATTTCGCTGCTGCGGGTGTAGCCCGTGAGCGCGGGGGTGTTCCACGAGCGCATAGGGTCGCGGAAGGAATGGGCGCTGGGGCCCAGGCCGACGTATGGCATCCTGGCCCAATAGCCGCTGTTGTGGCGCGCTTCGAAACCGGGCTTTGCGAAGTTGGATATCTCGTAGTGCCGGTATCCGGCCTCTCCCAGCTTTGCGCACAGCACTTTGTACTGGCCGGCGCATTTTTCGTCATCGGCAGGATCGTACTGTCCCTTTTCCACCATGTGGGCCAGGGTGCTGTCGCCTTCGACGGAAAGCTGGTAGCAGGAAATATGCTCCGCGCCCAGCGATATGGCTTTGTCGATGGTGGTGGCCCAGACATCGTCCTCCAGATTCGACAGGCCGAAGATAAGGTCGATGCTGATGTTGCCGAAACCGGCTTCCCGCGCCAGGCGGAAGGCTTTTTCCGCCCTTTCCGAGTTGTGGCGGCGGTTCATCCACTTGAGCAGATCGTCGTCGAAGGACTGGATGCCAAGGCTAAGGCGGTCCACGCCTATGGTGCGGAGGCTCTGCAGATAGGGCAGGCCTTTCTCCACGATGTCTTCCGGGTTGCCTTCAAGGGTGAATTCATCGAAGGGTGCGCCGAAACCCACGTCCTGGAGCGCCAGGACTATGCGGGTGAGTGAAGACAGCGGAAGCACAGTGGGTGTGCCTCCGCCGAAATAAAGGGTATGAAGACGGCTGTCGAACTCGTCCCGGCGCCTGCGGATTTCTTCGCATACTGCATCCGTGTAGCGGGCGAACATTGCATCATCCGCTATCTCGGAGTAAAAGTCGCAGTACGTGCAGAAACTGCGGCAGAATGGGACGTGAACGTAAATCATATTCTAGCGTAGCATGATTTCCGCGTGGCCGATCTGGCCTGCGGTGGTATATGCCTCCACGGTGTAGATGCCCTTCACGAAATCTCCAAGTTCTTTCAGGTAGACCGATACTTCCACTTCGCTGCCTTCATAGTCCACCTGCCTGCGGGCGGTTGCGGTGAGCGATGCTCCGCCTGCGGTGAAGCTTGTGGAGGCTGTGTTGGTGAGAACCAGGCCGTCCGGATCCTTAAGCACAACGTACACGGTAACGGGGCCGTGTTCCGCCAGTGCATTTTCCACCAGCGCCAGGTTGGCAACCATGTATTTCACGCGGCTGCTCCTGTCGCTTTCCTTGTTGCTGCCGTTGTAGGCCTTCACGTTGAGGCCGCGGGCCTTGATCACCTTGCCGGCAGATACCTGTCCGGTGAGATCCTGCACCTGGGAAGTGAGGAGCTCGTTCTGGGTACGGGTTTCCGCAGCTTCGCGGCGGGCGTCTTCCGCCTGGGCGGCGAGCTGCTTGTTGAGTGTGTTCAGGGAGTCGATCTGAACGATGTAGCCGCGCATGATGGAACGCAGGGTGCCCAGTTCCTTCTCATACTGACGGATCTTTGCACGGTTCGTTGCGTCCGTGTTCTTGAGCCTTTCGATGAGGAGGGCCACCTGCTCGCGGGAGGTGTCCAGCTGGTGGCTGATGCTTTCATAGTCCGTATTCAGGGAGTCGAAATCCGCCTGCAGGGCCAGGAACTGTTCGGAGAGTTCCTGCTTTTCAACTTCCAGTTCCCGCACCAGCGAGCTGTTGTTGCGGGTTACGATGCTGAGGGCGACACCCAGGCCGATGGCCACCGCGGCCAGCAGCGCAAGTATGATGTACGGAGTTTTCTGTTTTTTCTCACGCTCTTCGCGTGCTCTTCTCTCGAGGGGATCTTCTGCCATAATATTTTGTTCTTTAATTGTGCAAATATATTTATATTTGTGAAAAATGACAAGTGTATCGGTATGGAAAACGTGTATGCAGCCCGCATCGAGGCTCTGAGGGAGCGGATGTGGAAGGAAAACTGGGATGCCGTGATTATCACCGGCAGCGATCCCCACGCCAGTGAGTACCCCGCTTCCAGATGGAAGCAGGTGCAGTGGCTCACCGGGTTCACGGGGGAGGCGGGTGATGTGGTGATAACCCCTTCCCACGCCGGGCTGTGGACCGATACGCGTTATTTCATCCAGGCCGTGAAGCAGTTGCAGGGCACCGGTGTGGAGCTCCACAAGTTGCGTGTTCCGGAAGCGGTGCCCATTACGGAATGGCTTGCCGGGGACGAGTTCGGCATCCGCGAGCCGGTGGTGGCCGTGGACGGACTGTGTTACAGCACCGGTCAGCTTGAGGCTTTGCGCGCTGCCGTTCCGGGCGTGAACGTGGTTATGGTTCCGGATCTGTTGTCTCCGATGTGGCAGGACCGCCCTGCCATCCCATCCACGCCGATTCTCACGCTAGGGGAGGAGCTGTGCGGGGTGTCCCGCGAGCATCGGCTTTCCCGCCTTCGCAAATGGATGATACTGCAGGGCTGCGACGCCGTTCTGGTTACGGCCCTGGACGAGATTGCCTGGCTGCTGAACGTGCGCGGAAGCGACATCGAATACAATCCCCTGGTGATTTCCTATCTGGTAGTGACGATGGACGAGGCGCGCTGGTATGTGCGCAAGGACGCCTTCGCATCGTCCGACTCGGAGACGGAGGCCAGCTTCTATGAACTTCGTGCCGATGGTGTGGATATCCGCGACTATGGCGACATCGGCCTGGATCTCACCGCCTTGAAGGCCGATGGCATCGGCTCGCTATTTGTCGACCCCGGCTCGCTGAATGCGTATCTTTATGAATTGCTGGTTTCTGAGGGGCCTGCGCTTATGCAGGGCAGTTCGCCCATCGCGCCCTGGAAGGCGGTCAAGAACAGCGTGGAGCTGGAAGGAATGCGGGATGCGCACCTTGAGGACGGCGTGGCGATGGAGAAGTTCCTGTACTGGCTGGAACAGAACGCCGGCCGGGTCAATGAATGGGAGGCCGCTGAGTATCTGCACTCGCTGCGGGCCGCCATTCCCGGATATAAGGGCGACAGTTTCGAGACAATATCGGCCTACGGGCCTTCCGCGGCGCTGCCGCATTATGTGACGCCTTCTAACGGCTCATCGCTGATTGAGGAGCGCGGGCTCTATCTGGTGGATTCCGGCGGGCAGTACTTGTTCGGGACTACGGATATTACGCGCACGGTGCCGATGGGGCCTTGCTCGGCCCTTGAGAAGGAGGATTACACGCTGGTGCTCAAGGGGCATATCGACCTGGCCATGGCTTCGTTCCCCGCTGGTACGGCGGGTTGCCAAATTGATGCGCTGGCGCGCGAACCGCTGTGGCGATTCAAGCGCAATTTCGGCCACGGAACCGGCCACGGCGTGGGTTTCTTCCTCTGCGTGCACGAAGGCCCGCAGGACGTGCGGCAGAACTTCAACGCCGTGGCGCTGCAGCCAGGCATGGTGCTCTCCGACGAGCCCGGCATCTACCGCGAGGGCATGCACGGCGTCCGCCACGAGAACCTGGTGGTAGTGCGCTCCCTTGGCCGCAACGAGTTCGGCTCCTGGCTCGGCTTCGAGGTTCTCACCATCTGCCACATCGACACTTCCTGCCTGGTGCCGGAGCTCCTGGACCGCGCCGAACTGGACTGGCTCAACGCCTACAACGAGCGCGTCTTCCGCACCCTCTCCCCCCGCCTCGACGCCGCCCAGGCCGCCTGGCTCCGCTCCAAGACCCAGGCAGTGTAGACCCTGGCCCCCTGGCCGGATATCCACGAAATCTACCTCCCAGCGTCCTGCGGCCGGATATCCAGCAATTCGCCATTCCCCGGCCTTCTGGCCGGATATCCGGTAATTCGCCATTCCCCGGCCCCCTGGCCGGATATCCGGTAATTCGCCATTCCACGGCCCCCTGGCCGGATATCCGGGAAAACCGCCTTCCACGATGGTCCACGTGGATATCCGGCACCATTTTCGCCCGTTTTGGCCATTTCCCCTGCCGGATATCCGGGAAATCTGCATTCTGGCACCCTCTGTGTGGATATCCGGAATACGTATGCCTTATCCGTTTCCGGAAAAATTAACGGAAAAGAATTATATCCCTGAGTGTCAATGAGTTGCAATGGTGCCAAAATCGTTTTGGCGCCAAAAAGGATAAAAACGCCATGTTTTCGGCACAATCGCCATTGAAAAAACGGCCTCCTGCGCTCGTCTATGGCCTTTTTTGAAGTTATCCGTTTAAAACGATGGTTACACGGATAAGTAACTGTATATTGCGGCTGTTAAACTATAAAAACTATTGCTTATGGTACCCAACAGATCAACTTATTTCCTTCCGCAGGAACGATTCGATGAAATCAAAAAGAAGTATCCCAAATTCAACGAGCCCTGGACGACGGACGACGAGGACATTCTGTTCGAACTAGCCGATCAGAATGCCACACAAAAGCAGATGTCAGAATCTTTGGGCCGCACTCCACGCTCCGTCAAAATGAAGCTGATGGAACTAGGTCTTTACGAAAAGAAGGCATCGGCACGCTCCTGGACCGAAAACGAAGAGCGAAAACTGGTCGACCTCTATAACGATGGGGTAAACTTCGAAAACATCGCCCTGGAACTGGGCCGATCCGTGAACGCGGTTGTCTCGCGCCTTGTCCGCCTCCGCATCAACCTGTTCAACGGGCCCGAAGTTGCATAGCTCGTGTTATGCGGCGGATATATCATTCTATCATCACGTCACACGAAGAAGTGATGTTCAGAAGTCCTCGGGATGTCGGATTGTTTATCAACCTGTTGGCGCTTCATTCCTACCGGGATAATGTCGACATCCTGATGGACGCTGAAATGAGCACCCATACACATCTGGGACTGTTCGCCGAGAATCCGGATGAGTTTATGTGGAAACTGCGAATATCATATGACAGAATGTTTAATACGCTGTATGGTCGCACTGGAAGATTGGGAGAAAAGGGCGCGTTCATAAAAGCAATTGATGGCAAAATCCACATATGCACCGGCTTAAGCTACATTGCCCGTAATGGTTTGCATCACGGACTCTCTTGCACGGCATTCGGATATCCGTACTGCTCTGCAAAATCCCTGTTTGTTAAAGAAACAGGGTTCTACAAGTGGGGAAAACTGATTGTTTCCAGAGATGAAATTGCCAGTCTGATTCCCCGCCGGTATGATTTCCCGGATTCTTTTGCGATGAACGAAAACGGCGTTTTTGAACGAACCACATTTATGGCAACACAGATAGCGGAAGCGTATTATGGATCGGCCCGCAATTATCTGTTTCAAATGAATCGCTTGAGTGGCGAGGAGTGGCTTTCGGAACAGCAACAAGATGGGAACGGAATTAGTCCTATTAGACTTGTCGACATGGAGCCTTCGTACCCGACGGACCTTTTGCTTAAGAATGAGACCGGCAGGAACTATCG
>JAILDI010000149.1 GCA_024689525.1 Bacteroidales bacterium
TATTGGGCGTTTCGGGCATCTCCTCCGATATGCGCGACCTGGAGGATGCGGCTATCAAAGAGGGCAATAAGCGCGCTCAGCTGGCCCTGGACATTTTCTGCACTCGCGTCAAGAAATAAAACTATATCAATAACAGGTATGGCTGTACTATCAATGTAAATGGACTTGATAAGTTATGTATGAACAACAGTTCCGTAAGGGGCTCATACACTACAACCAGCAAATCATCCAATAAAAAAGGACTGAATGCGTCCTGGATAGCCATCGACGCTATTCAGACCTGCTCCAGCATCAGCAACTGTTCAATAATCGGCGACGCTCAGAATAGTGCGGAAGGGGGCACTCTGACCGACAATACCGCCCTTGTTGGCGTGATGGGTACTGCTACGCATTATTTCACCAATAACATCATTGCTCCTGTCTCTGATGGAGTTGCCTCCATCGGCGGTGAGGCCGGCAGTGAAATCATAGATCTGAGTTATACGCATTACAATACTCTTGTCAAAATCGGCACCAATACCGACAATGGCGGCAATGCAAGCGGTGTTTTGGCCTCTTCAATCGGGAACCTCACTTGGGGTACTGATACAAACTGCTGGCAGTGGAATGGTCAGATTGATGGTTCTGCGCCTTCCCTGATTACACAGACTGCCATCCTTGAACGGCTTAATGCAATCTGCCCCGAGTTTGTTAATTGGTGCGGCGAGGATATTAATATGGATCAGCGGAATGTGGCACGTGGCGGGTCCTGGTGGCCGGGCTCATATCAGAACTAACATAGTTATTTCAATATCGGCATTTTATGAGAAGAATTCTTCAAAAAGCTCTTTTGGCAATTATCTGTTTCGTTTTACCCATCATCGCCTCGGCGCAGGATGTGCGGCTTGGCGGTGTGGTTAAAGACGCCGAAACAGGTGAAACTGTCATTGGTGCTTCGGTGATGATTAAAGGAACCAGCACCGGTGCAATTACAGACCTTGATGGCATCTTTTCCCTCAGCGCACCATCCGGGAGCGATATCCTGGTCAGTGCCATGGGATATGAAGATTACTCTTTTGTGGCTGGAACAGGGATGACGTCTCTTGACATATCGTTGAAACCTTCCTCCCAATTCCTTGAGGAGGTGGTGGTCGTAGGATATGGTACCCAGAAAAAAGTCAACCTGACCGGCGCCGTCACTACCGTTAATTTTGAGGAAATGGCCGATTCGCGCCCTATCGTCTCAGTGGCCTCCGCCCTTGCCGGAACAAGTGCCGGTCTTTCCGTACGCACAACTTCTTCCGACCCCGGCAATGAGTCCAACACTATCAGAATCAGGGGTACAGGAACGCTAAACACTTCATCACCACTTTATATCGTTGATGGGATTGAGAGTCATATGAGCTATGTCAACCCGCACGACATCGCTACTATAACGGTTCTAAAAGATGCGGCCTCCTGCGCCATCTACGGTAACAGGGGAGCCAATGGAGTAGTCCTTATCACCACCAAACAAGGCAAGGATGGCGTTGTGAACGTAACCTATTCGGGAAGCGTCTCCTTCAACAGCCCTATGCACCGGCTCTCATATCTGACAGATTACGCCGATTATATGGAGATTATTAATGAATCCCTTTACAACATCGGCCAGGCTGAAAACTTTCTGCCGTCGACCATCGAGACCTGGCGCAATGCCAAGAATGATCCCAACGGCATTGCCGAATCCGGCTATCCCAATTATGTGGCTTATCCCAATATCGACTGGCAGGACTATATGTACCGCAATGTGGCTTCCCAGGATCATAATATTTCCATAACCGGAAGGGATAAGAAGACTAGTTACCTGATTTCCGCAAACTATGTGGACAACCCCGGTCTTATCTCCAATACTGCCGCCCAAAAGTTCCAGATCAGGGCCAATATTGACGTAAAACCCGCCAAATGGCTCACCGTTGGTATGCAGACCTATGGTTCGGTAATGGATAAACAGGCCGGTGATTATTCCACCGCGGTCAAGTACATCAATCAATCGACCCCCGGCGTTTTTCCCTACTATGACGGATACTATGGTTTTCCCGCAGCGAATGAGGAAAGTGCCACGGCCTGTAATCCTCTATATACCGTCAACGAAGAAGACGCTATCAGGACATATTCAAGAATCAAGGTATCTGGCTATGCTAAGATAGTCTTCCTCAAGGACTTCTCCTTCAAGTCGCTCGTCAACTACGGACGTCACTGGTATGACTACCAATACACGCCCGTAGTCCCCCAGCCTGTAAAAATGAACTTCGCCACAGGTGTTCAGATGACCACTCCGGATCTTCCGGAAAATATGGAAACCTGGTTCAGAGCTAATGGAGATTGGGACTATACCATCCAGGAAACCCTCAATTGGAGCCACACATTCGGAAAGCACGATTTAAGCGCCCTTGCCGGATACGAGGAGTACTATAGCTTCGAATACAATCACAACGGCACAAAGAAGGGACTGGTCGATCCGAGCCTCTGGACTGCCGATACGGCCGTCGAGCCTATTCACGTTGGCGGTTCGGCCTCTGACTATTCTTCCCGTTCTTTCTTCGGGAGGTTGAATTATGTATTTGCGAACAAGTACCTCTTCGAGGCCAACATCAGGTGTGACGGTTCATCCAGATTCGCTCCAAATATGCGTTGGGGATTATTCCCGTCATTCTCCGCTGGATGGCGCATCGAACAGGAAAACTTTATGAGGAACGCTGGGTTCGACCTGCTCAAGCTCAGGGCCTCCTGGGGAAAACTTGGCAATAACAGTATCGGAAACTACGAATACCAGTCGACGTATAAGGCCCACAACTACAGCTTCAACAATGCCCTTACCAACGGCCTTGCCGTGAGCGTCCACGCCAATGATGCGCTCTGTTGGGAGACCACGACTTCTGCCGACGTCGGCCTGGACATCGGAGTTCTGAACAACAGGCTCACAGCGGAAATCGACCTTTACAACAGGGTCACGGACGGAATCCTTTACAGGCCGACCATCTATCTGACGGCAGGATTGGCTACCGCGCCTATGGAGAACATTGCAGAGGTTACGAACAAGGGCGTGGAACTGACACTGGGCTGGCGCGACCATATCAGAGATTTCAATTACAGCGTACGCGGCAACTTCGCCTTCAATCACAACAGGGTATCCAAGTACAAGGGAGCGCTGGAAGAAGGATGGCAGGAAGATCCCAGCGGACTCCGCACCTATGTGTCCAATCTGGGCGACGTATCCACCGGTTCGTCAACACGCATCCTTGAAGGCCATACCATTAATGAGTATTATATGCTCACTCCCTATTCGGGCAACGGATCCTATTTTGACGATGAGGGTAACGTCATAATCAACGGCGGTCCCCAGGACGGTATGATACGGACGGATATGGATATGCTGTGGCTCAAAGCTATGATCGGTGCCGGTTACAGTTTCCGGCCTCAGCAGGGAATCGCCAAGGATAAGATCTGGTACGGTGATTACATTTATGCCGATATCGATGGTGACGGTATTTACGGAAATACTTATGACAACATCTTCACCGGCAAGTCATCTACTCCGAAGTATACCTTTGGCTTCCAGGCCAATGCATCCTGGAAAGACTTTGACATCCAGATGAGCTTCGCCGGGGCTGCGGGCTTCTGGCTCTATTGGAATACGACTGGAGCCAATAATACCGGAACCCGTATCGGCTACAACATTCTTTCCTACATCGCGAACGATCACTACTTCTACGATCCCGACAATCCTTCTGATCCGAGGACCAATACTACCAGCAACAATGCCCGTCTGACTGCTAATGAAGGGAACAACCAACAGGGAGCGACGAGCACTTTGCACCTCTACAGAGGAGATTACCTGAAACTGAAGAACCTGACGATAGGCTATACGCTACCCGATAGTATTGCCAACAAAGTCTTTATGAAAGGTCTCAGATTATACCTGTCAGGAGAAAACCTTTTCAACATTACCTCATATCCGGGACAGGACCCCGAGATGGGTGCCGGGCTTGGATATGTGACTATGCGTCAGATCTCTCTCGGAGCCAACCTGACATTCTGACAATCTTCAGCAAACGGATTAAATTATGAAAGCAATCAAATATCTTGCATTCGTATCACTGCTCATTTTGGGAGTAACAGCCTGCCGGAAAGACTTGCTGGAAACGACTCCATATAACGCAGTCAGTTCAAACAGTATCTGGACTTCAGCCAACCTGGCTACTCTGGCCGTTAACGGCATTTATAATACGATGCTGGAGAACTCTGGAGAAGACTACACTAACTCCATCTCCCAGGGCAACTATTTCGGACTTGACGCCCATACGCTATCGGCCCTCGACCCCACGGTTAGCCCAAGAAGCAACTGGTCCAGCACCCACAAATTGCTGTTGGGAAATGCGGCCTCGGGCGACAAGATCTTTAGCGTTGCCTGGCAGCAGCTCTATGAAGGAATCTCCAGGGCGAACGAAGTCATCGACAATATAGAAAGCGTCCCTGATATGTCGCCTGAGCTTTGTGCGCAGTACAAGGCCGAAGCAAAATTTCTCAGGGCGTACTTCTATTACAGGCTTAACTGCTTTTTCCGGGGTGTTCCGCTTTATCTTACAAGCACTTCCGTGAATGAGTTCACTAAACCCCGTAACAGCGAGGCTGAAGTGTGGGAGGCTGTCATCAAAGACCTTACGGATGTGATTGATGAGCCTAGTATTCCCGGCAGATACATTGCTGGAGATCCCAATTATGGCCGCGCAACCAAAGGTGCCGCATATGCACTCCGGGGTAAGACATACCTATGGACCAAGGAGTATGAGAAGGCAGAACTCGACTTCAAGAAAGTAGGGGAACTGGGCTTCAGCCTTTTCCAGGGAGAGTATAAGCAGTTATTCAAGGAGAAGAACGAACAGTGCCCTGAGATGGTCTTTTCCATACAGTGCTATGAGAAAGACACTTATGGCAACCAGATGAGCTTCAAGTATGGCTCCCGTGTCACCAGCGGAAGCGGGTGGAATGACTTTTATGGAGACGCGGATTTTATCGATACGTATGAGACGGTGGATGGAAAACCTTTCAATTGGGACGACTTCATCCCCGGATACTCCAGAATGACCCCTGCCGCACGCTCGGTTTATTTCCTGCGTGACGGCTTGAACTCCGGTAACGGCAACTTTGGAACCGGAAATTACAAAGACCTTAAGAAAAAGATGTCTGACTATGGGGCCGACTTCTCAAAGTATTTGGACCAGGGCAACGAAGCCCGCATCAAGGCCGTGTACGAGAACCGTGACCCCAGGCTTATGCAGACTTACATTACGCCTTATTCGGAGTATCTGGGTTCTCCCGATGGCATTGAGTATATATACACTTTGCGCTGGCCCTTCATCCAGAATGATATCAGCGCTCCGTTCGACCTTCGTTCGGATACTGCTAAGTATTTCTATTATCTGGTACGTAAGTTTGTTTCCGAAGGGAACGAACTCCTCTATCGTGAATACTCCCCTATCGACGTCCCCGTTATCCGTTATGCCGATGTGTTGCTGTCTCTCGCCGAGGCACTTAATGAGCAGGGAAAGACGAATGAAGCCATTCCTTATGTAAATATGGTCCGCAAGCGTGCGGGTGTGGCTTTGTTGAACAGCAATTCCTACACTATGGTCGCAGGCCAGGATGATCTCAGGAACCGCATCCGTCGGGAAAAGAGATGGGAACTTGCCTGCGAAGGGACTCTCTATTTCGATGAACTCCGCTGGGACACCTGGTACGATTCAAAGATGTTTGAAGGGGCCGGCCTGAAACAGTGCTGGGGAGAAACCAGTGTATCGTGGACCAGAAACGGAGATTATTACACCAAATGGCCCATCCCGGCCACCGAACGCCAACTAAATACTGCACTGGCTCAAAATGAAGGGTGGATTGACTAATATGATGATTACGCTTGCAGTCACGGCCGCAATAATCTTCTCCTGTCATATGCCGGAGAAGACAAACGGCGGCCGCACCGACAGTTATGATACTCAATTGGTATTGTCAGTAAAGGAATTCGGGGCTAAAGGTGACGGGATAGCTTATGACACAGAAGCTATTCAATCCGCGATTGACAGTGCCACTGCTGCGGGTGGTGGCACTGTATCCTTGCCGGCAGGCACGTACTTGTCTGGCTCCATTTGGCTCAAAGATAATGTAGAGTTGCACTTGGAGGAAGGAGCACTAATCAAGGGCAGTCCTGACATAAAAGACTATTGCAGTGCCGACTGCTGCCCGCAGAACGAGGCGGAAATCGGCTGGGGTGATTATATAAGCGGTGGTCATCTGCTCCTTGGTGTGGGCGTGCAGAATGTCACATTGAGCGGACCGGGAAAGATTGACGGGAATTCGGGTGCTTTCCTGCTGGACGAGGACGGGAATCCTTACTCCAAGAAATCACTCATCCCCAACCGCCCTTCCCAAATGGTTTGGTTCGTGGACAGCAAGAACATCACTTTAAAGGATTTGGAACTTGCCGATTCTCCATATTGGAGCTGCTTTATTCTGAACTGTGAGGAAGTGCTCATTGAAAGGTGTAATGTACACACGGAAAAAGCGAAATACCACACTTTCAACGGAGACGGAATTGACATAGACAGATGCCACGACGTAACGATATCGGACTGCAAGATTGACACTGCCGACGACTGTCTGACACTCAGAGCCTCTTCCGCCCACCTTTTGGAAAACCCAATGGAATGCTCTGATATCAAGGTCTCCGGCTGCTCTTTTTCGTCCGATTGCAACGCCGTCAGGATTGGTGTCGGTGAGGGATTTATCCACGATGCCAATTTCTCGGACATTGTCATCTCCAACTCCAATGTGGCTTTCAATATCGTCGCGGCTTATGTCAAGGGATCAAGAGGTACGGATATAGCCAGGATTCAATTCGGTAATATCCGCTTGCAGGCAAAGGAGTTTTTGCGTATTCATCATATGTACTCAAAGAGCGCCGCGATATATGATATTACATTTGACGGCGTTGAAGGAGTGGCGCCTGACTGCTCGCACATTTGGGCAAGGGAAAAAGCGCCGTTCTCCAATATTCTGCTTCGAAAAGTGTTTATTCCGGCACAGTTTGAATGTGTCAATGCGACCGTAATCGTCCAGGGAGGCCAGATCTTGCAGAAAGAAATGACTTCAGATGAAATGCAACAACGCCAGAATTGGATAGAGAATGAAACGAGACTGTTGTATTAATACCAAATAGCACATAATGACCCAAATGAAAGAGAATTACATTTCTCCACGGACAGAGATAATCCGGATGGACAGCCTAATGGAACCGGTATGCATATCCGGGCAGGCCTACGTTAAAGAGTCCGGCAATTTTGATTCGGATTCTGATTAAGACTGATATTCGTTATGAGAAACCATTATATTACTTTCTGGCTTTTGTTTGCAGCGACACTGTGCATAGCTCTCAGTTGTGCCAAGACCAATCCCCGTGAGGAAG